>JAHDIS010000015.1:9192-64732 GCA_020630695.1 Paracoccaceae bacterium | reverse complement strand
GGCCGAGCAGCGGGGCCGGGCGATGGTCGAGAAACTGAAAGACCTGATCCCCCGCCACATGTTCAAGATCCCGATTCAGGCCGCCATCGGCGGCAAGGTGATCGCGCGCGAAACCCTATCGGCTCTGCGCAAGGACGTGACCGCCAAGTGTTATGGCGGCGACGCGACACGAAAAAAGAAGCTTCTGGAAAAGCAGAAAGCCGGTAAGAAAAAGATGCGCCAATTCGGGAAAGTCGACATCCCGCAAGAGGCGTTTATTTCAGCGCTGAAGATGGACAGCTGAAAGCTTCTCAATTGGAAGCCCCGTAAGCGGATTCTACGAAACAGGTTCCGCGGGTTCATTCGGGTTGTGAACCAAACTGCTATGCCGAAATCTATGGGTCGCTGTCCTAGATTCGGAGGGTAGAGACGTAAAAATCAACTCAGGGCAGCTGGGCCGGGGAATACCAGTATATTCTCAAACCTGCGTTTGTGCGGTGATACCCGACGCCGTATAGTCCCGTGCATTGTGATAAATGCGAAGGCGCGAAAGTGTTTGAAGGAATTTTACAGTATTTGCGTTTTGTTGTCGGAGTTCAAAGGCGCTTTCTCAAATTCTGGTTGCTGTTGGTTCCTATATTTTTTGGCGCCTTTCTTTTGATGGCTACAGTATTGTATTTTCAGGACAATTTATCCTACCAAACCTACGATTCTAACGGAAATCTTATTGGCGAAGGAAACTTCAAGAAATGAACGAAGCGGTTTGCCCGGCTGACATGAGGTCAGGGCCCATGGCCAAAAGGCGACCGTTGCTAAGAGTTTGATAGCTACCAGGAAGAGCTTTTGTATCAGGGTAGCCAAGAACCGCCAATCCTTGAGCTTGCCGAACATGATCTCAGTGCGATTGCGTCGTCAATTTCGGCGCTTGTCGTGTTTCGCAGGCTTTTTGCGCAGCTTTCGATCAAGGATGCATGCGCGTTTCCTTTTGCCTTTCAAATCTTCTCGGAACCAATCGGCGTTATAGCCAAATTCCTCTAGGGTAAGGACCCATTGATTTCAGCGCTCTGTTGGAAAAGCACCGCAAGACCTTGCTCCAGATCAAAGATAAACACATTCCAACCTCTTAATGTCTGTGCGTAACGCACAGACAGGAGGCATCCATGCTGCCGCTTTTTCTTCTCATCCATATCTTTGTTGGATCGACCATCGCCGGCTCTGCGGTGATCGCGGCTCTGACGCTCGGGTATGATACGTTAGCCCCAATCATCATCGCGGCAGCACTGGGGTTTGTGATCAGCTTTCCGGCGTCTTGGCTCGTGGCAAAACAGATCGCTTGAAGATCAGAACGGCGGCTTGGCACGAAAACGCATGCCGCGCCCGTTTTCCGGGTGGTTCACACGCAGCTCTTCAGCGTGCAGCATCATGCGTGGGTAATGCGCGGCTGTTTCAGGCGCATAGAACGGATCTCCGAGGATCGGGTGGCCCAGCGCCAGCATATGCACCCGCAACTGATGACTGCGGCCAGTCTGTGGAAACAGCCGGACCCGCGTTTCTTCGTCCGAGCTGCGCACAACCTTCCAATCGGTGATCGAAGGCTTGCCTGTCTCATGGCACACCATCTGGCGTGGGCGGTTTGGCCAGTCTACGATCAGTGGCAGGTCGACCGTGCCGGTCTTTGGCTCCAGCCGTCCGGCCACGCGCGCCAGATAGGTTTTCTTGACCTTGCGCGCCTCGAACTGTTGTCCCAACTGCTTTTGCGCATGCGCGGTTAAAGCAAAGATCATGACCCCCGATGTGTCCCGGTCCAGCCGGTGGACCAGCCGGGCCGTCGGGAAAGCCTGCTCAAGGCGGGTCAAAAGGCAATCCGCCAGATCCTCGCCTTTGCCGGGAACCGACAACAAGCCGGCGGGCTTATCGACCACCAACAGGTCACTGTCTTCGTGCAAAACGGGGATATCGCCTTTGGGCGGATTGTAGGCATCGCTCATCCGGTTGCTTTGTCATTTGCCCGTGCAAAAAGCAACCCGCGCCCCAAAGCCTGTCTGCCTGCGATGCTCCGAATGTCTCTTGGTTGGCTGGAGGGCACCCCCCAGCCATGACAGGCCCCGTACATCAGACCTTCACGCGATCCGACTTGGGGTCGTACAGCGGCTTCAACGAAGCCTCGGCAGAAACCTTTGTGCCGGCGACGTCGATTTCATAGGCAGAGGCCAGAACCTGTTCAACACTTTCGCCTGCGCAGGGCACATAGCCCAGCCCCACGGCCCCGCCCAAATGGTGCCCGTAAGCACCCGAGCTAAGATACCCGACAATCTCACCGTCCCGCAGGATCGGCTCATTGTGATAGAGCAGCGGCTCGGGGTCATTCAGCAGGAATTGCACCATACGGGTCTGCAAACCGGTTTCCCGCTTCTTCAAGACCGCATCGCGGCCAATGAAATCCGGTTTGGCCGTTTTGACCGCAAAGCCAAGTCCGGCCTCGAGAACATGGTCTTCGCAAGTGATATCATGACCGAAATGCCGAAAGCCCTTTTCGATCCGGCAGGTGTCCATCATGTGCATTCCGCAAAGCTTCAGCCCAAAGCTGGCGCCCGCCTCGTGCAGCACCTCGAAGACATGCGCGGCCATGTCGGCACTGACATAGATTTCCCAACCCAGCTCTCCAACATAGGACACCCGGTGCACACGCGCATGCGCCATGCCGATTTCGACGACCTGCGCTGTGCCAAAGGGATTGGCGGCGTTGGAGAAATCGGCAGGCGAGACCGCCTGCAACACATCCCGTGCGCGCGGCCCCATGACAGCCAGGACGCCTTCGGACGCCGTTACATCCGTGATGACAACCATCCGGTCGCCAAGATGGCGGCGCATCCAAGTTTCATCGGCCAGTCGCGTGGCGGCCGGCGTGACGACCAGATAGGCCAGCTCTGACAAGCGCGTCACGGTGACATCCGCCTCGATGCCGCCCGATGTATTCAGGAATTGCGTGTATACGATCTTACCGACCGGAACTGACAGATCCGCTCCGCAAATATGGTTCAAAAACGCCTCGGCATCGGGGCCTTCGACCCGGAGTTTCCCAAACGAAGACATATCGTACATGCCCACGTCATTTCGGATCGCGTGGTGCTCTTGCGCGACATTTTCAAAGAAGTTCTGCCGCTGCCAGCTGTATTGGTATTCCGCATCCTGACCTGCGTTCGCAAACCAGTTTGCCCGCTCCCAGCCTGCGAGTTCACCAAAGACCGCGCCATTTTGCGCCAGATGTGTATGAAACGGCGTACGCCGGACCCCGCGCGCCGTGGCCTTTTGCCGATACGGGAAGTGATCCGCGTAGAGCAGCCCCAGTGTTTCGGTACTGCGGTCCATCAGGTAGGATTTGTTGGACTGGAAAGGCTGCATGCGCGCGATATCCACATCACCCAGATCAAACGGGCGCGCGCCATCTTCCATCCACTGCGCCAGCGCCATACCCGCACCACCTGCGGATTGGATACCAACCGAATTGAACCCGGCCGCGACCCAGACGTTGTCCATCTCAGGGCACTGGCCCAAGTGGTAGGCATCGTCCGGGGTAAAACTTTCAGGACCATTGAAGAACGTATGAATGCCCGCCTCTGCCAACATCGGCATCCGGTTTACGGCGGCCTCGAGTATTGGCTCAAAATGATCAAAGTCCTCGGGCAACTGATCAAACTCGAAGTCACCCGGAATAGGCCCCCAGGGTTTCGAGACCGGCTCGAAAGCGCCAAGCATGATCTTGCCTGCATCTTCCTTGTAGTAGGCGCATTCATCCGGCACGCGCAGGACCGGCAATTGTTCCAGCCCTGCAATCGGCTCGGAGACAATGTAGAAATGCTCACAGGCCTGAAGCGGCACTGACGTGCCGAGCATTGCCCCCACATCCCGGCCCCACATTCCGGCGCAATTTATCACGGCCTCGCAGGCTATGCTGCCTTGCTCGCCGTTGGCCGATTGGTAGTTCACCGCAGTGATGCGCCGCCCTGTGCGCTGGACACCTGTCACGGCGGTGTATTCCGCCACCACCGCGCCTTTCTGGCGCGCGCCTTTGGCCAGAGCCCGCGCAATATTGCCCGGATCGCCCTGACCATCCTTTGGCAAGTAAACACCGCCGATTACATCGTCGATGTTCAGGTGTGGGTACTTCGCGCTGATCTCATCACGGCCGATCTCATCGATCTCGACCCCGAAAGCACGCGCCATCGCCGCCGAGCGCCGCAACTCTTCATCTCTCTCTTCGGTCAGGGCAACGGTGATCGAGCCGACCCGCTTGAACCCTGTAGCCATTCCCGTTTCTTCTTCGAGCTGGCCATAGAGCTCCTGGCTGTATTTCGCGAGCTTGGTCATGTTGGCCGTAGCCCGCAGTTGTGCGATCAGCCCTGCCGCATGCCATGTCGTTCCGGACGTCAGCTGTTTGCGTTCCAGAAGAACGACATCCTTCCAACCCAATTTGGTCAGATGATACGCAACAGAACAGCCAATGACGCCGCCTCCAATGATAACGGCGCGGGCTTTGGTCGGCAGATTGGTCATTCGCGGTCTCCTTCAAGAGCGAGCTGTTTCGGATTGCTTTGCAATCCGACCGGTTGAGGGGCTCTGCCCCTCAAACACCCCGGGATATTTCAGGCACAAAGAAACATGGTTCAGACGATGGCGTACCCGGATGCGCGCAGCCGGGATGCGATTTCAGCGATATGGGCCGGCCCTGTTTCGCAACAGCCGCCAATAATGGTTGCCCCCATTTCAACCCAGTTCATGGCATGGTCCGCATAGGTTTGCGGGGTCATATCCTCGCGCGCCTGCAGATCAGCCGCGGTTGTGCCGCCTTCAAGAAAGTTTTTCGTGATCATCGTGAAGGCATTGCCGTAAGCGCCAATGGGACGCCCGGATTTTGAAAGGGCTTCCAGCGCGGCGGGCATCGCTTCGGGCGCAGAGCAGTTTGCCAGAACAGCGTCCGCATCTGCCGCGATTATTGCAGCCTCCGAAACCGGCTCACCTGATCGCAAAAGGCTGCCATCCTCGTCATCCACCGTGAAAGCCAGCCACACCGGACGATCGGTCTGGCGACCGGCTTCGAGGCAGGCGCGTGCGGCATCAAGCGATGCGATGGTTTCAAAGAGCAAGAGATCCACCTGCGGCGCCAGAATTTTTGCAACTTCGGCGTAGAGCGGCATTGCAACATCAAAACCGGGGTGAATGTCGGATCGGTAGCTGGCGCCAAGCGGCCCAACTGAGCCTGCAACGCGCGAACGGTTTTTCACAGACTGGGCTTCGGCCAGTGCCGCGCCGTGCAGCGCCTCGAATTGATGTTCGCGATCCGGCATCTGCTGACCTTCGGACGCGTAGTGATTGCTGTCGCCGCCGCGCAGCCGGTCTCGGTGAATGGCATAGCTGTTGGTGGTCGCGACCGTCGCACCGGCATCGGCGTAGTCACCGTGCACCTCGGCCACCAAACCGGGCATGTCGATCATGACCTGCGTGGACCAAAGCGGCGCCGCGGGTTTGCCGGAACGGCGGATCAGTTCCTGACCCATGCCGCCGTCAAGAAGGGTTATCTCGGTCATCTAATATCTCCTGCAACCGGGCGCATACTGCTGCGCCCGGTGCCGCTGATGTCAAATCGCGCAAGGCTTGTCACGTCGCCCGATCTCATGCACGCAACCGCTCGTTTTCCGGATCCCAAAGCGGGCGGTCTTCCTGAACAACGGCGCGGCACATCTGGCCGTAGATGTTCACCTGCAATTCGGTTCCCGGCTCGGCCAGATCGGACCGCACCATGCCAAGCGCCACCGAGGCGCCAATACGGTAGCCCCAAGCACCCGAGGTTGTCTCGCCGACAACATCATCGCCATGCCAAAGCGTTGACATATAGGGCGCATCGCAGTCACCCGCCTCGACCAGCAAGGTGACAAACCGCTTTGCACTGCCCTTTTGTTTTTCGGACAGAAGCGCTGCCTTGCCCGGGAAATCCTGTGGTTTGTCGAGTTTGACAAACCGATCCAGACCGCCCTCGAACAAGGTGTAATCGGTAGAAAGGTCCCCTTTCCAGGCGCGATAGCCTTTCTCGATCCGCAGGCTGTTGAGGGCATACATGCCAAAGGGCTTCAGACCATGGGGCTGACCTGCCTCCAGCAACATGTCATAGACAGCGGCAGTGTCCTCAATTTTGGAATGCACTTCCCAACCCAATTCACCCGCAAAGGACACGCGGACAAGCTGGACCCAAGTATCGCCCAGTTGCGCGGATTGATGGGTCAGCCAAGGCTGCGAAAGATCAGCCTCTGTCAAACCGGCCAGAATGTCCCGCGACTTGGGCCCTGCGAGGATCTGGCAGGAAAATTCGCGGGTCACATCGGTAAGCGTAAAGCCTGCATCGGATGGCATATGCTTTTGCAGCCACTCCAGATCGTGCCATTGGGCGGTGGCGGCCGTGATCAGGAAGAAGAAATCTTCGTCCAGCCGCATGGCTGACATCTCGGTCACGATCCGGCCGCGATCGTCGGCAAAGTAGAGCAGACCGATGCGGCCCACCTTGGGGATCCCGCCTGTACACAGACCACGCAGGAATTCGGCCGCGCCCTCTCCCTGCAGACGGTAGCGAGAGAAACCCGGCAGATCGAGGATGCCCGCCGCGTCGCGCACGGCTTCGCATTCTTCGCGAATACGCGGCTCCCATGGACCGGACCGGTCCCAGGTGTGCGTGCTCTCTTCGGAGGTATCGTCACCCTCTTGAGCAAACCAGTTGGCCCGTTCCCAGCCATTGTAGGCGCCCATGACACCGCCCAGCTCTTTGACGCGATCATGGGCCGGGGACAGCTTCTTGTCGCGGGCTGCGGGCCATTCGTGCCAAGGGAAATGCATGGCGTATTCGTGGCCGTAGACCTCCATGGCTTTCTTGTCGCAGTAGTCCTGATCGGTGTAGTCGGTGTAACGGCGTGGATCGACGGCCCACATGTCCCATTCAGTCTGACCTTCTGTCACCCATTCGGCCAGAACCTTACCAGCGCCGCCGCCCTGCGTGATGCCAAAGGTGAACACGCAAGCCTCGTAGGCATTCGGCACACCGGGCATGGGCCCGATTAATGGCAGGCCATCGGGCGCATAGGGGATGGGGCCGTTGATATTGCGGCCGACTCCGCCTTCACCCAAGAGCGGCACGCGCGCCATGGCGTCCTCGATGTACCATTCGAGCCGGTCCAGATCGTCCGGATAAAGCTGAAAGCTGAAATCCTCGGGCATGGGATCATCCGGAGTCATCCAGTGTCCTTTGCAGTTGCGCTCATAGGGGCCGAGGTTCAGACCGTATTTTTCCTGCCGCAGGTAGTAGGAGCTGTCTACGTCCCGCAGAAGCGGCAGTTTGCGATTGCCTGTGCTCTCACACCATTCCTTGATCGCCGGGATTTCTTCGGTCAGGAAATACTGGTGGGACATAGTGGCCATTGGCACGGTGCGACCGCCGTAGGGTTTGAACCACTCACCGACGCGCTGCGCATAGTATCCCGCTGCGTTGACGACCTTTTCACAGCGGATGTCACCCTTGGGCGTGTGCACGATCCATTCACCGTTTTCGCGACTGACACCAGTCGCCGGGCAAAAACGCTCAATCTTGGCGCCGGCCATGCGAGCCCCTTTGGCCAAGGCCTGTGTCAGCTGTGCCGGGTCGATGTCACCATCATCTGGGTCGTACATGCCGCCCTCCAGATCATGGGTTTCGAGGAACGGATACATCGCCTTCATCTCATCGTTGGTCATCATGTTCAGGGTCAGCCCCTGATAATTGCCCATCGAACAGGCGCGCTCAAACTCCATCATGCGTTCTTTGGAATGCGCCAGACGGATCGACCCGGTCACGTGGTAGTTCATCGGGTAGTCGACCTCATCGGCCAGCGTCCGGTACAGTTCCAGCGAATAGCGCTGCATGTTCATCACGGCCCAAGAGGTGCTGAACGACGGGCAGTTGCCAGCCGCGTGCCAGGTGGAGCCGGCTGTCAGTTCGTTTTTTTCCAACAGCACCACGTCCCAGCCCGCTTTGGCGATATGGTAGGCGCATGAGGCGCCGACGGCACCGCCGCCAATGATGACCACACGGGCCGTTGTCGGGAACGTTGCAGAATCGGACATGGCGTTTCCTTTCAAGAAAGAGCAAGACGGGCAGCAAGCCCGGCAAAGACGATCGCGCATAGGCGGTTGAGGGCGGCACCCCTTTGGCGCAGGGCCGCCGCAAAACGGCCAGCCAATGCGCCATAAGCGGCAGTGACAAAGAACCCGGTCAAGGCAAACAGCAAGCCGAGCAGAACCATCTGCTGCCAGATCGGCCCTGACATGGGGTCAGCAAACTGGGGCAGAAAGGCGAGTTGAAACAGCGCAACCTTTGGATTGAGCAGATTGGTCAAAGCGCCGCGCAGAAAGGCGCCGCGCAGTGACCAACTGACCGCCGTTTTCACATCGGTCGCACCAGTCTGCATTTGCGCTGATTGCCACGCGCGCCACGCCAGCCAGAGCAGATAGACCGCCCCCGCCCAGCGTATCACGTCATAGGCAGCAGGTTGCGCGGCCAGCACGGCCGCCAGACCAAACGCCGCAAGGCACGTATGGCACAGACTTCCCAGCGTAATTCCGGCCGCAGCGGCAACCCCGGCCCGTGCCCCGCCCTGCGCGCCCGATGCCACTGCAAAGGCAACATCAGCGCCCGGCGTCAGGTTCAACAGCAGACCGGCACTCAGAAATGCACCAATCAGGACGGGATCCATATGCAACAGCGTGTCGATCATGGCTCAGGTTTCACGCTGTGGGTCATTGGGATTGATGTCGTAGTAGTCACCCTTGGTCTGCGTATGGATGTGTCCGCGCAGGCTCAGCCCGGTGGGCCCATCGATGGACCCGGTCGAAAAACAGATGAACGGATCATCTGTGTGATCCCAGAACAGCGCCGACCCGCATGTCGGGCAAAAGCCGCGACGGGCTTTGGCAGATGACTGGTACCAACGCACCTCACCGGTGATTTCCAAACTGCCATCCGCCGTATAGGACGACGCCCAGACGTGTCCCGATTGCTTGCGGCATTGCGTACAATGGCAGGCAGCCGGGGCACCCGCAGAGCCCAGGACGCGGTAGGTAACCGCGCCGCAAAGACAGCTTCCCTTCACGACGCATCCCCTTGTGGCAAGGCGGTGGCACCCAGCGCCAATCCATAAAGAATGAAGCAGACAGCCAGCACCCGTCTGATGACGGTGTTGGCAATGGCGGACAATGCAGCACGGCCCAAAACCGTACCCAACGCGGTGTAGCCGCAGTAACTGATCGCGGTCAAAGCCAGCGCCGTCGGCACGATAGCCCACATTTGTTCGCCAATTGGCACATCGGGTTGAACAAACTGGGAAAAGGCCGCCAGATAGCCCGCAACCGACTTGGGATTGATCGTGGCGATGGCAAAGGCGCGCGCATAGATCTGCGCCGAAGGTTGAGCATCCGCCTTGATCGGCAGCTTTGCCCGAATCCAGCCCCGAACACCGAGATAGATCAGCACGCCCGCACCGATCAGTTTGGCCACAAGAAAGGCCGTGGGCGATGCGGCGATCAAGGCCGTCACGCCCAGCGCCGAAAGGGCCAGAAACAGCGCTGCCTGTGTCAGGATTGCAGCGACACCGGCCAGACTGCGCACAAAGCCAAAAGCCATGCCATTCTGGATGCAGTTCACAGCGTTAGGCCCGGGCGTTGTGACAAAGACGGCCCAGAAAGTCGCAAAAATGATCCAAGCTTCAAAACTCATGTGCGGCCCTTAATATACTGGTGGCGCAATGACCCAGATGGCCACGGCAGGAGTGTCATAAGGGTTGATCCACTCAAAGGGCTCCCCGCGAATTCGAAAACTGTCACCCGGTCCAATCGTGAACCGCCGTGCGCCGATGATCATGTCGAGCTGGCCGGAAATCAGAAAAGCGACCTCTTGAGTCGGACGCGTCACCAGTTTGCCCAGCCTTGAATTTGGGGCGAAGGTGGAATGCACCATTTCGAAATCATCAGTCAGGTCCGGGGACAAAAGCGCCTCGACCAGTCCCGCAGATCCTGAGCCGATGGCGCGATGCGCGCCCGCCCGAACCACGTAGCCATCTTCGGACGCGGGTGCCGGTGCATGCGCGAACAGGGCCGAGACCGGAACTTCGAGCAGCATCGCAATTTCACGCAGATCATTGATCGATGGCTCTGACAAATCTCGTTCGATCTGACTGAGCCAGCCAACCGATCGCCCAAGCTGATCGGCCAGATACTGAAGCGTCAGTCCTCTTGCGCGTCGCAAAGCACGAAGGTCTGCTCCAAGTGTTTTGGATGTCTGGCTTTGATCGGTCATGGATTCGTGAAAAATTTCGCTGGAATTTCACGCTGCCACGGCGCGGTGAAAAATCAAAGCATTTTTTCACGACCTAAGTCAGATTTTTCAAATCGCGGGCACCGGCACGAACGGTTGAGGGGCTCTGCCCCTCAAACACCCCGGGATATTTCAGGCACAAAGAAACCAAAGACGCAGGTTCCGAACCCGTCGATCAATAGCTGAAGTCCGCGTAGATGCGATCGAGGTTTCCATCCCAATCGCCGTGATACTGCTCCAGCAATTCATCTGCCGGCACCATACCTGTCTCAAGGCTTTCCTTTAGCGCGTTCAGGAAATGCGTTTCATCGGGAACCAGTCCCCCGGCCCCCGGACAGGCGCGCGCCTTGAGACCGGATTCCGCAATCGCGACGGCCTCGCGGGCAATGTCATGCATCCGGACGCCATTGACCTCGGCCTGCAGGCCATCGACCGAGGCTGCAACGCGCAGCGCCTCGCGGGTTTCGGCATCCCAGTTCCGGACCAGATCCCAAGCCGCATCCAGAGCGGACTGGTCATAAGTCAGACCGACCCAGAATGCAGGCAGAGCACAAAGCCGCCGCCAAGGCCCCCCGTCGGCACCACGCATTTCGATGAACTTTTTCACCCGCGCTTCCGGGAAGACCGTAGTGAGATGATCGGCCCAGTCTGACAAGGTGGGCGTTTCGCCCGGCAAGGCGGGCAATTCGCCCTTGAGGAAATCACGGAAAGACATGCCCAACGCGTTGATGTACTGGCCATCGCGGTAGACAAAATACATCGGAACATCGAGCGCGTATTGCACCCAGGCCTCGAAACCGAACCCTTCGTCAAATACAAATGGCAACATGCCGGTGCGCGCATCATCAAGGTGGCGCCAAACCCGGCTGCGCCAGCTTTTGTGGCCATTGGGTTTGCCTTCAAAGAAGGGTGAATTCGCAAAGAGAGCGGTTGCCACCGGCTGCAGGGCCAGTGCCACGCGCATCTTTTGAACCATGTCTGCCTCGGATGAAAAATCGAGGTTGACCTGAACTGTGCAGGTGCGGCGCATCATGGTGGTGCCGGACGTGCCGACTTTCTGCATGTAGCCGTCCATCAGCTTGTACCGGCCCTTGGGCATCAACGGCATGTCTTCGTGTGACCAGATCGGAGCCGCCCCCAACCCGATCCATCCAACGCCGATTTCATCCGAGATGGTTTTGACATCTGCCAGATGTGCATTCACTTCGTCGCAGGTCTGATGGATCGTCTCGAGAGGCGCGCCGGACAATTCCAGCTGGCCACCGGGTTCCAGACTGACATTGGCACCGTCCTTTTCAAGGCCGATCAGCTTGCCCGCCTCTTCGACAGGCGCCCAGCCGTGACGATCACGCAGGCCTTCCAGAACGGCCAGAATCGAACGCTCGCCCTCATAGGGCAGCGGTTTCCGAGTGTCCTTGCAATAGCCGAATTTCTCGTGCTCGGTGCCAATGCGCCAGTCTTGGCGCGGTTTGCAGCCTTCAGCCAAGTATTCAGCCAGTTGTTCGTGCCGTTCGATCGGCCCGCCGCCGGATTGAGGTATGGACATGGGGCTGCTCCGTCAGGTCACAGGATTGAGGCGTCGTGCCACTGGCCCAAGGCATGGTGACAAATGGCGCAGGTGTCAATGCAGCCGGGTTGGCTTGCCTATGCTTTGGTGCACATCCGATGCGCGCCAGATCACAACGGGACCAGCAGGCAACTGGCTCATCTGGCGCAGCATGTATTCGGTGCGGATCCCGGGAAGGCTCGCGAAAGCATCGAACAACGCATCGCCCCCTGCAGCGCCCAGCGGTATGGCCAAAGCGGGCTGGCCCGGTTGTTGCAAAAGCCAATGGGGCGGCTCCGCGGTTGGATCCAGCGTAAGCGCCGACAGACTCTTGATGTCCGCGACGCCGCCGGTAAGCGGGCCAAAATAGGTGATGCGCCCTTCGACGACCTGCACCATGCCCGGCCCCGCCTGACCGGACCGAAACCTTGCCCTTTGAAATCCGGCAACGACCAGAATGCCGCCAATACCGATCAGCCCGTAGCCAATCCAATGCAGCAATCCACCACCGGTAAAAAACGCCCAATAAGCGCCCAGCAGAATAAGACCGGCGCCAATGATTGCCTCGCGCCAGCGCGCGAGCTGGGCCTGTGCTTCGGGTCGGATCATGCTGGAACCCCCAAGGTTACAGGCTGGGACAATAGCGCAACCCGGTAGGCGCCAATCGGCTGAAACCCGATCCTTTTATAAGCGCTGGCAGCTACATCCGAGGCCGCAAACAGGATCGCCATTTCGTAGCCCTGGCTGGCGAGACTTGCCAAATGCCCGGCCACGACTGCGCCCGCAAACCCCTGCCCTCTGCGTTCACGAGGCACAAAGACACCGCCGACCTGAACAGCCCGCCCTGCCATCGCATTCAGGCCGGACAGCGCCACGGGATCAGGACCATCGAGCAGGACAACAGATGTTCCTTTGGACAGGATCCCGTTCACATGCGCGGAGACGACGGAGGGATCGACCGGGTCCACAGCCAGACCGCTGTCCGTCAAATACTGGGGAATCCATTCGCTCAGCAACGCAGCATCTTGCTCGGTCACAGCGCGAATTCGGGCGTCACCGGCATCCAACGCGGCGATTTCACATGAAAACAGCGGCTGGTCGGCGTTTATTTGCCAATCCGCGCCATCAAGCGGCAAGGCGTCAAGAAACAGTGCAACCTGATCGGCGTCGCCGGTCATGCCGTGCAAGGTGAAACCCTGAAGGGCATAGGCCCAGGCCTCTGCCTCAATCTTGGTCAATCCAGGCATTTGACACATCAGCATGCCGCCATTTGTTGCGCCCAGAACCGCCGCAATGCCGTCGCCGTTTTCACGCAGAAAATAGGTGGTTCCGTGTTGGTGATCCGTATTGCCGATCCCATGCGCCATAAGATTGCTCTGCAAAAACATCGAACTTTCGATGTGCGCGTCAAAGAACGCGCTCAGCGCAGGAATGTCAGCGTCGGTGGCTTTTCGGATCATATCCAATCCCCTTGCGCGGCCTGCCAAAGGGTCAATGCCGATACCGCAGCAGTGTCAGCCCTCAAGATCCGTGGCCCAAGCCCAATGGTTTTTGCGAACGGGCAAGACCGCAACTGATCGCGTTCGCTGGGGGAAAACCCGCCTTCCGGACCAATGAGCAGAGCAGCCGGGGCCGGTGGGTAAAGACGGCTGGCATCAACAGATCCGGCCTGAGCCTCGTCACAAAAGATCAGTGTGCGATCCGGGTTCCATCCAGACAGGAGTTGAGCAAGCGGCACAATCAGATCAACGGTGGGCACATAGGTTGCGCCGCACTGTTCAGCCGCTTCGGTCGCATGGGCTTGCATTCGATCACGGCGACCCTGCCCTGCATTTGTGTACTGCGTTTGCACAGGCAAGATGCGCCGCGCGCCCAGTTCCACCGCTTTTTCAATGATAAAGTCTGTGCGCGCCTTTTTGATCGGCGCAAAACACAGCCAGATATCGGGCGGCATTTGCAAAGCTGCGCTTTGAAACGTGCATAGCAACACTCCGCCCTTTTTGGCGGCCTCGGCAATATCAGCCTGCCATTCACCATCGCGTCCATTGATCAAGGCAACGGCATCCCCGACGGCAAGGCGCATGACGCCAAAAAGATAATGGGCCTGCTCCCGCGTCAGCGGGACCGGTTGTCCCTCACCCAAAGGGTGATCTACATAGAGGCGGACCTTTGCTTTCATGGATACCTACATATGACCGAGCGCGATGACACGCCAGAGCAAGAGGCCGGAATGGTGGCAGATGCCGTCAAAGGCAACTGGGTCGACACGCTCGCCCCGGAATGGACGCGACCTTATCTTCGGCTGAGCCGCGCAGACCGTCCGATCGGGACATGGCTGCTGTTGCTCCCGTGCTGGTGGGGCTTGCTGCTGTGCATGGCCAACAACGGACAGATCGGCTGGTTTGACGCGTGGATTTTTGTCGGCTGCGGCATGGGCGCTTTTTTGATGCGCGGCGCAGGGTGTACCTGGAATGATATCACCGACCGCGAGTTTGACGGATCTGTTGCGCGCACTGCGTCGCGCCCCATTCCTTCCGGTCAGGTAACTGTCAAACAGGCGCTGGTCTGGGCCGCCATCCAATGCCTGATCTCGTTTTGTATTCTGATCACGTTCCCGCCGATGGCGATTGCGCTCGGTGTGATCGCTTTGGTTCCTGTTGCGATCTATCCCTTTGCCAAACGGTTCACATGGTGGCCGCAGGCCTTCTTGGGGATCGCCTTCAACTGGGGTGCGTTGCTGGCGTGGACCGCACATTCGGGGCGGCTCGAAGCGCCTGCGGTGGTCCTCTATCTGGCAGGCATGGCTTGGACGCTCTTCTACGACACGATCTACGCCCATCAGGACAAAGAGGACGACGCCCTGATCGGCGTCAAAAGCACCGCGCGCCTGTTTGGCGACAAAGACACTCCGAAGTGGTTGGCCCGGTTCCTGGTCGCGACTGTGGCAATCATGGGAATCGCCATTGTTGCTGCCGCGCCAGACGGCGAAATCTTGCAGATGGTGGTTTTGTTGTGCGGGCCTTGGGCCATGGGCTGGCATATGCTGTGGCAGCTGCGCCGGCTCAAACTTGATGACACCGACAGGTTGCTTTCCTTGTTCAGATCGAACCGGGATGCAGGCCTGATTCCTGTGCTGTTTTTCGCCGCAGCGCTTTTCGCTTGATTGCACCCACGTCAAAGCCCGACTATGTCGGCAGGCATCATAACCATGAGAGAGCCGCTGTATGCGCCTATCTGCACTTTTTATTGTAGCCGGAGCCTTTGTTTGCGGAGGGCTCATCAGCCTGGTTACCGCGTATTTTTCCGTGCAGATGATCGAGTCGGCCTCTGAGTCCGAGGTGCTGAACGAGCTGGACCGGGAAGGTCTGACATGGGCCGAGGTAGATACCAATGGTCTTCAGGTGTTTCTGATCGGGACCGCGCCAGACGAAGCACGTCGGTTTCAGGCACTCAGCACGGCTGGTCGTGTTGTCGATGCAGCCCGTGTGATCGATCAAATGCTTATCGAAGAAAGCGAAGGGCTTGCTCCACCTCGGTTTTCTTTGGAAATCCTGCGCAACGAGAGCCGGATTTCCGTGATCGGCCTGATCCCAAGCTCTTCTGATCGCGAAGCTCTGGTTGAACGTTTCAATGATCTCGCAGGAGACGGCGAAGTATCCGACCTGCTCGAGGCAGCGGACTTCCCTGCGCCTGAAGGGTGGGAACGCGCGCTCAGCTATGCGTCATCCGCCTTGAGCGATTTGCCCCGTTCCAAAATTTCGGTTGAGGCCGGCAGGGTCGCTATCAAGGCTATGACTGACAGCCCGGAAGCAAAGCAGCGGCTCGAAACATCTCTGGCGCGCCGTGCGCCCGACAATCTTGTGTTGGCGGTTGAAGTGTCCGCCCCGCGTCCGGTCATCACGCCCTATACTCTTCGGTTCGTGATTGATGAAAGCGGCGCGCGCTTTGACAGCTGTAGCGCTGACACCGAACAGACCCGCGACCGTATTCTGCGTGCCGCGTCACAGGCAGGCCTCGAAGGCAAGGCAACCTGTATGCTGGGTCTGGGCGTGCCATCGCGCAGATGGGCGGATGCGGCCGAACTGTCGATTTCCAAGCTGGTCGAACTTGGCGGCGGTGATCTGACCTTCAACAACGCGGACATTCAGCTTGTCGCGCTTGAGGGCACGTCACCAGCGATCTTTGACCGGGTCATTGGCGAGCTGGAAGCAGGGCTTCCCGAGGTTTTCGCGCTGAACGCCGTTTTGCCCAAGCCGCCCGAAGTCAGCGAAGATGGCCCTGCGGAATTCACGGCCACCCGTTCACCCGAAGGCGCCGTACAAATCCGCGGCAAACTCGGCAGCGAAGTGTCGCGCCAAACCGCCGACAGCTTTGCCCGTGCCGCATTTGGCTCTGGCAATGTCTACACTGCTGCGCGTGTTGATGAAGACCTGCCAAGCGATTGGTCTGTCCGGGCGCTGGCGGGGCTGGAGGCCTTGTCGATGCTGGGCAACGGCGCGGTGACCGTAACCGCAGAAACGATCACCATTTCGGGCAAATCCGGACGGCAGGAGGCACCTGCCGAGATTGCGGCCTTGCTCAGTGAAAAACTGGGAGACGAGGCAACCTTCGATATCAACGTTGCCTATGAGAAGAAGCTTGATGAAACGCTGGGCCTGCCAACGCCGGAAGAATGCGAAGCGCAGATCACCGAAGTCATCGGGGACCGCAAGATCACCTTTGAACCCGGTTCCGCAACGCTGGACGCATCGGCCAAGGATATTCTGGACGAACTGGCCGAGCTTCTCAAGAAGTGCGGCGACATCCCTCTTCAGATCGCCGGGCACACTGACAGTCAGGGCCGCGAAAGCATGAACCAGCAGCTCAGCCAGCAGCGCGCCCAGTCGGTCTTGGACGCACTGCGCGGCCGGCTCGTTCCGGTAAAGGCATACACAGCCGTCGGTTTCGGCGAGGCAGAGCCAATTGCAGACAACGACAGCGAAGAAGGTCGTGAGGCCAACCGCCGGATCGAATTCAAGCTTCTGAAACCCGATCCGATCGAAGAAGTCACAACAACCCTCGAACAGGTTGAACAACAAACCGGCGCCGATGAAGACGCCGCGGCAGAAGGGACAGGCAATGAATAGAACGGAATTCATCTTTGCCACGGCAATCATTTTGTTTGTGGCGTTCTGCCTGGGCTGGTTCGCGCATTGGTTGGTTCATCGTTTTCGGCGCATCAGTCAGGCTGATGTCGATCAGCTCGAACGTATGAGCCAGGAACTGCACGAAGCCGAGGAAACCCGCGATCAGGCGATCACCTATCTGCAGCAACGCGAAGCCGAACTGACAAACCAGCTTGCCCAGACCGAAGCGGAACTCTCTGCCGCGATGGAAGGCCTGCGCGAAGCCCGTCAGGAAGCCGAAGAAATGCGCAGCTATGTTGAGCGTATGAACGCGGGCTGACAGCAATCGGGGTGTTTTCCGAAGCGCCTCGTTTTCATCCTCGTTTGTCCCGTATATGAGCGTGGGCAGGAGGATCGCATATGTCATTCGTCACTTTCGTCAGGCATGGTCAGGCCAATTCATCTGCCCGTGATGAAGACAGCTATGACCGGCTAAGCGATTTGGGCTGGCAACAGGCCCGTTGGCTCGGGGGCTGGCTTGATCATAGCGGCGAAGTCTTTGCGCGCGTTTACACCGGCACGCTGCGGCGACATGTGGAAACAGCCAAAGGCATAAACGCCAAATGCGCCGCAGACCCGGTTCGCGATGCCCGACTGAACGAATTGGAATACTTCACACTGGCCAGCCTGATGCATCAGCAGCATGGCATTGCGGTTCCGACAGACCGCGAAGGTTTTGTGGAACATCTGCCGACGCTGTTCGGGTATTGGAAGGACGGACGGATCGAAGGAACACCCGAGACATTCGACGCCTTTGAGGCCCGGACGCGGGCGGTTGTTGAAGAGATCGCCGCCGGTCAGGGACGCGCGCTCGTGGTGACTTCGGGCGGTTTCATCGGAATGGCCATGCGCATTGTCATGGGGCTGGATATTCGCGCCATGGCGCATGCCTGCCTTGCCATCGAGAACACCTCGATGCACCGCATTCAGCCGCTCAGCACCGGCCTTGCCCTGACGCAATTCAACGCGCTGCCCCATCTGGACACCCCCGAAAGGCAGCACGCAAGAAGCCATCTTTAACTGCCGGCAAACCCGCGCTAGCCTCGCGCGAGATGAGGGAGCCACAATGACGATGCCGACGACACATCTTTGGGTGCGCGCAGAGTGCCGCGACAACGAACAACGGGTCGGCGTGACACCGCAGGGTGTCGCGCAGTTGATCGATGCTGGCCTGCAGGTGACAGTCGAAGAAAGCCCGTCGCGCATCATTGGCATTGACGGGTTCGAAGCGGCGGGCGCTGAGATCGCAGCCGAAGGTTCATGGCGTGATGCGCCTTTGGACGCGATAGTCTTTGGTCTTAAGGAACTGCCCGACGACGGATCGCCCCTCAGACATCGGCACATAATGTTTGGCCACGCCTACAAAGGCCAATCGGCGGGCCAAAAGCTGTTGGCGCGTTTTCGCGAGGGCGGCGGAACGCTCTATGATCTGGAATACCTCGTTGATGAAAGCGGGCGCCGCGTCGCCGCTTTTGGGTATTGGGCAGGTTATGCGGGGGCTGCGGTTTCGCTGTTTGGTTGGGCTGCGCAGACGCAAGGCCAAACCTGTCCGGCAATGAGCACCTGGCCCGACGCCAAGGCCATGTGCACCCAGTTATCGAACGAGATGCAAAAAACCGGACAGGCCGCACCCACGGCTCTGGTTATCGGGGCTCTGGGCCGCGTTGGTACAGGCGCAGCCGATTTGTGCCGCCAGATGGGTGTTTCTGTAACGGGTTGGGACATGCAGGAAACGGCGCATGGTGGCCCCTTTCCTGAAATCCTGCAGCACGAACTGTTTTTCAACTGCATTCTGGCCCAGTCGGGATGCCCCGTGTTTGTCCCCAAAGGATCAGAAACAGCGCACCGAAACCTCCGAGTGATCGGCGACATCGCCTGTGATCCGGACAGTGCCTACAACCCTGTTCCGGTTTATGACCGTGCGACCACATGGGCCGAACCGGTCATTCGGGTCCATGAGCAGCCACCCTTGGATGTGATGGCAATCGACAACCTGCCGTCATTGTTGCCGCTTGAAAGCTCAGAAGATTTCGCGGGGCAACTGTTGTCCCATCTCAAGACTCTGGGTTCTCTTCAATCCGGCGTTTGGGGCCGTGCGCACCAGATATTCGAAACCCATGTCTCTCAATTGAATGCAGGAGCGAACTGATGGCTATTCACTGGTGCGGAACAGGTTTGTCTTCGATCCCCGGCCTACGCAGGCTAATCGAGGCGGGGCACCCCGTTGTGGTCTGGAATCGGACCGAAGCAAAAGCCCGCGAGGCCGTTGGCGATCTGACCTCGGACATTCGAACCTTTGATATGGACACGCTGCGCGAGGCGACAAAGCCCGGCGATGTCGTGGTATCAATGCTACCCGGCGACTGGCATGTTCCACTGGCCGAAATGGCCATCGAAAACGGCGCAGACTTCGTTTCCTCCAGCTATATCGCCCCCGAGATGCGGGCGCTGGACACCGCAGCCAAAAATGCCGATGTCCGCTTGGTGAACGAAGTGGGTCTCGATCCCGGCATCGACCATCTGATGGCGCATCATCTGGTGGCCGCTTATCGCGACGACGCCTCTTACGACGCTGGTAATGCAATCAGCTTTACGTCGTATTGCGGCGGCGTTCCCAAGATCCCCAATGCCTTCCGCTATAAATTCAGCTGGGCACCTGTCGGTGTCCTCAAAGCGCTGCGCTCACCCTCTCGGTCGATTCGTCATTTTTCAGAGCTGAACGTCAACCGGCCATGGGATGCGCTGGGACGCTATGATGCACCGCTTGACCCGCCAGAGACCTTCGAAGTCTATCCGAACCGGGACAGCCTGCCTTTCATGGAGGAATACGGGTTTGACCCGGCTTGGCCAGTCAAAGACTTCGTCCGAGGCACCCTGCGCTTGAACGGTTGGGCCGATGCATGGGCCGACATTTTTGCCGAAGCGGGCAGTGCCAGCGACGAAAGACTTCAGGAAATCGCAGACCAGCTTTTGCTGGAAAACGCCTATGACGAAGGTGAGCCGGATCGCGTTGTGCTGTGTGTGTCATTCAAGGCAGAGCGCGATGGCGTGCCCGTCTGGCATCAAAGCTATGTGATGGATGCCTGGGGTGATGAACGGGGCACGGCCATGGCGCGGCTTGTTTCGATCCCTGTTTCGCTGGCCATTGAATCCGTGATGAACCGGGCTGTCCCCGCCGGGGTGACGGCGGCACCGTCTGACCCGAAACTGATCCAGAACTGGATGAGCGAGATCCAGACTTTGGCGCAGCGCCTTATGATCGTTGACCATCTGAAATAGGCACAGACCCGGATTTCCTGACTGGATTACCTGTCAGGGAGCCTGACATATGATGCCATGAAACAGACGACGACCACCCAGAGCATCGAGCGCCGTTTGGGCGACGCGATGCGCGCGCGGCTTCCGCTTTGGGCCGCTGAACTTGTGATGTTCACACTCAAACAGGGGTGGGCCTGCCTGTTCGGCCTCTTGATGCTGATCGGCCTGATCGTGTCCGATCAGATCTGGCAGGACAGCTGGCCGCTTGCCCGATACGACGGATTAGTGATCTGGGCGACGGGACTACAGGCCGCATTTTTGTTTTTTCGCCTCGAAACCCTACAAGAAGCCAAAGTCATCCTGCTTTTCCATCTGACCGGTACCGCAATGGAGCTCTTCAAGGTCAATGCAGGAAGTTGGGCCTATCCTGAACCTGCCTTGTTAAAGCTGTGGGGTGTGCCGCTGTTTTCAGGTTTCATGTACGCTGCCGTCGGAAGTTACATGGCGCGGGTGATCCGCATTTTCGACATGCGTTTTGCCCCCTACCCACCATTCTGGGCCACCGTAGTTTTGGCCGTTGCGATCTATATCAATTTCTTTGCGCATCACTTCATCTGGGATTCCAGATACATCCTTATGACGGCCACGCTGGTCTTGTTCCTCCGAACGCGGGTTTGGTTTCACATTGGTGAACGCCGCTATTGGATGCCATTGCCGCTGGCCGCGTTCCTGACATCCATCTTTTTATGGATCGCCGAAAATGTCGGCACCAACACCGGAACATGGCTTTATGCAGGCCAATCCGAATTCGATATGGTCAGCTTTGCCAAAATGGGATCGTGGTATCTGTTGCTCTATGTCAGCTTTGTTACTGTTACGCTGGTCTTGCGCGACGCGCTTTCATCCGCAGCGCTGGCCCCTCAGTCTGATGGTGGCTTGCGCGGGGTGCGTGGATCACCGTGATCGCGGAAGCGGCCCATCAACCGGCCAATGGTAAAGGACGTACGGGGCGCCCAGACATAGGGTGTGCGTTCTGCCGCGCTGTCTCTGGTCTGCATACGCACCACGCCAAATACGACCAAGATCACATGCCCGACAGCGATCATCGCAAACAGAGCAGGCGGGCCGTAGAGGTTGATCAGAACCGAAGCAACCCAAGGCGCCGCGATGGCGCCAGTCGCGTACCAGAACATCAAGGCCGCTGACAGGGCCACACGTTCCGAACTATCGGCAAAATCGTGGGCATGCGCGGCCGCGACCGAATAAATCGGGAATGTCGTCAGACCAAAGACCGCAGCGGTCAGCATAATGCCTGCCGTTTCGGTTTGCGCTGCGGTTGCCGTGTATACGGAACTCACAATGGCGGCGATGGACAGCCAGATCAAAACCCAGCGTCGGTCATATTTGTCAGCCAGCCAGCCGACCGGAATTTGCGACAAGGCACCGCCAGCGACAAAAGCAGATAGGAACAGGGCAATCTGTCCTGCCTGCAATCCGACACCTGCACCATAGACTGGCCCGACCATTCTGAAACTGGCCGAAGACAGCGCCGCGACCAGCACGCCCGCCACCGCCAGAGGGGATCGTGCCCACGCCAGCGCTGGCTGCAAACGCGGGGCAGCCGGCGTTTCGGGCTGGCGTGCCTGCGTCAGGGTTATTGGCAACAGTGCGGCTGCGCACAAAAGCGCCAAGAGCGTGTAAGACGCATAATGCGCAGGCTCCAGCACCGAGATCATAAGCTGCGCCACAAGCGATGCGCCCATGTCTGCGACACGGTACGCCCCCATGGCGCGGCCTCTGGTTTCATTTGTGACCTTTGCCTGCAACCATGCTTCGACCACCGTGTAGCATCCGGCAATACACAGGCCCTGCGCCACCCGAAGCGCAGCCCAGGCATAGGGGTTCTCAATCAGAATATGCCCCAGAATACCGATTGTTCCCAACGAGGTGAACGCAGCAAACGCCCTTGAATGGCCAACCGATCCCATCAGGCGCGGCGCCCACCAGCAACCTGCAAAAAATCCCAGGAAATGCGCCGAACCCAGCAGGCCGATTTGGGCTGTCGTGAAATTCAGGACAAAGCCCGACAGCGCATCCAGCGGTCCAACCCCACCCGAAGAAAGCTGAAGCAAAATCACCGATAGGAAAAGGGCCGCAAAAGATAGCATCATACGCATGAAGCGGTTTAATCATGCGTGCTGCCCGGTTTCCCGGTCATAGTCGACGCCCACTGTCGTTTTCGGACGCAATTTGGCTTGTGCCGGGCTTATTCAGCAGCCAGTGCATCTGCCTTCATTGGGTGCAGGTCATTTTCCTCAAGCCACCATTCGCATGGAGGCGCCATCCGCGCCCGCAATCGTGTCAGATGCCAACGATCGCGCCCCGGCTGGTGGGCAGGCTCTAGGGACCAGCGTGTTTCCACACCCGGCGCGCCGCCCTGCCCCGGTGTCAACAGCAAGGCCAGCGGTGCACGCCCGCTAAGGGTGCCCCCCGTTTCAGCCGCAAGATGCAACCGGCGTACCGGGGTCAGTGGCGGCGGTTCGGGCAGATCGGCCACGACAACCGAAACTGCCCCACTCCGCAGGGCTTCTTCTGTTGCCCAAAGCAGATCTTCGGCGCGTTTGGGACTGACAAAGATGACATCTTGCGGCGCCAGCAGGCCAATCATACCCGGCCCATGCAAGGGATCACTGCACCAGTCAGGCGCAATCCACAGCACCGGACCGCCCCCTTGCGCAACCTGAGCAGCCACTTGCAACGCCAGTGTACGCCGGGCGCGGCCACACAGTTCATGGGCGCGCCCATAGGCCAGCTGCGCCTGTTTCCACAGGATCACACAAGGGCCGACCTGATGGCTGCGGCGGCCAAGAAGGGGATGATGGACAGGCATGACCCCAGAATACATGTTCTTATTTTGTTCTCAAGTCATGTTTTGCCCAACGCCTCTTGGCATCACGCACCGCGACGCTATTGTCGCCCCAAGATACGCAAGCAAAGGGCAGACACATGAGACAACGCAAACTGGGCACCACCGGGTTGATGGTATCGGAACTCTGCCTCGGAACCATGACCTACGGGACCCAAACCTCTGAAGCGGACGCACATACCCAGATGGACATGGCTCTGGATGGCGGCATCAATTTTATCGACACTGCCGAAATGTATCCGGTAAACCCGATTTCAGCTGAAACCGTTGGCGACAGCGAACGGGTTCTGGGGAACTGGTTTGCCAAGACCGGTCGCAGAAACGACTGGATTCTGGCGACCAAGCACTCCGGTGAAGGTATGCAGCACGTCCGCGACGGTGCACCAATCAGCGCCGCAACCATTCCCGGCACGATCGAACAGTCCCTGAAAAGACTGCAAACCGACACCATTGATCTCTACCAGTTCCACTGGCCCAATCGCGGCAGTTACATGTTCCGCAAAAACTGGAGTTACGATCCAAGCGGATCGGGCTTTGACAGGGCCGCGGTGATCGAAAACATCGAGGAATGTCTCGACGCGCTTCAAACCGAAGTCAAAAGAGGCACCATTCGGCATTTCGGACTATCCAACGAAAGCGCGTGGGGCACCGCTCAGTGGCTGGCCGCCGCCGAACGTACGGGCGGGCCGCGCGTTCAAAGCATCCAGAACGAATATTCGCTGATGTGCCGGCTGGCAGACACCGATCTGGCAGAACTCATGATCCACGAAGAGGTTGGACTCTTGCCGTTTTCCCCGCTGGCTGCCGGTTTGTTGACTGGTAAATATCAAGGCGGCGCTGTCCCAAGCGGATCACGACAGGATGTCAGTCCCGGGCTGGGTGGACGTATGAGCGACCGCGCCCTGCCCGCCGTCGCCGCCTACCTGAAGGTTGCCAGTGATTTTGATATGGATCCGGTCCACATGGCTCTGGCCTGGTCAGCGCGACGTCCGTTCGTGGCGTCTTCGATCTTTGGCGCGACCACCACCGAACAACTGGCCCATATTCTGGACGGTGCGGATGTGGAACTGAGCCCCGAACTGATGGAAGCGCTGGACGCGGTGCACAAAGCGCACCCAATGCCCTACTGACTCTGCAAGGGCACAATCACGGATCAGCCTTCGCCCAGCTTGGGCGCGGGCCTGTCCAGAACCAGTTCAGCATCTGAGAACCGGAACGGTGCGCGCACGCCCGGCACCCCTTGGGGCGCAATCTGCAAGCCGCGCGCAACCACCTGCGGATCGGCAAACACATCGGCCATATCGTTGATCGGCCCGGCCGGAACGCCCGCACCTTCGCAGGCCGCCAGCAAATCAGCCTTGGTCCGCAGGCGCGTGGCCTGCATCAGCCGGTCGATCATCTCTTCGCGGTTCTGAACCCGGTCAGAATTGGTCAGAAAGGCCGCGTCCTGCGCCATATCATCCAGTCCCAGAAGGGCACAAAGCCGCTGGTACTGAGCATCATTGCCAGTTGCGATAATGATATGCCCATCGCTGCAATCGAAGACCTGATAAGGCGTCAGATTGGGGTGATAGTTTCCGGTTCGCCCCGGCGGCGTGCCCGTCGAAAGATAGTTCAGCGTCTGGTTGGCCATGGCCGAAACCGCACAATCCAGCAGGCTCATGTCAATGTGCTGTCCGCGTCCTGTGCGGCCCCTTTGGTGCAAAGCCGCAAGAATGCCGCTGACGGAATAAAGCCCCGTGAACAGATCGGTCACCGCAACGCCCGCGCGCTGTGGCTGGCCGTCCGGATCACCGGTGATCGACATGAAGCCGGACATACCTTGGATGATGTAGTCATACCCTGCCCGATGGGCATAGGGGCCGTCCTGCCCGAACCCGGTGATCGAGCAATAGATCAATCCGGGATTCAGCTCGGAAAGCGATTCATAGTCGAGCCCGTATTTGGCAAGGCCGCCGACCTTGAAATTTTCGATCAGAATATCGGCGTCCGCCACCAACGCGCGCATGCGCGCCTGTCCTTCGGCGGTCGCGATGTTTACGACTTCTGACCGCTTGCCACGGTTGCACGAATGAAAATAGGAGGCGGTCTTATCGTCGTCCCGTTCGATAAAGGGCGGGCCCCATTGCCGAGTGTCATCGCCGCTTTCGGCCTCGATCTTGAGAACATCAGCGCCCAGATCCGCAAGCGTTTGACCGGCCCAGGGGCCGGCCAGAATGCGTGCCAATTCTATGACTTTCAGCCCCTCAAGTGGCCCACGCGGCGCGGCGGTCATCCGCCCAATTGCTCATCCAGAATGGCAGAGAAATCAGAGAAATTCATGTTCGAATACTTCTGACCATTGATTACGAACGAAGGGGTCGAGTTGATATCGTCGCGTTCTGCGTTTTGCTGGTACCAGCCAACAAGCTGCTCCAGTTTGGCACCGTCAGCCAGACAGGCATCCATCTGCTCTGTGCTCATGCCAGCCAGACGGCCGATCTTGCGCAGCTCATCCGCGATTGCGGCATCCGAGCCAGCGCGGGCCCATTCGTTCTGGCCTTTGTAGATCAAATCAACAATGCCAAAGAACTTCTCAGGGCCTGCGCAGCGTGCAATCAACGATCCCCACATGCCGTATTTGTCAAAGTAGACTTCACGGTAGACGAATTTGATTTTGCCGGTGTCGATGTAGTCACTGCGCAACTGTTTGTAGGCTGTGCTGTGAAAGCTCGCACAGTGTGGGCAGGTGAAAGAGGCGTATTCGATCACTTCAACGGTCGCGTCCGGGTTCCCCTGAACCATTTCGACAACGCCGGCAAAGTCGGAAGCGGCGTCATCGGCAGGCGCTGCATCTTCGGATTGCGCAACAGGTTCAGGTTCGGGTGCTGCATTCTGCTGGGTCATGTACCAGTAGCCGCCGCCGGCCAGAACGAGCGCCAGAACGCCCGCGGGAACAATCGCTTTCATGGATACTTCCTTTTGTTTCGTGCCTGCGCGTCAGCGCCTGTTTTGTTCTTTGGATATGACGTTTGCACCAAGACGTTCAAGCGCCGTGCGCAAACCTTCGTCTGAAACGCCCCGCGCGGTCACTTTGGCCCGCTGCCGGACCTCGGGCGCGGGCTCGCGCGGCCCGGCTTTCGGTTTGCGGTGCTGGAAGTCGACCCGGCCCTCGGAAAAACCGGTGGCCGCGGTCTGCGTGATCCGCAAGCGTGCAATCGCGTTGTAGCCGTAAATGCCGTTGATCCGTTCCCGCAACACGTCCTTGCGCATTTCCAGAAGCGGCGCATTCGCGCCCGTGGTCAGCACGGTCAGGGTAGCGCCCATGCCGCCGCGTCCATAGCTGACCTCGACCGGGCGCGAAATCGCAGCGATCTCGGGACCGGAGATTTCATCCCAATGAGTCAGCACCCGCGATTGAGAAAACCCTCGGCTTTCCGACGCATTGCGAATTTGGCCCTGCACCAGTTTCGCGGTGCGGGCAAATCCGTAAGTCGACGTCTTGCGGTGCTTGGTCATCACTTGAATCTCTCTCGATCGGTCTATTCTAGTGGCAGCGACGCGCCGCGTCAGCCCGGATTCGCACGCATCACGCCCAGATCAAGGAAATGTCAGACGTGACCCAGCCAAAAGCTGCCGACTTGCTGGAATGGTATGACCGACATGCCCGCACATTGCCGTGGCGGGTCGCACCGTCTGATCGGCAAAAAGGCGTCTGGCCTGACCCTTATCGTGTCTGGATGTCGGAAATCATGTTGCAGCAAACTACGGTTGCCGCCGTCAAAAGCTACTTTGAGGCATTCACCCGGCGCTGGCCAAGCGTCGGTGATCTGGCAGCCGCCAAGGACGAGGACGTCATGGCAGCATGGGCCGGGTTGGGTTACTACGCCCGCGCCCGCAACCTGCTCAAATGCGCGCGTGCGGTTACTGAAGACTACGGCGGCCATTTTCCGGACGACCATGCAAGCCTGCTCACCCTGCCCGGTGTCGGGCGCTACACAGCCGCCGCGGTGTCAGCCATTGCCTTTGACCAGCCCGAAGTCGTCGTCGACGGCAATGTTGAACGCGTGATGGCCCGCTTGTTTGACGAACATCAACCGCTGCCCAAAAGCAAACCTGTCCTGACAGAATACGCCGCATCCCTGACCCCCGACGAAAGACCGGGCTGCTATGCGCAGGCGGTGATGGATCTCGGGGCAACCATCTGCACCCCAAAGAACCCCGCTTGTGGGCTATGCCCGTGGCGGCCTGCTTGCCGTGCCTTTGCGAACGGAACCACTACAGACCTGCCCCGCAAAGAACCCAAGAAACGCAAACCAACCCGTGTCGGCACGGCCTATTTGGCCCGCCGCGTTGATGGCGCATGGCTCTTGGAACGCAGGCCCGACAAAGGACTTCTTGGCGGCATGTTGGGATGGCCCGGAACAGAGTGGACCGAGACGCCGCCAACTGAAGCAGAGCCAATATCGGCGGAGTGGAAAACGGTTCAAGCCGAAGCGCGCCATACCTTCACGCATTTCCATCTGCGCCTGACTGTCAAAACCGCACTTGTCCCCATGGATCGCGCACCGGATCGCGGAGATTTCATCGCGCTGCCCGATTTTCGCCCCTCGGACCTGCCAACAGTGATGAGAAAGGCGTTTGACCTTGCGCAAAGTGGCAGCTCCTGACTTGGGATAGACGCTTTGCTAGGGTATAAACCGCAAAAAGCCGGAGCAGTCAGATGGCCAATGCAAACATCATCTCAGCCGAAAAGCTCGCGCCTTTGAAACAGGCGCTGCCGTTCTGGATGTCCCTTGTCCTGATCCCGCTGGTCTGGATCGGTGCCGTGCAAGGTGGGCTGTGGGTGCTGCTTCCGATCTTGGCAACATGGTACCTGTTTTCGGCGCTCGACGCCGCGTTGGGCCTGAATCTGGACAATGCGGACCTGGAAACCTCTGAAGATGATTTGTTTTGGTACAAGGCAATCACCATCGCATGGGTTCCGCTTCAGTTTGTCTCGCTCTTTGGGCTGATCTGGTATGTGGCGCAGGCCGGACATCTGAACGGCTGGGAAAAGTTCGGCGTCTTCTTTGGAACCGGCGTCATGACCGGGACCATCGGCATCAACTACAGCCACGAATTGATGCACCAGAAAAACAAGCTGGAACGCAGCTTGGGTGATCTGCTGCTGGCCATGGTGCTCTATTCACATTTCCGTTCAGAACATCTTTTGGTGCACCATCGCTATGTGGGCACACCGCGCGATCCGGTATCTGCGCGTTACAACGAAGGATTTCACAGGTTCTACCCCCGTGTCCTGCGCGAAAGCCTGACATCCAGCTTTGAGGCTGAAAAAGCGATGCTGCAGCGCAAGGGTCTGCCATGGTGGGACAGCTCAAATCCGTTCTGGACCTATTGGTTTCTGCAGGGTGTCCTGCTCTTGCTGGCGTTTGCCATCGCGGGTTGGTCCGGGCTGGTTTTTTTCGCCATTCAGGCCGGCGTCGCAATCTGGCAGCTCGAGCTGGTGAACTACGTCGAGCACTATGGCCTGTCACGCAAACATCTGGGCGACGGCAAATACGAACACGTCATGCCCCGCCATTCGTGGAATGCAGCGCACAAGGCGTCCAACTGGTTGCTGATCAATCTGCAGCGCCATTCTGACCACCATTACAAACCGGACCGGCGCTTTCCGCTGTTGCAGAACTACACCGAAGCAGATGCGCCGCAATTGCCCTATGGCTATCCGGTGATGACCATGGCCGCGATGGTGCCCCCGCTCTGGCGGCGCATCATGAACCCGCGTGTGCGTAAATGGCGGGATATGTATTACCCGGAAATCACTGACTGGACCGATTACAACAAGGCCCAGACACCAATGCCGCGCTAAAGCGGCCAAACAAGGCACGGCCGCGCTGCCGTCGCTTGCGTATTTTCAAAAAGAAGAAGCAAGGCGACTTTCTGCCAGCCCGAGCGCCGCGCGGGCGCATGTCGCAGGCGGCACGGCTTGGCTTTGCGGCGATGCAGCGCTAGAAGGCGCGCAAACCGCCTATTTCAGCACGAGGACAGACATGACCATTCAGGTTTTCGGCCACAAGAGCCCAGACACCGACAGCACCGGCAGCCCGATCATCTGGGCCTGGTATCTTTCCGAAATCAAAGGCGAAGCGGCCAAACCTGTGCTGCTGGGTGAGCCCAACACCGAAGCGGCTTTCATGCTGCAGCATTGGGGGCTGGAAAAGCCTGAGATCATCACGGACGTCGAAGACGACGCACCGGTTGTCATCGTCGACACCAACAACCCCGCGGAACTGCCTGCCAACATCAACGGCGCCGACATCCGTGGCATCATTGATCACCACAAGCTGGTCGGCGGTCTGGAAACCAAAGGCCCGATCGATATCCGCATCGAGCCGCTGGCCTGCACCGCCACGATCATGTGGAAGATGATTGGCAAGGATCTGGCGCAGGCGCCGAAGGCCGTGAAGGGTGCAATGCTGACCTGCATTCTGTCCGACACACTGGAATTCCGCAGCCCGACCACCACGCAGGAAGACAAAGCCGTAGCGCACGCGCTGGCCGAAGATCTGGGCGTTGATATCAGCGAATATGCTGCACAGATGTTCGCGGCCAAATCCGACGTCTCGGCCTTCTCGGATGCCGAACTGATCCGCATGGACTCCAAGGAATACGAAGTGGATGGCACCAAGTTCCGCGTTTCGGTACTGGAAACCACCGCCCCTGAGATGCCGCTGGGCCGAAAAGACAGCCTGATGGCCTCGATGGTTGATGTGGCCAAGGAAGACGGCGTTGATCAGGTGCTTTTGTTTGTCGTGGATATTCTGCGCGAAGAAGCCACACTGCTGGTTCCGAACGATCTGGTGAAATCAGTTGCAGCCAAGAGCTTTGGCGCTGAGGTTTCGGGCGACAGCGTTGTTCTGCCCGGCGTGATGAGCCGCAAAAAGCAGATCATTCCGAACCTCAAGGTCTGATCGGACTGAATGGCTATTTTAAAAGCAGACAAGAAAACGAAGGGTGGCGCCTCGCGCCGCCCTTTTTTGTTGCGCCCTTTAGCTGAGGCTTGGGTTTGAGCCATGGATATGATCTGGCCCATTGCGCTTGCTTGGCTGGGTTTCGCCAGCCTTTGCACCTTTGGGCTGTTCTGGTTCGACAAGCGGCGCGCGCGACACAATGGGTGGCGCATCCCTGAACGCGTCTTGCTGCTCTGGGCCGCCGCTGGTGGCTGGATCGGCGCCAAACTGGCCCAGCAATCCCTGCGACACAAAACCCGCAAACAACCTTTTGGACATTTGCTCAACGCCATTGGCCTCGGCCACCTTTTGATTGTTTGGCTGATGCTCTAGTGTCCCGGCAAAAGCGCAAGACAGGCATGACCCATGACACAAATCATCTCGGCACTTTCTGACATTTCTGACCGCTACGATGCATTGTTCGTCGATCTTTGGGGATGTGTGCACAATGGGGTGACGGCAATCCCTTCGGCGGTTGAGGCGCTGTCAGCATACCGGGCCCGCGGCGGCTGTGTGATCCTTGTCACCAATGCCCCCCGGTCCCGCCATGAAGTCGCCAAACAGCTGGTACGGTTCAAAGTGCCCGAAGAAGCGTATGACGATATCGCCACATCCGGTGACAGCGCACGCGTCGCAATGTTTGGCGGCGCGGTCGGCAACAAGGTCTGGTTCATGGGCCAAAAGCACGACCTGCCCTTCTTTGAACCCATCAAGCTGCTGAATGACCCCGAACCGATCACACAGGTTCCACTGGAAGAGGCCGAGGGCATCGTCTGCTGCGGCCCCTTTGATCCGCACGCCGACCCGGATGTAAACCGCCCCGAATTTCTGTTTGCCAAGCAAAAAGGGCTCAAGCTGCTGTGTGCCAACCCTGACATCGTTGTGGACCGCGGCGAGCAACGGGAATGGTGCGCTGGCGCCTTGGCAAAGCTTTATACCGAGATGGGCGGAGAAAGCCTGTATTTCGGCAAACCGCATCCACCGATCTACGATCTGGCGCGGCGCCGTCTGGCCGAGCATCGCAAAGACGTTGCTGACAGCGCCATCCTCGCGATTGGAGATGGGCCAATCACCGACATTCGCGGCGCCATGGGCGAAGATATTGATTCCCTTTTCATCACTGGGGGACTTGCTCGGGTTGAAACGAAAACAACGCAAGCTCCGGATCCTGACGCGCTAACTGATTATATTCAAAAGGAAATGATCAACCCGACCTTTTCCACCGGGACGCTGGGCTGATCAATTTCCCCTTGATTTTGCTGCATCTGCAAAGTAATAATATTGCAAGTCAGGCTTTCTGACTGCGCTTTTATTACTCAATGACCGACCCTGGAGGGCGAGATGTTGGACAACCTGCCGCGTGGAACGATCTGCATCGAAGACATCGAAATGGGGATGTCTCGCTACCTGATGAAGCAGGTCACCGATGAAGACATTGAAATGTTCGCGCAGGTTTCGACCGACCGCAACCCGGTGCACATGGACGACGAATACGCTCAGGACACCATTTTCGAGGGCCGCATCGCGCATGGCATGCTGACCGCCGGATTGATTTCGGCTGTGATTGGCGAACAGCTTCCCGGGCATGGCACGGTCTACATGGGCCAGACGCTGAAGTTCCTTGCCCCCGTGCGCCCCGGCGACATGGTCTATGCCGAGGTCAAGGTCGTGGACATCGATCATGCCAAGCGCCGTGTCACGCTGGATTGCCACTGCTCGGTCGATGGCAAGAAGGTTCTGATGGGTGAAGCCAAGGTTCTCGCCCCGTCTCGCAAATTCGACTGACCAGGACCAGCGGGGCTGCCGCCGACACGCTCCGCATCGGTCGGATTTTTCGTCAACTGGCGCCGCCTTTTCCGGGCGGCGTTTTTCGTTACAGCTGATTTTCGAGAACAAACGCTTCGGGGATATCATCGCGCCCATCCAGCACCAGCGAAGCCATCACCTCGGCAATCTTTGGGGCCATACCAAAACCGATCTTGAAGCCGCCGTTGGCGACAAAGTGCCCGGTGCGCCCCGGCCAATGCCCCAGAACAGGCGCGCGGCTGCGAGCCCGCGGCCGAACCCCCGCCCAGCGTTCTATAACCTTTGCATCCCGCAAAGCCGGGCACCCGGCCCGCGCGCGATCTACCAAGGTCTGACACTGTTCGTCGGTCGCAATCGGATCTGCAAAATCACGCTCTGATGTGGACCCGATGGCAACCGTACCGTCCTTGTGCGGCACAATGTGCAATCCATCGACAAAGAGCTGCGGTGCATCCGGGCCAGCATCATGGGCAAGCAACACCGCCTGCCCTTTTACGCCATCGCCGACCTTGCGACCGCCCAGTGCCTCGGTCATGTCCCGCAGCCCCTGCCAGCCCGTGGCCCAGACCACCGCGCCTGAATCTTCTGCCGTATCGGTTATCTGCGCACCCTGCGCCTGCAAGGCCGCGGCCAAGGCTGCACAAGCGCGCCGAGGATGCATACGTGCGCTGAGGGTATCGCGGATCAAAAAGCCCGACGGGCTAACCGGTTCAAAGCCCGGCGCGTCGGACACCTGAACCACTTCCCAGATTGCCTGACCTTTCCAAAGTTTCGCAGCGCCAGAGCTGCGGGATCGGGCCAATTCCAGACCCGCTGCATCCTGAACAGGTTGCAGCCGCCCGGTCCGGCCATAACCGGGATCCATGCCGGATGCCTGTTCCACTGCGGCCCAAAAGCCTTCAGCCATCAAAAGGCTGTCCAGTTGAAACGCCTTCTTGCTGTTCCAGTTTTCTGGCACATGCGGCGCCAGCGCGCCAACGATCCCGCCGGATGATCCGGCCCCGGGACCATACGGATCGACAACCCGCACACGCGCACCACGCTGCACACAGGCCCAGGCGACGGACAGACCGAAAACCCCTGCGCCCCGTATAGTCACATCGACACTTGCCATTGGATCGCCTCATCGCCATCAACACTGTGTTAGGTAGAGGCAAACCGCATGAGTGACCAGAGCAGCCCAGAGACACACCAGCCAGCGAAAGGGCTTGAATGGAATGGGCAGGTTCCCGTCTCGCAGCGCTTTGACGATCCCTACTACTCGCTAGAAAACGGCCTCGCTGAAACGCAGCATGTCTTTTTGTCGGGAAACGATCTGCCGAACCGCTTTAAGCCGGATTTTCACATCGCGGAACTCGGGTTTGGAACCGGGCTCAATCTCTTGGCCGCATTGAGCGCGTGGCGGACGAACCATCAATCCGGCGTTTTGCATTTCACCAGCTTCGAAGCCTTCCCTTTGGCTCCAGAAGACATGATCACCGCGCAAGCCGCATTCGAAGAACTGTCGGGCATCGGTCAAGAACTTGCCGGTTTCTGGCGTGCGGGCGCACGGGAAATTTCACTGCCTGATTTGCGATTCACACTTGTGGTCGGAGATGCCCGGGACACCCTGCCTGCATGGACTGGACGAGCGGACGCTTGGTTTCTGGACGGGTTTTCACCTGCCAAGAACCCCGAGCTCTGGGGGGACGACCTGATGAAGGCGGTCTACGATCACACAGCCCCGACAGGCACAGCGGCCACCTATACCGCTGCCGGGCATGTGCGCCGCGCCCTGACCTATGCAGGGTTCGACGTCGAACGACGAAAGGGCTTTGGCCGCAAGCGCCACATGACCACAGCGCGTAAGGCCGACACATGAACACGGGTCATCAAAAGCAACTGAACACGCCCTTGGGCATCTGGCTGATGGTGGCAACGACCTTTGTCTTTGCGGTGCAGGACGGTCTGTCGCGCCATCTGGCCAGTGAATACAACGTCATGATGGTGGTGATGGTCCGCTACTGGTTCTTCGCTGCATTTGTCGTGACAATTGCAGGGCGAAAACCGGGGGGACTGCGCGCGGCCATGCAGACGGAACTGCCCGGAATGCAAATTTTCCGCGGATTGCTGCTAGCCGCTGAAATCAACGTGATGGTTCTGGCCTTTGTATATCTGGGTCTTGTCGAAAGCCACGCGGTCTTCGCGTGCTATCCGCTGCTGATCGCGGCACTTTCGGGGCCAATTCTGGGGGAGCGTGTCGGCTGGAGACGCTGGGCGGCCATCGGCGTTGGCTTTGTTGGTGTGCTGATCATTCTGCAACCGTCCGGCGGCGTGTTTTCACCCTATGCCGTCATCCCGCTCGTCTCGGCGCTGATGTTTGCGCTCTATGGGTTGCTGACACGATACGTCGGGCGGGTCGACAGCGCCACCACATCGTTCTTCTACACCGGCGTTGCAGGCGCCGTTCTGGCCACCGCGGTCGGTCTGTGGTTCTGGGAACCCATGACACCGCCGGATTGGGGCTGGATGGCGACCTTGTGCATAACCGGCGCGCTCGGCCACTATTTGTTGATCCGCTGCTATGAAGTGGCCGAGGCCAGCGCCGTTCAGCCATTTGCCTATTTGCAACTGGTGTTCGCCAGCGCCATGGGCGTCATGCTGTTTGGCGAAACCGTCCGGCTGAATGTCGCTTTGGGGGCGGGTCTGATCGTAGCGGCTGGCCTGTTCACCCTGTGGCGTGCCCGCAAAGTGGGCTAGAGCCACAATCCGCGACCACTACCGAAGCCGTTTCAACGTCGCGCCTGCCAGTTCCTTGCTGAACGGGATCGGATGCGGATCACGGCCAAGCCTTGCCCGATAGACCGGTAGGCTTTCTGCAACCCGCATCACGTAGTTGCGGGTCTCGTCAAAGGGGATGAACTCGATAAAGTCCACCACATCCACCTGCCCCCGCCGCGGATCGCCAAAACGTTCCATCCACTGCAAAGGCCTGCCGGGCCCCGCATTGTAGCCTGCCGACATCATAACGACATTTCCGTCAAAGCGTTCGGCCAGATTGGCCAGATATTCGGACCCAAGCACAGCGTTATACGCCGGATCCGTCATCAGGCGTGTCCGGCTGTATTCCATCCCAAGCCAACCTGAAACATCCTTGGCCGTCCCCGGCATCAACTGCATAAAGCCCCGCGCCCCAACGCCGGACTGAACCCCGGGATCAAATTCGCTTTCACGTCTGGCGATGGCATGAACCAGAGCCTTGTCGACCGGGTAGCTGCCTTTCAGGATAATCGGGTGCAACGCATAGTAGGGTTCCGCCAGTTCAATCCCGAACTGTGCTGCGCGTTTGCCGAGCATGACCTGAATATGGGGGCGGTTCATATCGCGCAGCATTGTGCCCAACTGGCCCATTCCGGTGCGGTCCTGCGTTTCGGCCAGATGCGTTATGAACCGCTCGCCCAAGACAGGTTCGTTGGCTGCCAGCAGCAAGAGCGCTGCATGATAAACGCTGGTCTTGGTGAATTCTGCAGTGCGCCAGTCTTCAAAGGTCTCCTGACCGGACAGAGATGGATCGACTGGGAAACCGCCACGTTCCGCCGCAAGCAGCCCATAGAAGGACGTCTGATATTGCGCGCCCATCTTGTAGTGTTCCGCAGCCAGATCTTTTTGGTCCAAGGCTTCATGCGCCCGGCCCAGCCAATATCCGGCACGGCCCAGTGAAATGGGTGTAAACACGGCGCCTTTGAACCGCTCAAAATGCTGGATTGCCAGATCAGGACGATCCAGAAACCGCAGTGCGAGATAGCCGGAAAGCCATTCGAGATCGGCAAAGTCGCGGCCATCTACAAGAAAATGGGCTGACGCGATCTGGTAGGCCTCAAGCACATCACCGTCACGCATCTTGTCTCGGGCCAGATCACGGCGTTGCCGCGCCCATGCCCATGGCTCGCCCAAGGTTTCAAAACGCGCGGAGCGTTGAAGCAATAGATCGACAGCGCCCTGAACCCTGCCTTTGCGGGCGCGCCAAAGGAAACGTTCGAATGCCAGCCCCGGATGATCTGCCAGTGTCTGCGGGACAGCGTCGATCAGGGTATCGATCCCGGCCGCTTGATTGCGCAGCCCCATGCGCGCTTCGGCAAGGCGGCGCCAATCGTCGCTGACCAGCGGGAGCATTGCACCGGCGTTGACTGTCCAGCCGCGCCAGAGCGCCATATCCAAACGGGCCTCGTGATGAGGCTTCAGAACTGTGGCCCAACCCTCCAGAAAAGCAGCGCGCTCTTCCGCGTCGAGCGCAAGCGTGCGCCATGCCAGAACCACTTCTGCCTCGGCGGCGCCTTCATCGCCCTGCTTCAGGTGAGCACGGGCCAGCGCAAGTGCCCCGGCCCCGGTCTTTGGACGCGTGTCGTCAAAGAACGCCAAAAGCTTTTCTGGCTCCAGATCGCCGACCGTCTTTTCGGATTTTTCCTTGAGATACGGCAAACCCGGCCAATCGGGGTTGCGATCGAGAAAGTCCAGAACTTCGGTGGCATCGCCCCGGCCTGCGCGAAGCGCGTGCCAAAGAATGATATCCACTGCGATCTGGCCATCTGCACGGGCAGCCGAGCGTGCAGCGGCCCAATCGCCTGCACGCATGGATGCCATGGCCCGCGCCAGAGCCTGACCCGGTGCATTCGGGTCGACTTCCACGGTTTCAGCCACGGCGGCGGGTTGCGGTTCGGGCGGTGCGGCCTGCGCCTGCGCCACGGTGTCAGGACGCGCCTGAGGGCGCAAAGGGGCCGGTTCCTTGGGCTGTGACCAAGCCAAGGTGCCGCCGAAAATCAGCGAGAAGGCAAAAACAGACAGGCTCAGGCGCGACATATCTTGCAATTTCTCACGTTAAAAGGAATAGACGCCCCTTGAGGATAATACCGTCGCGGGCTGCTTCAAATCACATTCCCGCAGGCAAGCGGAAATCCTCCTGAAACGTAAAACGGAACAAACACAAAGGAGCGTGTCATGCTTAAGGGATCAATGCCAGCCCTGGTCACGCCGTTCAAGGACGGCGCAGTGGATTTTGACACGCTCAAACGTTTGGTCGAGTGGCATATCGCCGAAGGCTCTCACGGTTTGGTTCCGGTCGGGACCACCGGCGAAAGCCCCACCCTGACCCACGCCGAACATGAAGCCGTAATCGAATGCGTGGTCGAAGCTGCCGCAGGACGCGTGCCTGTTGTAGCCGGGGCCGGATCGAACAACACAGCCGAGTCGATGCGCTTTATGCAGCATGCGCACAAAGTCGGCGCCACGGCGGCGCTGGTTGTTACGCCCTACTACAACAAGCCGACTCAGGACGGGCTGATTGCGCATTTCACAATGCTGCACGAATGCTGCGACCTGCCCATCGTGATCTATAACATCCCGGGCCGTTCCGTCGTAGACATGACGCCCGAAACCATGGGCAAACTGGCCGAGCTGGACCGCATCATCGGCGTCAAGGACGCGACCGGTGATCTGGCCCGCGTCTGTCAGCAGAGGATCACATGTGGGACGGACTTCATTCAGGTGTCCGGCGAAGATGCGACTGCGCATGGCTTCAACGCACAGGGCGGTGTTGGCATGATTTCGGTCACGGCCAACGTCGCACCCAAGCTTTGCTCGCAAATGCAGGAAGCCTGCCTTGCTGGCGACTATGCGACAGCACTGCAACTGCAGGATCGTTTGATGCCCCTGCATCAGGCCATCTTCACTGAGCCGGGCCTTTGCGGTGCGAAATATGCGATGTCCAAACTGGGTCTGTGCGAAGAAGACGTGCGGCCGCCGCTTTTGCCGGTCAGCCAATCCACCCGCGACAAGCTGGACGCTGGATTGCGCCATGCAGGCCTGCTCAACTGATTGCAGCAGACACAGTGAAACGAGAAAAGGGCGCGTTTCCGCGCCCTTTTTTTATGTCGAAATGACTGCGGTTACTGGCTGGGCGCCTCTTCGCCCAAACCTACCGGCTGACCCACCACAACAAAGCGCAGCGCGTCAGGCTGAAGCAATCTGGCAGCAACACGTGCAATGTCTTCCTGTGTGACCGCCTCCACTTTGGCGTTTCGTGTCGTCACATAGTCGGTGCCCAGATCATCCATCTGCATCCCAACCAGAATGCGTGCAATCGGCTGATTGCCGTCGAAACGCAGCGGATAAGCGCCGGTCAGATAGGTCTTTGCGCGCGATAGCTCGTCCTGGGTCACACCATCAAGTGCCATTTTCGCCCATTCCTCCTGAACGACCGAAATGGCTTCGGCAATACGATCATTGGCTGATGCCACACTGCCGATGAACAGTGCCGCGTGATCCTTGGGGACGAGATAGGAATAGATCCCATAGGTCAGGCCGCGCTTTTCACGGACCTCAGTCATCAGACGCGCCTCAAAACCGCCGCCGCCCAAAACAACGTTCATTACATAGGCCGCAAAGAAATCAGGATCGTCACGGGCCAGACCCGCATGTCCAAAATACGCCACAGACTGCGGCGTTTCGAATGGCACCACTGTCACGCCCGCCTCTGTCACGACGTCGACAGGCTCTGGAAACGGCAATCCGGTATCCGGCAAGTCAGACAACAGATCATCCAGCAAGGTGCCCAGCTCGTCTGCCGAAATGTCGCCCGTGGCTGCGATGTAGACCCTGTCTTTGGCCAGCGCACCCTTGTGCGCCGCCACCATGTCGTCGCGGGTCAGAGCGCTAACCGTTTCAATGGTGCCCTCTCGTGCCGTACCGTAGGGGTGATCCTGAAAAACCAGCGCGTCAAAGGCCGTGCCAGCAATTGCATTGGGATCGCGCAGGTCCGAACGGATGCCGGACAGAACCTGTGCACGCACCCGTTCAATCGCATCTTCGTCAAACCGTGGATTTATCAGCGTTTCGCGCAGCAAAGCGACGGCTTCATCCCGCGTTTCGGTCAGAAACTGCGCCGAGATCGAAACCGTGTCATCCCCGCTGTCATATCCGATGCGGGCAGCGATCGATTCCTTGGCCTCGGCAAAGCCGCGCGCATCCAGATCCCCGGCGCCCTCTTCAAGCAAGCCAACCATCAAATTGGTCGCTCCTCGTTTGCCCGGCAAATCCAGTGACCCGCCCCCCCGGAACCGCAGTTCCAGCGCAACAAACGGGATGGAAGGTTCTTCCACCAGCCAAGCCTCAAAACCTCCGGGGCTGGTCACTTCCTGAATAGAAATTTCAGCCTTGGCTGCAAAGGCGCCGAATACGAATGTCGCCGTCAGCAAAAGGCGGGGCATGAAACGGATCATTGGGTCACCTCCTCGGCATCCATGAGATAGCCGGTCACCGATGCATTGCGATTGAGCACAGAGCGCGCAGCTTCCAGAATATCGTCTTCTGTGACGGCCTGCAGAACATCTGGCCAAGCCTGAATGTCTTCAACCCGCAAACCTGTTGTGAGCGCTTCACCATAGCGGCGCGCCAATTGGTTGGCGCTGTCGCGGGCATAGACCTGCTGGGCTCTGAGCTGGAACTTGATCCGTCCCAATTGGTCCGCGTCTACGCCCTCGTCCAGAAATTCGGCGACGGCTTGATCCAGCGCCGCCTCTGCCTCTTCGAGAGAAACGCCCTGCGCCGGTACAATGATCAGCCCAAACGTCGTGTCATCCAGCGACGTGCCATCATAGAAGGCGCTGGCATAGACGGATTTTTGCGTCTCAAATTGCAGTTTCTGAACCAGAACAGACGTCTGACCACCGCCCAGAACCTGCGCCAGCATCGTCAGAGCCGCAGCCTTTTCCTGCGCACCCGGATCCCGTTCGGGCGCCAGATAGTTGCGAATGACATAAGGCTGCGCGACGCGCGGGTCTCGCATCACAATGCGCCGCTCAGCCATGTGGCGTGGTTCTTTCACGCGCTCGCGCGGTTGCAAATCTGGGTTCGCCGGGATCGGGCCATAGTGCGTTTCGGCAAGGCTGCGCACCTCTTCCGGTGTCACATCGCCGGCCACGATCAGAATCGCATTGTTCGGCGCGTAGTGGTGTTCGTAGAACGTCAGTGCCTGTTCCAGATCGAGCGTTTCCATCTCGTGGCGCCAACCGATGATCGGTGTGCCGTAAGGATGGTTCAGATAAAGCGCCGCGCGACGTTGTTCATTCATCAACCCGCCCGGATCGTTTTCGACTCGCTGATTGCGTTCTTCGATGATGACTTCACGCTCTGTCAGAATGTCTTCTTCACCCAGCTGAAGATTGACCATGCGGTCAGCTTCCATCTCCATCATCAACCCAAGGCGATCTGCGGCAATCCGCTGGAAGTATCCGGTATAGTCAAAGCTGGTGAATGCATTGTCCGTTCCGCCATTGGCGGCAACGACCTTGGAAAACTCGCCCGGCTCCAGCTTTTCGGTGCCTTTAAACAAAAGATGTTCAAGGAAATGCGCGACCCCGGAACTGCCACGCGGCTCGTCAGCTGAACCGGCGCGATACCAGACCATGTGCACAACCGCGGGCGCACGATGGTCTTCAATCACGACGACCTCCATCCCATTGTCCAGTTCGAAACTGGTGACGGCATCATCGATGCCTTGTGCACGGGCGGGAATTGCCGCCAAGGCTCCAAAGACGAAACAAAGGGCAAGTCTGCGCATGATCACTCCCTATCAATGACTGTGACAGGAAGGTACGCCTAACCCGGCGTAGTTCAAGCCGCTGTGACGGTTATGTGAAAATAGCCTCTGGGCCTGCGCCCAAGGAATACCCTGAATTACTCAGGCGGGGCCGACGGTGTGCGCGCTCCGGCGCGGCGGAACCGCTCCAGCCATGCATACGGGTCGAGCGCCTGACGGCGGTAAGCGCGCTTGTAGTCATCCTGCGGCACGAGGGACCAAGTAAACAGCGAGTTGCGCTTGCGGAATGCCAGATCTTCAGCGGCAAGTTCCTGCCGAATGCCGGGATCACGACCAAAACGGCTCGCCTGATTGATGATTGCACCATCTCCGCGCGGTACGCCATCGCCAGCATCCAGTCGCGATGGGTTCCCACCCAGAAGCGCCACGGCATCTTTCAACGGTGTTTGATCCGTGCGATTGGCCCCGCCCGGTGTGGGTGGTGGCAATTCGCGATAGTTTTCCGGTTGTTCCAAGGGTTTATTGGGAACAATCGAGAATTCCTCGGGCTTGCCCGAATTCGTGCGAAGATCATGCAGGGTAATGTCCCGGCCTTCTCCGCTACACGCTGTCAGCCCTACAAGGGCCAAGCCCGCCACCAGATGCGCACGACGCATCGCAACCCTCCAAGTTTAGTTGAACCCGGTTTAGCGCATCTAAATGGCGGCGTCACGAGGCGTTTTTGCCACCCGGAAACAACGCGAGGCCGATTGCCCCTACGAAGATCGCGATATCGGCCACATTGAATGCAAACGGGTTGTCGAAACCGCAGCAGGACATGTTCAGGAAATCGGCCACAGCCCCATAAAGCAATCGGTCAACAACATTGCCCAATGCCCCGCCTATCAGAAGTCCGGCAAATACCAGACCCGCGCGACCCGGAGGGTCCCGTCGCATCCAGACCAGCACAAACAGCACGATGCCGATCGCCACCGATATCAAAATCCAACGCGTCGCTGGTGCATCACCAGCCAACAGACCGAAGTTGATCCCATAGTTCCAGGCCATCCGGAAATTCAGGAAAGGTGGCCACACGTCAATCGACAGTTTGGTAGCCAGGTCCATGACGTGCACGACCCAAATTTTGGACAGCTGATCCAGAACGAAGATGACGGCCGTCCACAACCAAACCGTTCGCATCGCGCCACCGCTGGATTTGGATTTTCTTGCAGACACTGCTCGCCTCATTGTCGTTTTCTAGGTCATAAAAAACGACCGATCACAGTAAAAGAAGCTATTTGTGTCAACCGCCTACCAAAACGTGCCACTAACAAGCGCCAACCACGGCCCCGGACCATCTGAAAACTAAACTACACCCACACGTTGCACAACTGTCCCTCACGCGGTTGACGTAAGGGACAGCGGCCAATTGGCGGATCAATGCCGAAAGTGGCGCATTCCTGTAAAGACCATGGCCAGTCCAGCCTCGTCAGCGGCGGCGATCACTTCGTCGTCCCGCATCGAACCGCCAGGCTGGATCACGCAAGACGCGCCCGCGCCTGCAGCTTCCATCAATCCGTCCGCAAATGGGAAGAAGGCGTCAGAGGCCACTGCAGACCCTTGGGTCAACGGCGCGTCAAGACCCATGGCTTCGGCCATGCGCTCTGCTTTCTTGGCGGCGATCAGTGCGCTGTCCACACGGCTCATCTGACCAGCACCGACACCAACCGTCGCGCCGCCATTGACGTAGACAATCGCGTTGGACTTGACGTGCTTGGCCACCTTCCATGCAAACAGCAGATCGCGCATTTGCGCATCCGTTGGTGCCTTCTTGGTAACAACTTTCAGGTCATCCATCCCGATAAAGCCGCTGTCGCGGTCCTGTACCAGCATACCGCCAGACACCTGACGGTAGGCCAGCCCGGTTTCGCGCGTGTTTGCCAGACCTGTGGTCGTCAACAGGCGCAGGTTCTTTTTGGCGGCGAAAACAGCAATCGCATCGTCATCTGCACCCGGCGCAATAACCACCTCGGTGAAAATCTCGACGATCTGTTCTGCGGTTGCTTTGTCCAGACGCTGGTTCAAGGCTACAATCCCGCCAAAAGCAGAGGTGCGGTCACAGTCGAATGCCTTTTGGTAGGCGTCTTGCAAGCTGGCACCGCGCGCAACGCCACAAGGGTTGGCGTGCTTGATGATCGCGCAGGCCGGGCCGTCAGCCGGATCGAACTCGCTGACCAGTTCAAACGCGGCATCCGTGTCATTGATGTTGTTGTAGGACAGTTCTTTGCCCTGCAGCTGTTCGGCTGTCGCCACACCCGGCCGGTTTGAGCCGTCCACATAGAAAGCGGCGCGCTGGTGCGGGTTTTCGCCATAGCGCAAGGGCTGGGCCAAATGCCCGGCAAAAGCGCGTCGACGTGGGTTCTGTTCTTCCATGGCATCTGCCATCCAGGTGCTTACGGCAGCGTCATAGGCACCCGTGCGGGCATAGGCGATCTGCGCGAGACGGCGGCGGAACTGAAAAGAGGTCTGCCCGCCGTTCTGATCCAATTCATGCAGCAGCGCCGTGTAATCCGCGATGTCCACGATAACGTTCACGAAAGCATGGTTTTTGGCAGCCGCCCGAATCATGGCCGGGCCACCGATGTCGATATTTTCGATGCAGGTGTCGTAGTCGGCGCCCTTGGCGACGGTTTCTTCGAATGGGTAGAGGTTCACGACCAGCAGATCGATTGCCCCGATGTCATGCGCTTCCATAGCGGCAACATGATCATCGTTGTCGCGCAGCGCCAGAAGACCGCCGTGCACTTTGGGGTGCAGGGTCTTAACCCGCCCGTCCATCATCTCTGGAAAGCCTGTAACATCAGACACATCGCGTACATCGATGCCTGCGTCGCGCAGGGCCTTGGCGGATCCACCCGTTGACAGAATTTCGACCCCCCGTTCAACCAATGCCGCGGCCAAATCGATCAGGCCTGTCTTGTCGGATACGGAAATCAGCGCGCGGCGCATTGGGGCGAGGTCTTGCATGTCGGAGCTCCCGAGGTGGTTCAGATCATCAGATCCGCCTCATCCCGGGACAGGTCACGAACAGCAACAGCCGTTTCATGCGCCTTAGCCAAAGACCAGCGGACGCGCGTCGCATACTTCATCGCGCGCCCAGATAGAACAACCTGTTTTGTCGCGCGTGGCTGGAGTCGCCCTTTTTCAAGGTAAACAGACGGCTCAATGGTCATTTCCGCGGCACCGCTCGAGCGCAGAACCCAGATTTCACCAGATCGCAGCGCCATCGAGACGGCAGCACCGCCCATGTCGAGCGCAACATCAACTTCTGGGTGCAGATGAAAATGAATCTGGAACGGCAACCCGGCCAGCCTCACGCCATCCATGGCTTTGTCGAACCGTTTCTTGTCGGTATTGTCGAGCGCGACCAGATAATCTTCGCCTTCAAGCGAACGGCCATCGAGACTGAGCTTCAGACTGCGTGCATGTGTCAGGCCTTGTTCCCGCACGTAGCCATCATGCCCACCTTCAAAGCGGTAACCATCGGCAAGGTGCTGCAATTCGACCGGAACTTCTTTGGGGCCGTCTTCGAGCAGTTCGTGCTCGGCCAGACCAACCCATCGCGAAGTGGTCAAACGCGCGCTGGAAAACCCTTCGAGACACAGCGCGGAATGAGACGGTGTAGCCCGCCCGGCCCGACGCCATTCGGAACCAAAGGTTTGGCCGGACCCGCAATTCACGATCAGCGGACGACGACCCGATGTCACTTCGAATGCCAGCGTCGAGGCGTGAGATTGGATCGAAGCACGTCCCTTTGGCGGCGCGGCCGCGTCGATCAGAACAGAGGTTCGCCCTGCAGACAGACGGGCATAACCCATCGCCAATCCATTGACCTGCCGCTTCTTGCTGCGAGACGCGGCCAGAGCCTGATCCAGACGACCATCCAAACCCCGGCCGCCGCCATGGAACCGGGCAAGACCACCATCCGCATGCCGCAAAGTGCGCAGCGTCGGTGCGATGCGTGCAATCGCATCAACCAAACCGGCACCCGGTTCCTTGCCCGCCTCTTCGAGCGCCGCCTGCGCCCAGGTCAGCAAAGTAAAGACTTCCAGCAACTCTTCTGGATTGCGGGTCGGGATACCGCCCTGGCTGTCGATCTGACGGGCGCATTCGGCCTCAAGACCGGATTGCGCAGCGGCCGTGTGCCCCTCCATGCCCTGGATCGACAAAGAGGCATAAAGCAAGCCGGTCAGCGCCTCAAACTTGGGCAGCCCAGGCATCGCCTTTTGGCCGCGCCGCGCGAGGAATTGCGTCTGCGCCGCCAAGGCCTTGTAAAACTGTTCCGATTGTTCCGGTGTGCGGCCACGCAGCACAAACAGTGCATGGTGAATCCAGCGAATGACACGGCGCCCGGTCAACTCGGGGGTCCAGCCCACACCCTGACCACGCCCGTAGCGGTCGATCCAGCCCCACAACCAGCCCTGCGCCAATTCGCGGGCCTTTGTATCACCGACTGCAGCCAGATCATCGAGCCATGCAAAGCCATGGATTTCTTCGGCGTAGTCAGCCGAAGGATGCGGCAAATCCCAGATCATCGCGTCCTTGGCTTCGACCAGATGCCCCGAGAACATCAAGTTGCCGGCAACCAATTGTCGTCCGCGCGCAAAATAGCCAATGGTTCTTGGTTCGGGCTGGGAAACAAACCCCGTCGCAGCCCGGGCACGCGCCGCGATACGCGCATGGAAACGGTTCATCAACCGCGCCTGTTTCGCACGCAAATGCTGCACCCGATCCATATGACTGACCTTGTCCTGCCCAAAACTGTTGTGTGGGCTGCTCTGCCCTATGCGGTGTTTCCCGCTTTTGTTGCGCACACAATAGCGCGACTGGCGTGCCAAGTCATTAGGCTTGTGTGAATCAGGCCTTTTGTAAAGCCGCCATGTAGAAGCCGTCCATCCCGCCCTTATCAGACCAATAATCAGGACGCAGACGCAGCCCACCGTCCGGCGCCAGCCAAGTCGCTTCAATTCCAGCACATTCCGGCTTCAAAAGCGCAAGCTCCGGATGCACGGCAAGCATATCTTCGATGTGGCATTCGCCCTCGTCCGGCAAGAGCGAGCACGTGGCAAAAACCAGCCGCCCACCGGGTTTGACCAGAGTTATGGCATGGGCCAGCATCGCGGCCTGCAGTTCAATAAGGGCGCCAATTTTTTCACCCAACTGAATATGCGGCAAATCTGGATGCCGCCGGATTGTGCCGGTTGCCGAACAGGGCGCGTCCAACAAAACGGCATCGTATTGGCCGCTGTGCTCCAGCGCATCTCCTTCGACCAGTTTGGCCCGAAGTCCGGTGCGCGATAGGTTTTCTTCGACGCGGGCCAAACGCGCCGCCGACAAATCAAGCGCCGTGACCTCAGCGCCAGCCGCCGCCAACTGAAGTGTCTTGCCACCCGGTGCTGCACAAAGATCCAGTACGCTCTGGCCTCTGACATCACCCAAAAGACGCGCGGGCATTGCCGCAGCGGCGTCCTGGACCCACCAATCGCCTGCCTCAAACCCCGGCAAAGCCGTCACCTGCCCCGCATCCATCAAGCGGATTGTACCCGTTGGCAACAGCGTTCCGCCCAGCGCTTCAGCCACTACCGCGGGATCGTGTTTGGCAGAGATATCCAGTGGTGCGCCTGAAAAATGCGCCGCCTCCATAGCGGTGACCGCGTCGCTGCCCCAAACATCCACCAAGGGACCGCGCAGCCATTTTGGCAACCGAGGAACTCGCAGCACCTGCCATTTTTCCGGGGCCTCTGCTGCCAATTTGCGCAGAACCGCATTGACCAGCCCGCGCATCCCGGCGGTTCGCTTGCCTGCCGCGGCAATATTTACGCAGTCATTAACGACACCATGCGCCGCGCCGCCCGTGGCCAGTTCAACCGCTCCCAGCCTCAGAATATTCATGACCCGTCCAGCGGGCGCTTTGCGCAAATGCGGCTTAAGCAATCTGTCTGCACGCTCAAGCCCCCGCAGGGTATCAGCCGCAAGCCGTAGTGCGGCGGCGCGGTCAGCCGGGGCCAATTCGTTCAGCTTGGACGCCGCTTCGCCCAAACGTTTGGCATCGTTCAAGACCAAGCCCAATAGATCGACGGCCGCCTTGCGGGCCGGGCTGTAGCGATTGGACATGTAGGCTCCAGAAGTTGATGGCCCCAGAGGGCGCGCGGCAAAAGCTTGCTCAAACAGCGCAGCGGCGTATATCAGCGGGACAGAGCTTAGGAAAGCCGCGATGGACAACGATACACAAGACCCGAACCGTGAATTGCCCCCAGCAGCACAACGCGCCCTTGCCGAGGCGGCAGAACGGCGTGCAAAGCTGGAGGCTGAATCCGAAACAAACCCTGCCCCCAAAGAGCTGGGCGGGCGCGATGGGCCAGAGCCTGTCCGCTATGGTGATTGGGAAAAGAAGGGCATCGCGATCGATTTCTGAGGCGCTTTTCGGGTAAACTTATCTAAGCTTGAAATCAGCCGAGTCGCCATTGCCCTGATCCGATGTGAACCTGATGCGATTGCCGTTTGCCCGCACTTCCTGACAATTGTAACCAAGTTCATCGCCGCCCCAATTCAAGTCCCGGCAGAAGTAACCGTTTTGCCAACGCCAGTTGCCCGTCACGTCCCAGCGTGCCCCTTTGCCGCTAATGCTGCCATCCGGGGCAACCCGCAGTTTGACCAGAGGGCGAGTCAACGTTTTGCCCTGTACCAGTTGAACAAAAGACGCGCGATCCGACACCTTGGAAAATTCAGCAACGGCGGGGCCGGCCAAAACCAGCCCCAGCAGGACCCCAGCAACTGAAATTGTTCCGCGCATCATCGTCACCCCACGGCATGCATGTTTGTCGTGAAAAGATACGTAGGGCGGAAAAATTTAGATCAAACAAAGATCAGCCCGAACTGTGCGCTGTGCGACTTTCCGCTGGTCGTGAGGGTCAGGTCGCCTTGAGGCCCAAAACGTCCAGCATGTCATAGGCGCCGGGGCCTTTGTCCTGGCCCCACAGCGCGGCCTTCAATGCACCGCGGGCGAACAATGCCCGATCAGAGGCGATATGCTTGATGGCGATGCGCTCCCCAGCAGCGGCAAACAGCACCTCATGCTCACCTACAATGTCGCCACCGCGCACTGCATGAAAGCCGATATCACCACGTTTACGCGCGCCAGTGATCCCGTCCCGGCCCCGGTCAGACACATCACCCAGCGCGACGCCGCGCCCTTCGGCAGCAGCTTCGCCTAGCATGAGCGCCGTACCGGAGGGCGCATCCACCTTGTGATGATGATGGGCCTCAATGATCTCGATATCCCAATCTTCGTCCAAAGCGGCCGCAACCTGTTTCGTGACCTGCGTCAGAAGATTAACGCCCAGAGACATATTACCTGCCCGGACAATCACCGCGTGGCGCGCTGCACGGTCGATGGCCGCAATGTCATCGTCCGACAGCCCAGTGGTTCCAATCACGTGAACCGCGCGAGCCTGTGCCGCCAGTTCGGAAAAGGCCACCGTTGCGGCCGGTGCGGTGAAATCAATCACTGCCTGCGCGCGCGCAAAAGCTTCGAGTGGGTCGTCCTCGACCACAACACCCAGATCCACGCCGCCCATACATTGCCCCAGATCGCGCCCGACCCAATCGTGTCCGGCCCGTTCAAGAGCGCCGACCAACCGCATGCCGTCATGCGCCAGAATCTCACGCACCAGCATCTGACCCATACGGCCTGATACGCCTGTAACCACCACACCCGGCAGATCGCTCATGTCTCGGCACTCCCTTGCTTATTCGCGCTTGCATAACCTGCGTTGCGCCGCTTGGCAAAGCCCTGCGATATGCGTACATCTGGGCCATGGCAGGCAAACACTCAAAAGAGGGGCGCGGCCCCGGTCAAAGGCAGCTCCGCGTAGGCGAGCTTATCCGCAGGCAGTTGTCGGAAACACTGATGCGTGGCGATATCCACGATCCCGATCTGAACAGATTGAATCTGACGGTCAGCGAAGTCACGGTTTCCCCGGATTTGCAGATCGCGACGGTCTATCTGGTCCCGCTGGGCGGCAAAGGGCAGGAGGACATGTTCGACCTGTTGCACCGGAATCGCGGAGAAATGCGCCGCGCGATTTCGCGCGGTTTGACCCTTAAGCACACGCCGCAGCTTCGGTTCCGTCTCGACGAAACATTTGACCGCATGGATGAAACGCGGCGGTTGCTCAGTCAGGACGCGGTGCGCCGCGATCTGGAGAGCTAGCCTCTTGCGCTGCGCGGCCATCAGCCTTGCGCTCTGCGGCGTTCTTTGGCTCAGCCCACAGGCTGCAAAGGCTGTCGAATGCGAAACGCTGGAACACAGTGGCAACAGCTATGCTGTGTGCGAGGTCAACCCGGCGACCGAGGAACTGCGCCTTTTCCGGGCTGACCCAACCGGTATCGTGTACGGCCACTTTTCCGAACTTGAAACGATGCTTGGCGCCTTTGACAAGAAACTGGCCTTTGCGATGAATGCCGGCATGTATCACCCGGATCGGGCACCGGTCGGACATTATGTCGAAGACGGTGCCGAACAGATGCGTGTGATCCCAAATGCCGGTCCAGGCAATTTCGGGCTGCTGCCCAATGGTATCTTTTGCATTCGGGACAGACGTGCAGACGTTATCGAGACGCGCGATTATCTGGCGTCTCGACCGGATTGCACACATGCAACGCAATCCGGCCCGATGCTTGTGATCGACGGCGCGCTGCATCCCCGATTTCTGCCTGACAGCACGTCGCGCCATATTCGCAACGCGGTGGGCACGTCGATCGATGGGCGCCGGGCGGTCTTTGCGATTTCGGACAACGCTGTCACGTTCTACGAATTCGCCAAGTTCTTCCGGGATGTCCTGAAACTTCCCAATGCGCTTTTTCTGGATGGCAACGTATCAAGACTCTTTGCGCCTCGTCTGGGGCGCGACGATCGGGGCCGCCAGATGGGCCCGATCGTGGCTGTTGTCGAACCCGAAAGCTGACGCATCGGTCAGGTCTGAACCTGCTCAATGGAATTGGCATAAAACTGCAGAACATCCGTTTCGACGACCCGCATTTTGCCGTTGTCTTCTGTGATCAGGCCCCGTTCCAGCAGCGCGCGCAATCCGACCTCGACAGCGTAGTCCCGGTTGTCGCGCGGGACATGCATATGAACGCCCTGTAGCTTTTCCGCAAATTCCGAAAAGGCAATTTCGAGGTCCGCACGCGTTTCAGCGCCGTTCAACAGAAGACGTGCGATCAATGGGACTGGCAGCACTGGAATCAAAGCCGAAATGCGCGCGATCAAACGTTCCGCCAAAGCCTCCGAGTCTTCGGCCAGTTCGGGCGCGTCCCTCAGGGAAACCGGCGCGCCAAAACTGACGGCTGCATATCCGAACCGGTGAAACCGGCCTGTCACACGCAGCCACAGCTGCCGAATGATTGCCTTGGCGACATGGCTGATCTTCGCGTCAAACCGGCGGCCGCCCTTCTTGTCAGCGGCTATCAGAACCCGGTCTTCGAGAACGCGATCGTAGTTCAGGGCCACGGGTACGAACACCACGTCGCGTTCAGACAAATCCAGCCCATCGACCATGTAGGTCAGCAGACCCATTTTCGGCGGCTGCACAGCACCATTCAGGCTTAGACCACCTTCGGGGAAAATGGCCTGCGTGACACCGCCCGCCGTCGACATCTGCACATAGCGCCTCAGCACCATGCGATAGAGGGCGTTGCGCGATTTTCTGCGAATGAAGTAGGCTCCCATCATTCGGATCAGTCCAGACAGCGGCCATACCTGTGCCCATTCGCCCACAGCATAAGACAAGGCCGAACGATCCGCAGCCAGATGAGTGACCAGCACGTAGTCCATATTGGACCTGTGGTTCATTACAAAGACCACGGTTGCATCACGATCGACCTTGGACAGAGCCTCTTCGTCGTGATGCGCCAGCCGAACCCGGTAAAGCGCATTGGACAACCAGCGCGCCAGTCGAACACCCCAGCCGAAATAGGCAAATGCCGAAAAGCTGGGAACGATTTCCTTGGCATAGCGCTGCGCCCGCTGAAAGGCGACGTCCTCTCGAATGCCCTCTTTCTTGGCGTGATCCACAATCGCCTGCGTGACCTCAGGATCATACAGAATACGCTGAATCAGATCGTAGCGGCGCAGCAGACGAAAGGGTTCAATCGGACGATCAAGCCGTTCGTTCAGCCGGTCCACGGCCTTTTGCATGCGCCGCCGGAAAAACCAGCGCACAGAGGGAAACAGAAAATGAGAGGCAAAAGTGACCGCCGCGAAAAGCACGATCAGTACAAAAAACCATAGAGGAAGCGTCACAGGTGCGGTCATCTGGCCACCGTGAACGACCAAGTGACCCACTGCAAGGGTTCGTCTGTATAGTCTGTTGCCATGACGTGACGATCCGCGCACGCAAAACACTGTCATGAAAACAGGGTTGCGTTTATGCTGCACCTGCTCACGCTGCAGCGCGGCGAATTGACAGCGACATAATATTTCGCAATAACTCGCCACAACGCAACATGATTGCGACCCAATGATTCTCGTGGACGGAGACCTTCATGACCGAACAGAAAGCCGCCCAGACAGCCGAAACCCCTGCCAAGGATCGCCCATGGCTGATCCGGACATATGCCGGGCACAGCACGGCCAAAGCTTCGAATGCGCTGTATCGTGGCAACCTCGCCAAGGGCCAAACCGGTCTTTCGGTGGCCTTCGATCTGCCCACGCAAACGGGCTATGACAGCGACCATATTCTGGCACGCGGCGAAGTCGGCAAGGTGGGCGTTCCGGTCTGCCATCTGGGCGACATGCGCACGCTGTTCGATCAGATTCCGCTCGAACAGATGAACACGTCCATGACGATCAATGCGACCGCGCCGTGGTTGCTGTCACTGTACATCGCCGTGGCCGAGGAACAGGGCGCGGACGTGTCCAAACTTCAGGGCACGGTGCAAAACGACCTTATCAAGGAATACCTGTCGCGCGGCACCTATATTTGCCCACCGAAACCATCGCTCAAGATGATCGGCGACGTGGCCGAATACTGCTACAAACACGTTCCAAAGTGGAACCCGATGAACGTGTGTTCCTATCACCTGCAAGAAGCCGGCGCGACGCCCGAACAAGAACTTGCCTTTGCCTTGGCCACGGCCTGTGCCGTGCTGGATGAACTCCAGCCACGTGTCGATCCAGAAGATTTCCCGGCGCTGTGCGGACGTATCTCTTTCTTTGTGAATGCGGGCATCCGTTTCGTCACCGAAATGTGCAAGATGCGTGCCTTTGTCGATCTGTGGGATGAAATCCTGCAAGAGCGTTACGGCGTCGAAAACCCGAAATTCCGCCGTTTCCGCTATGGTGTTCAGGTGAACTCGCTTGGCCTGACCGAACAGCAACCGGAAAACAACGTCTACCGCATCCTGATCGAAATGCTGGCTGTGACCTTGTCCAAACGAGCGCGCGCCCGTGCTGTACAGCTTCCTGCCTGGAACGAAGCACTGGGCCTGCCCCGCCCATGGGATCAGCAATGGTCCATGCGCATGCAACAGATCCTGGCTTATGAAACCGATCTGCTGGAATACGAAGACCTCTTTGATGGCAACCCCGCCGTGGATCGCAAAGTCGAAGCGCTAAAGGATGGCGCACGCGCTGAATTGGCCAACATCGGCTCCATGGGCGGCGCGATCGGGTCGATCGAATACATGAAGGGCCGCCTTGTTGAATCCAACGCGGAACGCCTTGGCCGCATCGAACGCAATGAAACGGTCGTGGTCGGCGTTAACCGCTGGACTGAAGGTGAGCAGAGCCCGCTGGTCGGTGAAGACGGTGGCATCATGGTTGTCGATCCCGCGGTCGAGCAGGAACAAATCCTGCGCCTGAACGAATGGAAATCCGAACGCGACGCAGAGGCCGTAAAATCGGCACTCGAAGCATTGCGCGCCGCAGCGAAAGCGGGCGAAAATGTCATGCCCGCGTCAATTGCCTGCGCCAAGGCCGGCGTGACCACCGGAGAGTGGGCGGGCGAAATGCGCGCCATTCACGGTGAGTACCGCGCACCAACGGGCGTTTCGTCTTCGCCAAGCAACAAGACTGAAGGACTCGATGACATTCGCGCGGCAGTGGATGCCGTTTCGGATCGTCTTGGCAAGCGATTGCGCTTCCTTGTCGGCAAGCCGGGTCTTGATGGGCACTCCAATGGCGCCGAGCAAATTGCTTTCCGGGCCCGCGATTGCGGAATGGAGATCGACTATGAGGGCATTCGCCTGACCCCCGAGCAGATTATTGAGGCCGCGCAAAACGGCGCGCATGTGATCGGGCTTTCCATCCTCTCCGGAAGCCACATCCCCCTCGTCGAGGATGTTGTAACCCGTATGCGTGAAACGGGCCTTGGGCATATTCCATTGATTGTCGGCGGCATTATTCCCGAAGAAGACGCCACCCGTCTGCGGGCCATGGGCGTTGCCAAAGTCTACACGCCAAAAGACTTTGAGCTGAACATGATCATGAAAGACATCGTGACGCTGGTCGATCCAAAGGCCGTTGCCGCCGAATAAGCCCGGCAACCGATTGATGTCGCAAGCCAGATGGCACCGGTCTCCGGTGCCATTTTCATTTGGCCTGACATCGTCTACTCTTTCCTAAATTGACCGATCAATAAGACGTTAAACCTTAGCGCGTTTATTCACGCGAATTGGCGTCACTTATTGCGCGTATTTTCCTTTGTTTCGGTTTTTAAATCACGCTTTTCACAAAATGATGGCTTGATGTTTTTTGCTCAGGCACCGAACACCAATAGAGTTCAGCAGGAGAAGACAAATGAATATCGATCTGGAAACACTGTCGCGTGACGAACTGCAAAAACTGATCAAGGACGCGGAAAAAGCACTGAAATCAGTAGACGCCCGTCGCAAAGCCGAAGCAAAGCGTGCTGCGGAAAAAGCGGCCAAAGAGTTTGGTTTCTCGTTGGATGAGGTTATGGGTGCAACAGTCAAAGGGTCCAAGGGCGCACCAAAGTTTGCAAATCCTGCGGATGCATCGCAAACTTGGACTGGTCGGGGCCGCAAACCCAATTGGGTTGTTGAGGCGCTGAAATCCGGCAAATCACTAGAGGACCTCGCACTTTAAAATGACAATCCACATCGGCGCAGAACCCGGGCAAATCGCAGAAACAGTTCTTATGCCCGGCGATCCGCTGCGGGCGGAATGGGCGGCCAATACCTTTCTCGACGACGCAAAGTGCGTGAACCGCGTGCGTGGGATGTTGGGCTTTACCGGAACCTATAAAGGGAATCCGGTCACCATCCACGGAAGCGGCATGGGCATGCCCAGCCTGTCGATCTATGCCAATGAGTTGATCCGCGACTACGGTGCCAAAACACTGATCCGGATTGGCTCATGTGGCGGTATGCAGGACATGGTCGGGATTCGCGATGTAATCCTTGCGATGACGGCTTCGACGCTTTCGACACCATCGCGCGGCATCTTCCGGGAACTCAATTTTGCACCCTGCGCCGATTATGGCCTTCTGCGGTCAGCTGCCGATGCAGCCTCTGCACGCGGTATCACGCACCACGTCGGCGGCATTTATTCATCAGACGTTTTTTATGACGAACGCCCTGATCTGAATGAACAAATGATGCGTCATGGCATTCTGGGTGTCGAAATGGAGGCGGCGGAGCTTTATATTCTTGCCGCGCGCTATGGCGTTCGGGCTTTGGCAGTTTTGACCGTTTCTGATCATCTGGTCACACACGAGGCTTTGCCATCGGAAGACCGGGAACGGTCCTTTGGCGAAATGGTGGAAATTGCGCTCGAAGCCGCATTTCCAAGCTAAGTCCAATCCTTGATCGCTGTATCGGTCAAGAGCGCCGCCAATTGATCGCGCGATTTACGTGTCAGCCCATTTGGTGTCAGCAACGCCAGTGATTTGCCGGTTTTTACCGGCAAATCAAAAGGCGCGACCAATTCTCCCGTCTCCAGATATCTTTGTACCAGCGCTTTGTGCGCCATAAGAACCCCAACGCCTGCGAGCGCTTCCTGTACCGCGATGGAATAGAGAGAGAACTGTGGCCCTTTGGGGCGATCCGGTGCTTTCAGCCCCACCCCGGCAAGCCAAGTCTGCCAGTCTGCACCCCACGACGTGTCAATCAACCATGGCAACGCCAGAAGATCATCGGGCTGTTTGAGTGATCTTGCCAGAGCCGGAGCGCAAACTGGCAGCAAGATGTCCTCTTCCAACGATAGCCCCTGCCCGTTCGGCAAAAGAAACAACGCACAGCTAAATGGTTCGCGGAGCAGGTTTGGCGGCTGTTCCAGTGCCGTAACCGAAACCTCACGGCCCGGAACAGCATGGCGCAAAGCTGGCAAGCGCGGCGCCAACCAAAGCTGCGCAATCGCTGGCAACGCCGCAATCCGCATGTGACGCCCCGCTTCATCCTGCAAGACCTGTGTGACCTGTCCCAAGGTGTCAAAGCTGTTCGACAACAGCGGCAGGATGCGCGCCCCCGATGCGGTTAGAACGACGCCCTGTGCCTTTCGATCAAACAGCTTTACACCCGCCCAGTCCTCAAGAATGCGCACTTGCTGCGATACGGCCCCCGAGGTCACCGCCAATTCATCTGCGGCGCTGGAAAACTTACCCAAACGCGCGGCGGCTTCGAACGCCCTGAGTGCGGTCAAGGGCGGCGGCTTTGGGCGGGGCGGATCAACAGCCATAGACAACTTTAGTTTTTCTAAGGGTAGATTTCATGAATACTGGTTTGCGTGACTTCTGCCAATCCTTTTCAATCAAGCCTAGAACACCATACTAGGAGGCCCCTATGACTGCGCTTGCCCCACGTCCCTGGCTACCGCCACACAGCGATGAGATGTCGCTCGCTTATGCAGA
>JAHDIS010000015.1:0-9182 GCA_020630695.1 Paracoccaceae bacterium | reverse complement strand
GTGTTTCAACCTCAATCCCGCGACCAATGTGATGAATCCTCGGGCCGAAGCCTTGCTGGCTTCGGGCATGGGCGTGCGACCATCGCTGGGACATCCGGGCGATAAATATGAAACCGGTCTGGAGGCAATCGAAGAAGTCGAAGTGATCGCGGCAGAACTGGCCGCCGAGGTCTTTGGCGCAAAATTCGCTGAAATCCGGGTTGCGTCGGGCGCGATGGCAAATCTCTACACCTTCATGGCTTTGACAAAACCCGGCCAGCAGATCATCGCGCCCCCCGCAAGCATCGGAGGCCACGTCACCCACCATGCTGGCGGATGCGCCGGGCTCTACGGGCTGCACACTGTCGAAGCCTCGGTGAATGCGGAGGATTACACTCTGGATCTGACCGCACTTCGCGACATGGTACAGCGCATCAAACCGGCGCTGATCACCGTGGGCGGATCGCTGAACCTATGGCCACATGACGTCGCCACAGTGCGAGAGATCGCAGACACGGTCGGCGCATGGGTTATGTTCGATGCAGCTCACCAATGCGGGATGATTGCCGGTGGTCAGTGGCCCAACCCACTCGAACAAGGCGCGCACGTCATGACCATGAGCACATATAAGTCGCTGGGTGGCCCACCTTCCGGGTTGATCGTGACCAATGATGCGAAGATCGCCGAAACACTCGACGCCATTGCCTTTCCGGGGATGACTGCGAATTTTGACGCCGCCAAATCCGCCGCACTGGCGATGAGCCTTCTGGATTGGCGTGACTTCGGCGCGGCCTATGCCGAAACGATGTTCGAGACCGCGCAGGCGCTGGCGGAAAACCTCGCAGCGAATGGGCTTGACGTATTCGGGGCTGGCAAAGGCTTTACCGCATCGCATCAATTTGCGCTGAATGCCGTGCCGCTCGGGGGCGGGCAGGCCGCCAGCAAGGTGCTCAGACGTGCGGGCTTTCTGACATGTGGCATCGGGTTGCCAATCGAAGCGCGGGCGGACGGGGATATGAACGGCCTGCGCATCGGCACACCAGAATTGGTGCGTTGGGGTATGACCGCCAAAGACATGCCGAAACTCGCCGGGTTGATCGCCGAGGCCTTGCGCCGCAACGATCCCGAAGCGCTGGCCCCGCAAGTGGCACAGTGGCGCCGGCAGTTCGACACGGTGCATTTCGTACACAGCGGATGATCTGGGCGATTGGACAGGCCTTAGCGCCCGTCTATATCATCGGCCGTGGCTTTGATCATACCCATTTGGTTCAGGGCTTTGCCAGCCGGCCAAGGCACCTTCTGCCGGGCGCAAGACTTCGACCTGCAAGGGATAGCATTGCGCCACATCTGACGTGTGGCTGGCAGAACAATCGCCGCCCGGACAGGCCGAAAGGGCGCCCAGAACGTCGATCTCGGCGAAGAAGGTCAGATGATCCCCCGGCCTCACAGGTGAGGCCTTCATGAAGTACTGCCCGGTGTCGCGCGTAAAGCCCGTGCACATGAACACGTTCAGAACGTCGTGCACATGCGGCTCGGCCTCTTGCAGACTGACCCCCAAGGCATCCGCCAGTGCGCGGGTCAGATTGGAATGGCAACAATGGTGATACTGAACGTCCGAAAGCAGATTGCCCGTATACGGATCACAGCGCGTACCGATGACGTCGTGTACCGACCCGCCGAAACGATCCATACCGTACCACGCCAGACTGTCTTCGACGATTGTCGCCATGGGACGCAAATGCGGAAAGCTCGACCACATGCGTTCACCGATGGTCACATGCGTGCCATGCAGTGCCCGTGTCTTGCCTGAATAGAAGCGTTCCGACAGATCGCGGGCATTCCACAAGTTCAGATCCCCAACCTGCGGTCCATCAACTGAGGTAACCCGAAAGAAACTGCCTGCGGGCGCTTGGAACGTGCAGGCCTCACGCGGGGCAGCCTGAACAACCGAAACCGTTTCCGCAGTATCCAGGGCATTTTGGTAAAGCGCCAAGTCAGGCTTTGGCAGTGTTTCATTGGGGTAGCAGATCACAGGCTCAACCGCGCGGCGGTCGTCTGCGTCAGCGGGCGGGGTTACGTACTGGGTCATACTTGATCCTGCTTTTGTGCCAGACCACTCAAGACCCGGCAGGCCATTTTGACAAGACCCGGACGGCGTTTAGCGATCTTGCTCAGGTGGGGGACGCAAACAAACCTGTGGTGATTTCCCACGTGGCGCGGTGGTTTCCGCCCCACAATGAACACACCGCCACTGGCTGTCTGCACCCCGCTGCGGAAATTCACGCCAGCGGCAAATCCGCGTTTCACGATTGGTGAAGAGCACCAGCAGAATGAAAGCGATGACAAGACCAACGACGACGAGCAAGGCTCACCCCTCGGGACGATCAAAAGCGGTGGACGGATCGAACAGGTTTGAATGCAGCACGACTACAAAATCCGCAATGTCGCCGGGGCATACTGCACCTGCCATAGTTTTGATCCGGCTATACAGCGCAACAAGGCAAAAGCGGGACCATCAATGATCCAAGCCGCAACCCGCGCAAAGGCTTCGGACCGTGCGAAACCCACACGGCCCGAGGTCTCAATCAAACGGCGCGATCCACCATCATCTTCTTGATTTCAGCGATGGCCAGCGCCGGGTTCAGGCCCTTTGGGCAAGTCTTGGCGCAGTTCATGATGGTATGGCAGCGGTAGAGCTTGAAAGGGTCTTCCAACTCATCCAGCCGCTCGCCCGTGGCTTCGTCGCGGCTGTCGATGATCCAGCGATACGCATGCAACAAGGCTGCTGGCCCGAGGTAACGATCTCCATTCCACCAATAGCTGGGGCAGGACGTTGAGCAGGATGCGCACATGACGCATTCATAAAGACCGTCAAGCTTTTTACGATCCTCGATGGACTGCTTCCACTCCTTGGCAGGGCGGTTCGTCTTGGTTTCCAGCCATGGCATGATAGAGGCGTGCTGGGCATAGAAGTGCGTCAGATCCGGGATCAGATCCTTGACCACCGGCATGTGGGGCAGCGGATAGATCTTCACGTCGCCGTCGATCTCATCCAAACCGTAGATACAGGCCAGCGTGTTGATGCCGTCGATGTTCATCGCGCAGGACCCGCAGATCCCCTCACGACAGGACCGGCGGAAGGTGAGCGTCGGGTCGACTTCGTTTTTGATCTTGATCAGCGCATCCAGAACCATCGGGCCACACTGGTCCATGTCCAGAAAATACGTGTCGACGCGCGGGTTCTCACCGTCGTCCGGGCTCCAACGATAGATGCTGAACTTGCGCACATTGGTTGCGCCTTCCGGTTTCGGCCATGTCTTGCCGGTACGGACCTTGGAGTTCTTGGGCAGTGTGAATTGAACCATCTGTCGCTCCTATCGAAGAAGGGCCGGCAAGCCTTCGGCCGCCAGGCAGGTCAGGGTCTCAGGCTTTGAGACGATGTCAGACACGATCTGTGCCGTATTCTCATTTGGGCCAACAACTGCATCGGCCGCCAACGCGCGGATCTGGACCGCCGAGGCATTGTCGATGATGCAGTCAACCGCGGGCTGCAAGGGAACGCCCGGAAAACGTTCGGCAATGACTGGTGTTATGGCCGAGCGTGCCGCTTCTCGGGCGATCTGATCCTGCGCCTGCGGCGAGCAGGCCGAAGCAAACAGCGCCATTCCCAGAACCGGCGCCGCCAGAAACCGTGTTTTCAATTTTGAACCCGCATGTCTCAATTGGATTTCACCTCAACCGAATGCGGCGCCAAGCGTTCCTTGATACAGGCCAAAAAGGCGTCTTTTTCCTTGCGGTAGTCCGCATTGCTCGCCGAGCTGCCCTTGACCTTCTTGAACTGCAAACGGACCCCGTTTGCGCCGCTCTTCTTTGTCGATTTCAGGTAGACGACACTGGTATCAACCGCCGCACGGCACGCCGAGCTGGCATCAAAGGCCAAGAGCACGGGGTTTGCCTGCGCCTGCGTCGCAAGGAGCATCGCAGACAGGGCTGATGCGCATACAAATTTCATCGTCAGAATGTCCTTGCCTTTGGCGCAATCCGCTTCAACTCGATCCCGCCCTGATCTTCGCTGGTCAGCGGATCAACCACAACCGGACGGTAGCTGAGATCGACCTTCTCGGCGTCGACCCGCGCAATGGTGTGCACGCGCCACTTCTTGTCGTCACGCTCAGCGTAATCTTCATGCGCATGGGCACCACGGCTTTCCTTGCGGGCCTCGGCACCGGCAATGGTCGCCAATGCGTTCGGCATCAGGTTCGCAAGCTCCAGCGTTTCCATCAGGTCCGAGTTCCAGACAAGGCTGCGGTCCGTAACCTTCAGATCACCCATTTTCCCAGCAATGGCCGTCATTTTTTCGACGCCTTGCTTAAGCGTGGCATCGGTGCGGAAAACAGCAGCGTCCGCCTGCATGGTTTTCTGCATTTCAAGACGCAGATCAGCCGTTGGTGTGCTGCCATCCGCATGACGAAGCCCGTCAAAGCGATCAAACGCCTTGTCGATTTCAGCGGTTGGTGCAGTGGGTGTTGGTGCATCGGCATCAACAACTTTGCCCGCCCGGATTGCGGCGGCACGGCCAAAGACCACGAGATCGATCAGCGAGTTGGAGCCAAGGCGGTTGGCCCCATGCACAGAAGCGCAGCCCGCTTCGCCAACGGCCATCAGACCCGGCACAACGGCATTTGGATCTTTCTTGGTCGGATCCAGCACTTCGCCCCAGTAGTTGGTCGGAATGCCGCCCATGTTGTAGTGCACCGTCGGCAGAACCGGGATCGGTTCCTTGGTGACATCGACACCTGCAAAGATCTTGGCGCTTTCAGAAATACCCGGCAGACGTTCCGCCAGCGCTTCTTTGGGCAGGTGAGACAGGTTCAGGTGAATGTGATCACCGCCCGTGCCAACACCGCGGCCTTCGCGAATTTCCATCGTCATGCAGCGCGAAACGTAGTCACGTGGCGCAAGGTCCTTGTAGTTCGGCGCATAGCGCTCCATGAACCGTTCGCCTTCGGAGTTGGTCAGGTAACCGCCCTCACCGCGCGCGCCTTCGGTGATCAGGCAGCCCGAACCATAAATGCCGGTCGGGTGGAACTGAACAAACTCCATATCCTGAAGCGGCAGACCCGCACGGGCCACCATGCCACCGCCATCGCCGGTGCAGGTGTGTGCCGATGTGGCGCTGAAGTAAGCACGGCCATAACCGCCCGTCGCCAGTACGACCATCTTGGCGTTGAAGACATGCATGGTGCCGTCGTCCAGCTTCCAGCACAGGACGCCCTTGCATTCACCGTCTTCCATCAGAAGATCGATGGCGAAATACTCGATGTAGAACTCGGCGTTGTTCTTGAGCGATTGGCCATAAAGTGTGTGAAGGATCGCGTGGCCTGTCCGGTCCGCGGCAGCACAGGTTCGCTGAACGGGCGGACCTTCTCCGAATTCGGTTGTATGGCCGCCAAACGGGCGCTGATAGATCTTGCCCTCTTCGGTCCGGCTGAACGGCACGCCATAGTGCTCCAACTCGTAGACAGCCTTTGGTGCCTCGCGCGCGAGATACTCCATAGCGTCAGTGTCACCCAGCCAGTCAGAGCCCTTGACCGTGTCGTACATGTGCCACTGCCAGCTGTCGGGGCCCATGTTGGACAGGGACGCCGCGATACCGCCCTGCGCCGCAACCGTATGTGAACGGGTCGGGAAAACCTTGGTCACACAAGCCGTGCGCAAGCCCTGTTCCGCCATACCCAGCGTGGCGCGCAAACCTGCGCCACCAGCGCCCACTACCACGACGTCATAGTCATGGGTTTCGTATTCATATGCAGCCATTGTTCATACCTGTGTCTGCGGGCCGCGCCTGCATGTCTGCCGGGCGGCGTGTCATTCAGAATTCAGCGATCAGAGAGCCAGCCGCGCGATAGCAAAAACACCCACCGCTGCAGCGCCGTAGCTGACGCAAGTCATCACGAGGATCAGCAGTTTTTCCATCGTGCCGTGTACGTAGTCCTCGATCAGGACCTGCACACCATCGTTGAAATGCTTGAAGCCGACCAACAAGGTCAGCGCAGCGATGATCGCGGGGTACGGGCGGCTGTAGTAGGCGACCACTTCCTCATAAGTGCCCCCGAGGATCCCACCAAAGGTGAAGATGAAAAGCGGGACAAGGATCAGCAACGCAACCGAGCTTTTCTTCATCGCCCAGAAATGGTCGGTTCCGGTCTTTGCGGACCCAAGGCCCACAACGCGTTTACGGTCTGTCAGAAATGCCATTGAAACGCTCCTCAGATCACGATGACGGTAAAGATGGTCAGTACGACCGACCCGATGACGACGATCCAGCTCAGGATGTCTGCGCTTTCCAGATCAAGCATCTTGGCATTGTCCCAGATCAGGTGCCGAACGCCTGCCAGCGTGTGATACCAAATCGCCCAAAGCGACCCGAGCATGACGAGATCACCGAACCATGAGGTCAACACCGCGTTTGCTACGGCGAAATAGGATTCGGAAGTCGCAGCGGCCAGAAGCCACCAGACGATCATCAATGACCCGACCAGCAACGCATTGCCGGTGATACGGGTCAGAATGGAAGTGATTGAGTTCAACTGGGGGCGATACACCTGCAGATGCGGCGAAAGCGGGCGATTGCCCCGGTTCACGTCGGCCATGACGAAGTCCTTTCGGTTCCCTTGGAGGGATTTGTAACGTTTTTATTCTACAAGTCACGTGCCCGAGGCGGGACGAGGCGCCGCAGTCAGGCTGTTTTTCAAAAAAATTCGCGTGATTTTCGATTTTTGTGATCACACTTAAAAACATGTGATCACAAAAATCATCTGTTTGCCACTGTGGCGTTGCTGCACAGCAGCATGTACCGAGAATCAACCAGATGCGGGGTCAGGCGTGGCTTAGTCCGCCATTTCGGCAAACAAGTCCCGCAGATGGTCTTCGAATTCCAGACACATGGTGATCGAGCCGTCTGACGGATCGTAGAAGGCGTTTGCCTCGCCGCAGTGCTCAACACGAACCGGAATGTCGTCCGGGTAGGAGAACACATCATTCAAAGCGGACACCTCGGCCAAGACCACATCGGCGGTCAGGTTATCGCGCGTCCCTTCGAAAACCAGCTTGCCCTCGGCATCTTCATTTTCAAGATCGTCAAAAACCGGGCCCCAACTGTCCTGCGCCAGTTCAAACTCTTCTTCGCAGGTTTCAAACCGTTCCTCGGGCAAGCCGAGATCCTCAGCCACATCGTTGCGTTCATCCGGATTGGCCCCGACAAACAGGCAAACGAGCGTGTAATACCGCTGCTCATCCGGCCCATGCACATCCCAATAGGCAACGTCGGCGCCTTCGCTTTGCGCGATTTCAGCCTCGGCCAGAAATCCGAAAGCTGCATCATAGGCGATATCAACTGCACTTGGCTCATCAAACTGGTCATTGATCAGCAGGATCGACGCCACGTCTGCGGCGTCTTCCTCTTGTCCGAACACCGGCAATCCAAGGTGATCGATCAGCGCATGGCCCAGTTCATGATAAAAGATCGAAATCAGGTTCGCTTCAACAAAAGCATCTTCGCGATCTTGATCGGCATGCAGCGCAGAGGCAGCAGCAAACAAACCGAGCGCAAGCCCCGCGCCCCAAACTGCACGTGTGCATTCCGTTGATAACCCCGGAATTTTCATATCAGCCCCCTGATGCCGCTGCTTGAACCTGAGGCAGTCAAACATGGCGCGGGCGGTTTGTAAAAGAGCAGCGCGAAAACCGTTTCGTTCGACGGGATCAGAGCGGCATCAGCGCCCAATAGTCGAGATCCAGCAATACATCCGGCCCGTATTTTCCGTCTTCACCTTTCAGCGCAAAGGGTTGGCCGCCCTTCGTGGCAACCAAACGAAGCCGGATTGCACCCACGCCCGGCGCAGATGTTTCAGCTTTATCCAGCACTTCGGACCAGGCTTTGACCGTATTGCCCGCAAAACACGGATTGGCATGCGCCCCACCGTTCAAGCCGACAATCATCTGTGCGTTGGCCAAGCCATTGAACGACAAGGCACGCGCCATCGAAATCACGTGCCCGCCATAGATCAACCGACCATCCGGACGGAACGTCAGATCAAAATGCACCTTGGCTGTATTCTGCCACAGGCGCGTTGCCATCATGTGTTCGGCTTCTTCAATCGTCACGCCATCAACGTGATCGATCTGCTCGCCGATCTCATAGTCGCCCCAGCGATGCGGCTCACCCGACAGGGTGAAGTCATAGTTCGTGAAGTCCAGCCCCTCAGGAATGACCAGATCCTCTGGTGCCAGAACCTTTTTGAGATCCGGCAGCGTGGTTTGTGGTGCAGGCGCATCAAGATTGCCTTTGCGCACCATGACCCAGCGGCAGTATTCCAGAACAGTTTCGTCACGCTGGTTCAATCCACGGGTGCGTACATAAACGACCCCGGTTTTACCGTTCGAGTTCTGTTTCAGACCGATGACTTCAGACGATGAACGCAGCGTATCCCCGGGATAAACAGGCTTCAGCCAACGGCCCTCTGCGTAACCAAGGTTGGCAACCGCGTTCAGCGACACATCCGGCACTGTCTTGCCAAACACCACGTGAAAGGCCGCCAGATCATCAATCGGAGACGCGGGCAGTCCGCTCGCTTGTGCGAACTGATCCGAGGAATAAAGCGCGTGCCGGGCCGGGTACAACGCGTGATACAGGGCCCGTTCGCCGCCTGAAACCGTCCGGGGCACAGCATGGTCGATCACCTGACCCAGCTGATAATCTTCGAAATAACGCCCCGGATTGGTCTTCATGAGTATCTCCTTCAGTCGCACAACCGCCCTACAGTCTGGGCGCTAATGCTCTCTTAGTTTGGTGTCAGGTGTGTAGGTACCGGGCGCTTCCTTGGTAACGGCCTGACCGCAACGCATAACGCCATTTGCGGCGTCAAAGGCATAGGTGGGATCGCCGTGCAGCGCCCACCCCTTGTTCAGCGCATCCGTCACTTTGTGGCAAAACGCGGATGTGTCGTCAGCCGTCAGAAAACGATACAGTTTCATAACATCATCCCGGGAACGGCCAGACACCCAGCCACGTGTGGATGGCGGTGATGACGGCAAACATGACGATAGTGATGATCACCAACAGCTTGTTCTTTGAGGGATCGCCAGGTTCCGGGCGGTTCCACTCTTCGGCGCGGTTGATCAACGCAACAGAGCCACCGGCC
>JAHDIS010000014.1 GCA_020630695.1 Paracoccaceae bacterium | reverse complement strand
CTTCTCTGTTCAAATACTCAAAATGGGGGTCTGGGGGCTTGCCCCCAGCAGGTCGGCGCGCGCGCCGAAACCACTCAGTATGCCGGCTCCAATCGTGTGCTCTGCGGCACCTGATGTTTCTTGGCCGGGATCGTGTAGAGCGACACAAAGCACATGGCCGCTTTGGCGCTTCCGATCAGCTGGTTCAACTTGCCACCGAACCCGCCTGCCTCTTTGGCTTTTGCGATCTGAACATTGGCACGATGAAGGCGTTCCAGCGTGGGCTGCCAACGGGGGTGCTCAATGTCCAGGGTGATCGGGAAAATCTGTTCGGACAGCTTGCTCGTCTTGGTAAAGACTTCATGCGCATACCAGTCCGGGTCAACGCCCAGCGCCTTGTGGAATGCCGGTCTTTGGTGATCTCGGACGTACATGGTTGCATAGACCGCCGTCAGGAAGAACTTGATCCAGAGCACGTTTTTGCCGCTGGTCAGCTTCGGGTCCGTCTTCATCAGCAGCGCAAAGGCTTCACCGTGGCTGAACTCATCGTTGCACCACTCTTCGAACCATTTGAAAATCGGATGGAAACGCAGTTCCGGATTGGCCTCGAGGTGGCGGAAGATCGTGATGTAGCGCGCGTAGCCAATCTTTTCCGACAGATACGTGGCGTAGTAGATAAACTTGGGCCTGAAGTAGGTGTACTTCTTGGACTGGGTCAGGAACCCCAGATTTACCCGCAAACCCGCCTCGCGCAGAGCGTCGTTGATAAAGCCGGCGTGCCGGGCTTCATCCCGCGCCATGAGTTGAAACAACTGGGTGATGTCCTTGTTGTTTCCGCGGCGCTTCATCTCTTTGTACAGAACACAGCCCGAAAACTCGGCAGTACATGAACTGATCAGGAAATCGATGAATTCCTTCTTGAGCTGAGGTTCCATCCCGTCCCAATCGACATGATCCCACGCTTCATTCTTCTTGAAGTGACCCTTGTTCGGGTCCGAAACCATCTGTTCGATCAGTTTATCCCAATCTTCACGCACGCCGGATACGTCGATCGCGTCCAGTTCGTCAAAATCAGTTGTGTAGAACCGCGGCGTAAGCAGTGTGTTCATCATCGCCGTGTTCGTGGCGAAATCGTCGTCGTATTTGGCCTGTTCCTCCTGGATGGCCAAACCCTCTTCGACGGTGGTTGCGTCGGCGGTATGCTTGCCTTCATAGGCATTCTGGTTCTGGACGTTCATAGCGTCACCTCTTCCGAGAAGGAAAATTCACACAGCTCCATCACCTCTAGATCCCCTGTCAGGCGGGTCCAGAGCTGTTCCAGTTTGCTTGCCCGCACGATGATTGCTTCGCGGTCTTCGCGTACAATCTCGCCAAAGGGGGCCATTATCTCGGGCCCTTGCACTTTGACTTCGTCGCCGGGATAGATCACCGCACCGTTGTTAAAACGGACATGCGCGTGCAGGCTTTCGAATTTGTGGCTGATCTCGACGGTGCAGGGTGCACGTTCGATTTCTCTTGTCAGAAGTCCCATTCCGGTTCCCTTTCTTTAATCGATCAGCAACTTGGCGAAAGCGGCTGCGTTGTCCTGACCAAAGCCCATCAGGTCCGCAGACCAGCCTGTGCTTGGATCGGTGATGGCCATGCGGCCATTGTCAAAGGCCTGTACAATGACCGGCCCATCGAGTGCGGTTCTTGCCTTGGTTCGTTCGCGCTGAAGCACGCGCCAAACCCCGGAAAGGAACCCGCCCTGTTCAGGTGAAAGATCCGCGATGACGCTGCCATTGGCATCAAGAACTCGGGCGGCGCCAGACATCTCACCCTGAAGAAACAGAGTCTTTTCAACCTTGATTGCGCTGTCTGGTGGTGCCGAAACAACAGGTTGGCCGGTCCAGACATGTGCCGAAACCATCAACAGGCACAGCATGACAAGGCCAAACATCAGCCGAACCATTGCGCGTGGGACAAGCTCTTTGTCTGGCGCGTGAATGCGTGTGGATTCTGCCATAGCGCCCCCCTATTCCGCGGCGACGGGGGCAGCACCCACGTCATTTCGTTTGACCTGCGGCATGGAAACACGTGCCTCGGCAGAGTCTGCGATCATGCGGGCTACTTTTTCCGCTTCAGGAATGCACCGCAGCGCAGGCTGGGTGTTACGAATGTACCAGGGGCGCACATGCGGCCAGCACATTGCGTATCCCAGTGGCATCTCTGACGAGGGTTCAATCGCGATCGTCCCGGTGCCATTTTTCCGCAGGGATAGAGACGCATTTTTGACCTGCGTGTAAGGCAGATTGAGCGTCACTGTCAGCGCCGCGCCGATGCGCATTGCGATCCGCTTGTTGGTCACGGTGTACATGGTCGAACGCGCCTGCACGAAGCCGACGATCATCAGACCAGCGATGACCAGCGCACCAAGGATCAGGAAGGGTACAGAGGCACCGACCGCTTGCCCGAACGGCATCAGATCGAATACTGCGCCAAATCGCCAAAGGGCGAGAAATACAAAATATCCGGCAATCCACGGCACGCTGAGGCTTTCCCAAGTCAGCTGCCACCATGCGGGACGACCCTGCCACAGAATCCGTTCACCCTCGGGCGGCAGTTCTGGCAGACCTTCAACAGGCTCGGTTGCAAAATCATCGTGGCTCATAGCGGATACCCCCCGATTGGCCGTAATGGACTGGGACGGGCCGCCGCCAAAGCGGCCCGCCAGTGGTTATCAGATCTGAGGCTCTTGCCGCTTTGCGTCGGCATACAGCTTGCCGCCGCCGTAGTAGGCGCAGATCTTTTCTTCCTCGAGCTTGGTCACCTGACCGGTCGCCTTAATCGTTGGCACACCGGCAAAGTGCTCACCGTAGATGGAATGAACCTTGACCTGATTGCGCAGAATCCGAGCCAAAGTCAGCGGAACCAGTCGTGATCCACCACCAAATTCGCCATCAAGATCGATCTCGAGATAACGTACCAACTGCTCAGGTTCGTCGATCCACATGTCCGAAATCTTGCCGACGATCTTGCCGTCTCCAGCAACCACTGGCAGACCTCTTGGGTCGCGTCCGGCGGCCACGCGGAATGCGTCCAGGCCAGCCATTGGAACGATCTTGGGATGCCCCTTTGCATCCAGCTCAGGCTCATCGCGACGGTTGGCCCAAGCAGCCGGTCCTACGCCATCAGCCAGCGGATTGCCTGCCGGGTCAAAGGGAAAGCCGCCACTGTCAAAGTCACGCGTCAGCAAAGCATCAATGCCTTCGCGTTCGGGTGGCTGCTGGGATGGAACGGTGTATTCGCCCCGGCCATGCGGCAAGATAAAGGTCTTGTCTTCAGGAAGCGGGAAAACGCCACCGGCATCTGCCTGTGTTCCGTCTTCATCCATCAGCGGATAGCCTTCACGCTGATTTTCGCGCTGGATCCAGATAACCAGACCCACGAAAAACGCGAAAAACAGCCAGAGCGCGATGCTGGCGAGGTCTAGGTTCCCAAGAATATAGTCTTCAGTCATAGGATGGTCCTCCTTGATGGGCCTTGGTCACGTTGGGAAATCGGCAAGGCCCAGCCCTGACGGTTTCTCTTCGAATTGGGATTTACGAGAGCGGGAAAGCAGCGGGCCGAGTGCCACGAGCGTGACAAACAACAAACCGATCTCCAGGTGATAAACGACAGAATAGCCGGTGGCAGGGTCATTCAGGGCTTCGCCCCAAGCCCCCGAAAGCGCGATTTGATTGACGCCATCACGCAGCGCGCCACCAATCAATGTACTAAAGCCAGCAGCGGTTGCCTGCGCAGCGCCCCAAGCGCCGAGGGCCAGACCGCGCCCAGCTGCATTGTGCGCAGGCATGGTCATGGCGGCGGTCAGGGTCGAAACGGCGAAGAGCCCGCCGCCGAAACCAATCATCGTCGCACCGGCAAAGAACAGTGATGTCGAATCCATCGGGCTGGCAAAAATAACTGCGCTAAAGGCGACAAGCCCGGCCAGAACGCCACGCCCGGCCATCCGATAAGGGCTAAGCCCCCGTCCCAGCCATTTTGCGGCTAATGCAAAACCAACAAGCGCCCCAGCAGCCCAGCCAGCGGTCAACAACGTGGTCGTCGAAACCGACAATCCAAGAATTTCACCACCGTATGGTTCCAACAGCACGTCCTGCATGTTGAAAGCCATGGTGCCCAGGAAGACGACCGCCAAAAGCCTGCCGGCCGTTCCGCCCTTAAGCAAGTCATCCCATGCCTGACGGAAACTTGGAGAAGGCGCTTCCCGTTCTTCACGGGTCATGGGCTTAACCCGTTCCTGTCTCCAAAGTGCAACTACGTTCAGCACGATCGTGACAACGGCCGTGGCCTGAATAACCTGAATCAACCGGATGCCGCTGAAGTCACGCAGCAACCAGCCGATTATCACGGCCGAAACGCCCATACCGATCAGGTACATCACATAGAGCAGAGCCACGACGCGCGGTCGCGTCTCTTCCGTGGCGCGATCGGCAGCCAAAGCCAGACCGGCGGTTTGGGTCATATGCATCCCAAGGCCAGTCATCAAAAATGCGAGGGCCGCCAGCACTTCGCCTGCGAACGGCACATCGTGGGTAACATCACCACCCAGAACCAACAGGCAGCTTGGCATGACAGCAAGCCCGCCCATCTGCCACAGCGATCCGAACCACAAATAGGGAATGCGCTTCCAACCGATGGCACTGCGGTAATTGTCCGACTTGTGGCCCAGCAAAGCACGAAACGGCGCAATCAGCACCGGCAAGGCAACCATCATGGCGACCAACGTAGCCGCTACACCCAACTCAACGATCATGACCCGGTTCAGTGTGCCCAGCAGCATGACACCGGCCATGCCTACAGAGATCTGGAACAAGGATAGCCGCAACAGCTGGCCCATCGGCAGCGCATCGCTGGCAGCATCCGAAAACGGAAGCAACCGCGCGCTGACATTGGCCATCTGTTTGCGGGTTATGATCATGCGCGGAACTCCAGCGCCTGCGAGATGTAAAACCCGCTGTTGACGCGACCCAAATCACGCAGAGTGCCGATGTCGGCCACGGTTTTGCGCAGTTTCGCTGGCGCGTGCGGGATCATGGTCGGCGAGCGATCGGATCTTGGGAACGCCTTACCGGCGTACCACATACCCATCAAAAGCGGTGTGCGCGGGGCAACTGTGAACACAACCGATCCAGAAGTACGTGCCCCGAGGTTTTCCAGAGCAGCGCGAATGTCCATGCCCGTGTAGTAAATCAGGCTGTCCATCGCGATGACGTGGTCGAAGCGGCCCAGATGTGCCGACAACATGTCTCCGCTCGCAAAAGTCACACGGTTCTGGAGCGCTTTTGGCAAACGCTTTTGAGCAATCTCAACCAAAGACGGCGATATATCGACGGCCACCACCTCTGCGCCGCGCTGTGCCATTTCGATCGTGGTCGGTCCTGCTCCGCAACCCGCGTCCAGAATTCGCAAGCCTGTCAAATCCGCCGGAAGCGCAGACAGCATCTTGGACCGCATATCGTCACGGCCCCGGCGCACCGTTTCGCGGATTCGCGATACGGGCGCATCTGATGTCAGACGCTCCCAAACCCGCGTTGCCGTTCGGTCAAAGTAGTCCTCCACCCGGGCACGGGTGTCCGCATAGCTGCGCGTTTCCGCGGCCACCGTCCCGATTTCGGATGTGCTGTCTTTCGGCATCAATCAAACCCCAGCAATTCAAAAATGTCCCGGTCTTCGAGCGGTTGCGGTGCAAGCGGATCAGTGCCAGCCCAAAGCGTTTCCGCCAGCCGGATGTATTCCTTGCGCGCCATCACGATGTCGTCTTCGTCCGGCATCTCGAACAATGTCTTTTTCTTCAGCCGTGACCGGCGGATCGCGTCGAAGTCGGGCATATGCGCGATACGCTTGAAGCCAACCGTTTCGCAAAAACGATCCACTTCATCAGTTTCGCGGCTACGGTTGGCGACACAGCCTGCCAGTCGAACCTTGTAGTTCGAAGATTTGGCCTGAACGGCGGCGATAATCCGGTTCATGGCGTAGATGCTGTCAAAGTCGTTTGCGGTGACAATCACAGCACGATCCGCATGCTGAAGCGGCGCGGCGAAACCACCGCAAACCACATCGCCCAACACGTCAAAGATAACCACATCAGTGTCATCCAACAGATGATGCTGCTTTAGCAGTTTTACAGTCTGACCCACGACATATCCGCCGCAGCCTGTCCCAGCCGGAGGGCCACCTGCTTCGATGCATTGAACACCGTTGAACCCTTCGGTCACGAAATCCTCAGGGCGCAATTCTTCTGCATGGAAATCGACGCTTTTCAGAATGTCGATGACGGTTGGCTGCAACTGACCCGTCAGGGTAAAGGTGCTGTCGTGTTTCGGATCGCATCCGATCTGCAGCACCCGTTTGCCCAGCTTGGAAAACGCTGCGGACAGATTGGAGGACGTGGTCGATTTGCCAATTCCGCCTTTGCCATAGACTGAAAAAACCTTGGCCCCCTCGATCTTCATCGCATCGTCCTGATGCACCTGAACGGAACCTTCGCCGTCCTGGCCTTTCAGAACCGGCGGTCTCGCCAGCCCTCTCGCCTCGAGACCGGCTGCTTCCCGCATTGCGGCTTTGGCCGCTGGCGGGTTCTTTGCGTCAAGTGGGCTCATGAGGGCCTCCGCTGATCGAGGGCGCAGGCCCTCTGCTTTTTTGAATCAAAAATACCGTGGGGCGCATAAGGGGCTGGCCCAGTGTTCCCGAACAGGACGTATGTGATCGACTTGGTCATTCCGCAGCGATCCCTTCCAACCGGTCTTCCAGCGCATCAGCCGCGTCTTGCAGGGCGGCCAATGTTTCGGCATCCGGTTGCCAGTAGTTACGGTCGTGCGCTTCGAGAAGACGATTTGCCATCCGGCTTGAAGCAGTCGGATTCAACTCGGCCAATCGCGCGCGCATTTCGTCGTCCAGAACGAACGTTTCAGAAAGCCGCTGATAAACCCAAGGCTCGACTTCACCTGTGGTCGCAGACCATCCCAACGTGTTGGTGACCTGTGCTTCGATCTGGCGCACACCTTCGGCGCCATGCTTCAGCATGCCTTCAAACCACTTGGGGTTCAGGCTGCGCGACCGGGTCTCCAACGCGACCTGATCAGACAGCGTGCGCATCTTGCCTGCGCCGCGCGTGGTGTCGGAAATATAGATCGCCGCATCCTCGCCGCCGCGGGCGCGTTTAACGGCGCGGGCAATGCCACCCAGCGTGTCAAAATAATGATCCACAGTGGTGACACCCAGTTCAACCGACTCAAGGTTTTGATAGGCCACCTCGACCGTTTTCAACTGGCTCTGCAAAAGTCCAGCATTGGCGCTTGCCTTGCCATTCACGCCATAGGCAAAGGATTTGCGCGCCTCATAGGCATCGGCCAATTCATCCTCTTCGCCAAACGCGCTGCTGTCCACGAGCGCATTGACGTTGGATCCATAAGCACCCTCAGCATTGGAAAAGACACGCAACGCAGCCGTTTCCAGATCGCAGCCATGCTCTTCCATGTAGGCCAGTGCATGCGCGCGAATGAAATTCATCTCTAGTGGTTCATCAGCCTCGGCCGCGCGCAGCGATGCTTCGGCCAGCATCCGGGTCTGCAGTGGCAGCAGATCGCGGAAAATTCCCGACAGGGTCATGACCACATCAATCCGCGAACGACCCAGCTCTTCCAGCGGGATCAGATCGGCCCCGGAGATTCTGCCAAAGCTGTCAAACCGTGGTTTGGCTCCGATAAGAGCCATCGCTTGGGCCAAGGGCGCACCATCACTTTTGATGTTGTCGCTGCCCCAAAGAACCAGTGCCACGGTGCGCGGCAGTGTTTCATGAGTTTGCAACAGCAGATCGGCCTGCTTGGCTCCATCCCGGCAGGCAAATTCCGTGGGCATACGGAACGGATCAAATGCATGTATGTTGCGCCCGGTTGGCAGCACCTCGGTCGACCGGATCAGATCACCACCCGGGACCGGTTCGATGTACTGGCCGTTCAGGGCACGCATCAGGGCCGGAATTTCGGTTTGCTCTTGTAGCAGCGCATCCACTTTGGCGCGCGTGTCGTCGTCTGCGTCTTCGATCAGGCTCAGATACTCGGCGCGGGCATCATCGCTAAAACCCTTGCCCAGCACATGCAGTCCATCCGGGATCAGTGCGTCTTCGGTCTCAAGCAGCTTGAGCCACAGCTTTTCAGGCTCTGTTCCACCCATATCTACGCTATCCGCCTGTTCCGCGATCAAGGCTTCCAACTCTGCGCGGTTGGGGTCATCGCCCTCCATCGCGCGCCACCGGGTCAGGCTGTCCTTCAGCTCTTGCAAGCCTTTGTAGAGCCCAGACTGCGCCAAAGGCGGCGTCAGATGGGTGATAGTGACCGCACCTGATCGACGCTTGGCCAATGAGGCCTCTGACGGATTGTTAGACGCATACAAATAGACATTTGGCATTTCGCCGATCAGACGATCCGGCCAGTCACGAGCACCCAATCCGGCCTGTTTGCCCGGCATGAATTCGAGCGCGCCATGCATCCCGAAGTGCAGCACGACATCCGCATCGTACCTGTTACGCAGCCAAAGATAGAACTGCACAAAGGCGTGGGTCGGCGCAAAGCCCTTTTCAAAGAGCAGCCGCATCGGATCGCCTTCGTAACCGAAGGTCGGCTGAACACCGACAAAGACGTTCCCCAGGTCCTTGCCAAGAATGAAGACGCCGCGCCCATCGCTCTGGATCTTTCCGGGCGCAGGGCCCCAAACGGATTCGATGACCTTCAACGGGGGCGTGTCACGGACAATGTCATCAGCGCTCACATGGGCGGCAACATTGGCCTCTTGGCCGTATTGCTTGGCGTTGCCTTCCAGAACGGCTGCACGCAATGCCTCAACACTATCGGGGACCTCCAGCGTGTAGCCTTCGGCTTTCATCGCTTTTAGGGTGTTATAGAGACTTTCAAAGACGCTTAGATATGCGGCGGTTCCGACAGCCCCGGCATTTGGTGGGAAGCCAAAGAGCACAATGGCCACTTTCTTGCCGGCGTTCTTTGAGCGGCGCAACCGCGCGGCGCGCAGCGTCTTCTCAGCAAGTGAATCGATCCGTTCATTACACGGCGCCATGGACTTGTGATCGGATTGGTTGGCACAGGCATACTGGCATCCCTGACAACCTTCGGGCCCATGCCGTCCACCGAACACCGTTGGGCTGGTCGCACCATCCAATTCGGGCAAAGCGATCAACATCGTCGTTTCGATAGGACCAAGTCCCTGATCCGATGCAGACCACTGGCCCAGTGTTTGGAACTCTAGCGGATGTGCCGCCAGATAGGGGACATCCAGCCCCTTGAGCACCTCAACCGCGGCGTCACTGTCGTTATAGGCTGGCCCGCCAATCAGGCTGAACCCGGTGAGCGAAACCATCGCGTCGATTTTGACGCCGTGTTCATCACGGAAATAGGCGCTGATCGCAGGGCGGCCATCCAGCCCCCCGGCAAAGGCGGGAAGGACACGCAACCCTTTGGCCTCGAACTTGCGAATAACCGCGTCGTAATGCGCGGTATCATTGGCCAGAACGTAGGATCGCATCATCAGCAACCCAACCGTGGCCACTGGCTGTGCCGGGCCGGGAATGTCTGCGGGGTTCTCGGTGATGCGTTGCGGCAGATCAGGGTGATACAGAGCCACATCGGGATAATCGATTGGTGCCGCGCCTTCGGCACCAAGCCATTCATCACGAGACGTGGCGTATTTGCCCAGCAGATAGCGGACCATCTGTTCGACGTTGTCGTCAGAACCGCCAAGCCAGTACTGCATGACAAGGAACCATGAGCGCAAATCCTGCGCTTTGCCGGGGATCAGCTTTAGGATCTTGGGCAGGCGGCGCAGCTGCTTCATACGCTTCTCGCCCTTGTCCACGTCATTGTCTTCGGACTTGGGCTTGAGCTTTTTCAAAAGCTTCATCAGACCCGACGTGGGCTTGGACATGTCCAATTTGCCCAGCTTCGTCAGCTTGATGATTTCACCATCAGCAATTACGCCAATCATACCATCAACCCGATCCCGCACGGCGCGCAAATCGTCGATGATTGGCTTAATGTGTTCTTCCAGAAACAGGAGGTTGGCGACAACCATATGGGCTTCGGAAATGGCACGTTTGGTTTCGATCAGTGCTTCGGGATTTTCCGCCCATTCGGCCGCGGCGTGGACCGTAATGTTCAAACCCGGAAAGTCCTGCACCAATTTCACACCAGCCCGAGCCACGGGCCCAGCCGCATGGCTGTCCAGTGTGATAATGGCGATGTTGTACGCCATGGGGGTGTCGAAACTATCGCGCATAGTGGGCCTTTGCCTCATAGAGCGTATCGACAGAGATTTCGGCTACACCGCGTTCGGTGGCGTAGGTTTCCGTATTGCGCTTGGCCTTGCCACGCACAAAAAACGGGATTTTTTTCAGTTCTTTTTCAGCGGCTGGCAGCCACACGATTTCAACAGGGCCAGACGTTGTCATATCGACGCTTTCAGCGGGCGTTTCAGGCTCTGTTATGCCCATTTCCCGAAGTTTAGCCTTGCCGCCGTGATGGCTTGCACCCGCATCATCATGGAATTCAAAATCCTCACGGAACATGGTCAGCAGATGTTCTTCGAGACCCATCACCAGAGGGTGGACCCATGTGTCAAAGATCACATTGGCGCCTTCGATGCCCATCTGTGGCGAATACCGGGCCGGAAAATCCTGAACGTGAACGGGCGCTGAAATCACCGCGCAGGGTATCCCCAAACGCTTGCCGATATGGCGCTCCATCTGGGTGCCGAGGATCATCTCGGGTGCCAGTTCCTCGATCCGGCGCTCTACCTCAAGGTAGTCGTCTGTGATCAGGGGATCGACACCGAATTCTTTTGCCAGCCCGCGGATCAGCCGCGCCTGTTCGCGGTTGTAGCAACCCATGCCGACGACTTCGAAACCCATTTCATCACGGGCAACCCGGGCACAGGCAGCAACATGCGTTCCATCACCAAATAGGAATACGCGCTTACCCGTCAGATAAGTGGAATCGACTGACGCGGAATACCAGGGCATCCGAAGGCGCGCTTCGTCCAGAGCCGCGTTGCGACCAGTAATTTTGGCGATTTCGCTGACGAAATCCCGTGTGGCACCCACTCCAATCGGAATCGTTTTGGTATAGGGCTGACCAAATTCCCGTTCGAGATACCGGGCCGCCGTTTCGGCAGTTTCCGGATACATCAAAACATTGAAATGCGCCGCGCCCAGTCGTGCGATATCCCGCGGCGTAGCGTCATAGGGCGCAACCACATTCACGCCGATACCCATGTCGGACAGCAGCGCGGTCAATTCGGTGATGTCGTCCCGGTGCCGAAACCCAAGTGCCGTCGGACCAATTAGATTGGCCGTAACATGGGAGGTTTTTTCGACAGGGCGCGCCAGCGCTTTGACGATCTGAAAGAATGCTTCGTCAGCGCCAAAGTTTTCCTTGCGCTGATAACTGGGCAATTCAAGCGGGATTGCAGGCACCGGCAAACCCAGTGTCTCGGACATGCCGCCCGGATCATCCTGTATCAATTCAGCGGTGCAAGAGGCCCCAACAAGGATGGCCTCGGGCTTGAAACGTTCATAGGCCTCAAGACACGCACCCTTGAACAGATGCGCTGTGTCTGAACCCAAATCACGAGCCTGAAAGGTTGTGTAAGTTACGGGCGGGCGATGATTGCGCCGCTCGATCATCGTGAACAAAAGATCAGCGTAGGTATCGCCCTGCGGCGCGTGCAGGACGTAGTGCAGACCCTTCATAGCCGTAGCAACGCGCATCGCGCCTACATGGGGCGGGCCTTCATATGTCCACACTGTCAACTTCATTCCGCGGCCTCCAACTTCAGAAGATCGCGACGGCGGACCGGACGGCTGAACAGCCCTGCCAGATCACCGGCCTGCTCGTAAAAATGGACCGGTGTGAAGACCAGTTCGATGGCCCACTTGGTCGTGAGCCCTTCAGCTTCCAACGGATTGGCCAGCCCCAGTCCACAAACTGTCAGATCGGGACGCGCAGCGCGGCATCGATCCAACTGCTTGTCGACATCCTGCCCTTCGGCAATGACAGGCCCTTCAGCCAACAAGTCCATGTCCGGCGCCATGACCGCGCGATGGATAAAGGGCGCGCCAACTTCGACGGCCTGCATTCCGCATTCGCGTGTCAGGAATCGCGCCAGCGGAATTTCGAGCTGACTGTCCGGGAAGAAGAAGACGGATCGTCCATTCAACGCTTCGGAAGCCTGCGACACGGCTTTGCGGGCGCGGGCGCGCGGTGCGTCAGTGACTTCGGCGAACTTTTCCGCTGATACGCCAAACTCGCGTGCGATTGTCCAAAGCCACTGCGTCGTACCTTCTTCACCAAAAGGAAACGGCGCGGCCAGATGTCTTGCACCACGACGCTGCAGGGCCTCGTGGGTGTCGGTCAAAAATGGTTGGGTCAGCGCATAGACAGTGTTCGGACCAATGCCATATTCGCTATCGCGCCCAGGCGCTGGCAGAACGCGGATCGGACCAATGCCCATCGCCTCCAAGAGACCGACAGCCTGTTCTTCCACCACATCCGGAAGCGCACCAACCAAAAGCAACTCACGCGCGTCGGTCTTGGGAAGGACTGGTACCATAGCGGCAAGGCAGGCGTCTTCGCCTTGGGTAAATGTCGTTTCGATCCCGGAACCGGAATAGCTGAGAACCCGAACGCTCGGTGCGAACTGCGCGCTCAGACGCTCAGCGGCGGTCGCAAGATCCAATTTGATCACTTCGGACGGGCATGATCCAACGAGGAACAGCTGCTTGATGTCGGGCCGGCGCTCCAGCAGCTCGGTCACCACTCGATCGATTTCGACCTGCGCATCGGCAAGCCCAGCAAGATCAGTCTCTTCCAGGATTGCCGTAGCAAAACGGGGTTCCGCAAAAATCATGACGCCCGCAGCCGATTGCAACAGATGCGCGCAGGTGCGACTGCCGACCACCAAAAAGAACGCATCCTGCATTTTTCGGTGAAGCCAGATAATTCCAGTGAGGCCGCAAAAGACCTCGTGCTGGCCGCGTTCCTTCAGAACCGGTGTGGCTGAACAGCCTTTGGAAGGTGGCGGTGCGAAACGATCGGTCATGCTGCGACCTCCTTTGAGAGGTCAGTGCCGGCCTGCTGCAACCGCGCCATGCGAAGCTTCCAGATGAATTGGCCGGCATTGATGACGTAGGCGCCATAGGCGGCCAGGGCCAACCACATTTCCTGTGTGGGCGTCAGCGCCTGCGTGAACAGAGCCCAGACATAGGCGGTGTGCAGGGCGATCACGACAAAGCTGAAGACGTCTTCCCAAAAGAAGGCATGGGCAAACAGGTATTGGCCAAAGACCACCTTTTCCCAAATGGCACCGGTGATCATGATCACATAGAGAAATCCTGTCTTGATCAGGATCGAGTAGGTCGCGGCCCAGTAGCCGGTGTCATAGGCAAGATACCGAAGGACCAAAACCAGCGACACAAGGAACGCCACAAACTGCAACGGGGCGAGAATCCCCTGAATCAACGTCCAAACAGTCGCGTCCCGACGCGCCCTTTGTTCAGGCGTGTACAGGAAAACTTCGCTAGATTCCCGTGGGTTGCTGGATGACATCTTCGATTCCATTGCTTCCTTAAAACGAGGATATCGTCGCGCTGCTAAAAGTGTCAATTAAAACTTACACTCGTTTGGTTGACACTTAGACAGCTACAGCGATTCGCCAAAAACAGTGGGAAATAAGGAAAAATTCACGTTTTTATTGGCACTTAAACGAACTTTTCCGCCTGAAACCCCGTGGCTTAGCATGGCCAGTGTCAATTTCTTTTGACATTCAGCACGCCGTCTTGGACAATGAAGGTGCTTTTATCTGTGCACTGGCCGCGCCTATGTGCCAGATAAGGCGCGCGAGGGTATAGAAATGACGACAGACAACAACACGGATGATCGTGGTCTGGACGACGAAACGCGTCCCGATGTGTCGGCGTTAGCAACGGCGGTTATCTCTGTCTTGAACGACAAGCCTGATAGTGCAGCGCAGTCACTGCGCGGCTCGGTCGTGCGCAAACTCGTCAAGTCGACCCTACGCGATGGCGCCTTTAACGCCGAGATGCTTCTGAACGACCTGGAAGACAATCGGCTCGCTCCCGATCAAATCGTGGATATCTACATCCCTGCCGCCGCGCGCGAGCTTGGTGTGATGTGGTGTGATGACATGATTGGGTTCGCAAAGGTAACGATCGCGACCGCTCGGTTGCAGGGGCTTTTGACCCTGCTTGCGCCACCGTGGTCGGCTAAACCGGCTGTCTCGAATGAGGCGGTCAACACCCTTCTCGTTTTGCAAGCCAACGACAGCCACACGTTGGGTCCACATGTCGCGACAGCGCAGCTCAGACGCTTAGGCGCGTCAGTTCGGCTTCTTTTTGGGCCGGATGAGGGAACTTTGGCCAGAGTGTTGGAAGATGAACACTACGATTTGGTCATGTTCTCCTGCTCTCGGACAGATGCTCTTGCAACAATCGCCAAGATGGTTAAACGGATTAGAGCGGAAAGGGAAAAAAGCCCCCCGATTGCTCTAGGCGGATTGGTTCTTGAGCTCACGGATCGCATTAAAGAAAAAACCGGCGTAGACTTGGTAACGGCCGATGTGAAAGTGGCATTTAAGCTCTGCGATAAGAAGAGACTAAAGCAAAGGTCTGTGGCGCGATAAATGAACAGCAATGGGTCCAGTTTTTGGAGAAGTGGCTCTGCGCCCGTGATTGAACCGGAATCGCTTTCCAGTTTGATATCGGTTGCCTCGGACCTTTCGCTCGTCGTGTCAAAGGAAGGGATCATCCTTTCCGTTCTGATCAATCCGACTGAATCGTCATTTGGCAATCTGGCTCATTGGGAAGGCTCTCCTGTCACGGATTTCCTGACGACAGAATGCGTTCCCAAATTCCAAACCATTCTTGATAGCTTCAACAACGGTGAGATTTCATCGCGTGCGATGGAATTGAACCACACCGATCACACGGCGTGGGAATTTCCTGTTCGGTATTCCTTCCATGCCTTTGCCAACGGTGACGCGCTAATCATGTTGGGTCGGGATTTGCGACCCGTAGCCGAAACCCAACAGCAACTTGTCCAGGCCCAGATGTCGCTTGAGCAGGGCTATGAAGCCCGCCGCGAATTTGACGCCCGCTACCGCTTGCTGCTCCGCACAGTGCGGGACCCCGTTGTTTTCGTTTCGGTCAATGAAGGTCGGATCAAGGATTTGAATGAACCGGCCGCGGCGCTTTTGGGCTCCACGCGCGAAGATCTGGTCGGCTCGTCATTTGCTGCCGAATTCCGCGATCGCCGCAAGGACGAGTTTGTGGAAAGTCTGGTTAATACCGCCATTTCCGAAAATACGTCCGATTTTAACGTCCAGACCAAGCGTAATCGTCAGCGCGTCATCATTACACCGAATGTCTTCCGCGCTGCGGGCGAACGTGTTTTGATTTGTCGTCTGGATACAGAAAGCACCGGTTCTGGGCATTTGGACGAACTGGGTCTGAACCTCAGCGTTCTTTACGAAAAGGGATCAGACGCAATCGCGTTCACGTCGATTACGGGCACGATCCAAACCTGTAACGACGCATTCCTCGATCTGGTCGATGCGGCGCACTTGGTGGATGTGAAGGGCCGTAGTCTGGCTGACTATCTTGGTCGCGGTCAGATCGATATGTCTGTTCTCATCGAGAACGCGCGCCGCACCGGACAGATGCGGATGTATTCCACCAAGATCATGAACGAATATGGATCTAAAACTGCCGTTGAGATGTCGGTAACCTATCTCAATGACCGTTCTGATCCGGAACTGGGTTTCGTGATCCGGGATGCCAGTCGCGTTGATGCGATCCGCAAATCTCCGATGCAAACCTCGGAGGAAAGCAGCCGCAATGTGATGGAGCTGGTGGGATCTGCCACGCTCAAGGAAATCGTTTCGGAAACGACAGATGTCGTCGAAAAAATGTGCATCGAAACTGCGGTTAATCTGACCCGCAACAACCGCGTGGCCGCGGCTGAAATGCTCGGGCTGTCCCGCCAATCGCTCTATGTGAAGCTCCGCAAATATGGGCTTTTGAACAAAGAGACGGACGACGAATAAACTTCGTCCAATTGGGCCATGTACCTGCCACCTGTAAGCTTCGTTTAACTTGCGCCGACTCGTTATGTTGTGTTTAGTTGACACATGACTGTCAGCGTTAGTTTACACGAAGAGCGCAAAACGCCAGAACCCGCCGCGATGCTCCAGCTGATAAAGCCGGTAACGTGGTTCCCGCCGATGTGGGCCTATCTGTGCGGCTTGGTTTCAACCGGGGCCAGTTTTTCAGAACACTGGGCGCTTGCCTTGCTTGGGGTGATCCTCGCCGGCCCAATTGTCTGCGGCATGAGCCAGGCGGCCAACGATTGGTGCGACCGCCACGTTGACGCAATCAATGAACCAGATCGGCCGATCCCGTCGGGCCGCATTCCCGGACGCTGGGGCCTTTGGATTGCGCTTGCAATGTCCGTGCTTTCCCTGCTGGTCGGTTCACTGCTTGGTCTGTGGGGTTTTGTGGCCACTTGCGTCGGCGTTTTGGCGGCATGGGCCTATTCGGTTGAGCCCATTCGCATGAAACGGTCTGGCTGGTGGGGGCCCGGGCTGGTTGGTCTCAGTTATGAATCCCTGCCGTGGTTCACCGGTGCGGCAGTTCTCGCACAGTCTCTCCCAAGGCCTGAAATCATCACGATTGCGCTTCTCTATGGGGTCGGCGCGCATGGCATAATGACACTGAACGATTTCAAAGCTCTCGAAGGCGATCGGCAGATGGGTGTGAATTCTCTGCCTGTAACACTAGGCCCGGAAATGGCTGCGAAAGTTGCCTGCTTTGTCATGATCGTTCCACAAGCCATCGTTGTTCTGCTTCTTTCCAGCTGGGACCGGCCTGTGCATGCCACGTTGGTCATGGCGCTTGGTCTGGGTCAGATTTGGGCCATGACCGTGATGATGCGTGACCCCAAGGCCAAGGCGCCATGGTACAACGGAACAGGTGTCCTGATGTATATCATTGGTATGATGGTCGCCGCTTTTGCACTCAGAGGGTTGGCAGCATGACTTTGGGTTGGGGTGGAATCGCGCGTTTGTGTTTGACGAACGCTGCAATTGGCGGTCTGGCCGCTCTTCCGGTCAACCTGTTCAATCGTTTGATGACCGTCGAGCTGGCGCTTCCAGCGCTCTTGCCCGGTTTGTTGGTTGCTTTGCACTACGGTGTTCAGCTGACTCGTCCGGTCTGGGGGCACCGCTCTGACGCCAAAGGCGGGCGAACGCCGTTTATCCTTTTTGGTATTGCATTGGTCGCCGCGGGGATCATCGCGACGGCTTGGGGCATCAAAATAGGCTCTAATTCGCCCGGAATGACTCTGATTGTCTGGATTGCCGCCTATGCCGCAATCGGTATAGGTATCGGTGCAGCTGGCACGTCCTTTCTGGCCCTTTTGGCAACCGCAGCGCCAGACACACGCAAAGGCGCAGCCGCAACACTTGCTTGGTTGATGCTGATCGCGGGCGCGATTGCCGCGTCGATCGGGACGGGCATTGCACTTGATCCCTATTCTCCGGAACGGCTGATTTCAGTGGTCAGCGCGGTCTGTGCGATCGCCTTTGTGCTGTGCGTTATCTCGACGCTGGGCGTAGAGCGAAAACTGGATCACGTCCCGCCACCCGCTTCTCCGAATTTGCGCGCCGCCTTGCGGGCCACGATGGATGATCCATCTGCGCGGGCCTTCACCGGGTTCGTCTTTCTATCAATCCTCGCATTCTATCTGTCGGAGCTGGTGCTCGAACCATTTGCTGGCCATGTACACGGCCTTTCACCAGATGAATCCACCAAACTGTCCGGAGGGAAAGACGGGGCGGCATTGCTGGGTATGATCGGCGCTGGCGTCTTGTCCACATTGAACATCGGCACACTGAGGGGTTGGGCAGTGATCGGCTGCATCCTGTCCGCGCTTGGTTTGATCGGGCTTGGGTTTGGCTTGCCCCTGATCCCCTCAACAGTCGTGCTGGGGCTTGGCAATGGTTTGTTCGTTGTGGGCGCAATCGGTTCAATGATGCGCCTTGCCGCAGAAGCGCCCGGTGCCACCGGAACCCGCATGGGTGTCTTTGGCGCGGCGCAGGCCATTGCGGCAGGTCTGGCCGGTTTGATCGCGACGGGAATTCTCGACATTGCGCGAACGGTTTTGCCGGATCAGGCCGCCTATGGAACAGTCTTCGTCATCGAAGCCGTTCTGTTTCTTGCTGCCGCTGTTGTCGCGTCACGTTTGCTTCGAACAGCGCCCAACCATCACAATTCACTGCTGCAACCGGGAGAATAGAAAATGTATGATGTCGTTGTTGTGGGTGGTGGCCCGTCCGGTGCAACCGCAGCCGAAGATCTTGCCCGGTCCGGCCACAAGGTCGCAATGATTGATCGCGAAGGTCGTATCAAGCCGTGCGGCGGCGCGATTCCACCGCGCCTGATCCAGGACTTCCAAATTCCCGACGAACAACTGATCGCCAAAGTCACAACCGCACGCATGATTTCGCCCACTGGGCGGCATGTGGATATACCGATCGATAACGGCTTTGTCGGCATGGTCGACCGCAAGGATTTTGATCCTTTCCTGCGCGACCGTGCCGAACACGCGGGTGCCGAACGCTATACCGGGACGTACCTTCGGATCGAACGGGACGGCAAGGAAAAGCACGTCATTTACCGAGACAAGCAAAGCGGCGAGGAGCGCAGCCTGCAAACTCGGCTTATCATCGGTGCGGATGGCGCTAAATCACGGGTCGCCGCACAGGAAATTCCCGGCGGTACTAAGACACCCTTGGTTTTCGCATACCACGAAATCATCGCCGCTCCACGCGAAGCCACAGATGTATACGATCCTATGCGCTGCGATGTGATCTATGACGGGGCCATATCACCCGATTTTTACGGATGGGTTTTCCCACACGGGAACACCGCTTCTGTGGGTATGGGCACCTACATCACCTCTGTGGATCTAAAGCAGGCCACGGCCGCGCTGCGCGAGGCCTCCGGTTTGGCTGATTGTGAAACGATCCGGCGCGAAGGCGCGCCCATTCCGCTGAAACCACTCAAGTTCTGGGACAATGCCCGCGATGTGGTTGTGGCCGGGGATGCAGCAGGCGTCGTTGCCCCTAGTTCCGGTGAAGGCATTTTCTACGCAATGCTGGGCGGCCGCGTTGCAGCAACAGCAGCAAGTGCAACACTGGCCTCCGGTCGGATCACAGACCTGTCTCTGGCCCGTAAGCTTTTCATGAAAGAGCATAAGAGCGTCTTCAAGGTTCTTGGTGCGATGCAGAATGCCTATTATCGCTCTGACAGCCGCCGCGAACGGTTTGTGAGTCTGTGTCATGATGAAGACGTGCAAAAGCTGACATTCGAAGCTTATATGAACAAAAGGCTGGTCAAGGCGCGTCCGATGGCGCATCTCAAAATCGGTTTGAAGAACCTCAGCCACCTTGCTGGCCTCGTGCGGGAGACACACGTATGACAATCCATATTCCTGCGTGGGTCGATGGAACACTCACACCGGTCGAAAAGCTGGACGCACACAAACGTGGGCTCAAGCACAAGGCTGTTTCAGTGTTCGTCACGCGTGGGGAAATGGTTTTGATACAAAGGCGCGCGCTGGGCAAATATCACACGCCCGGGCTTTGGGCGAACACCTGCTGCACTCACCCTGATTGGGACGAAGACAGCCTAACCTGCGCAAATCGCCGTCTCGAGGAAGAACTGGGTATAACCGGTCTGGCTCCGGACTATCGCGACCGTGTTGAGTATCGGGCAGATGTGGGTGGCGGTTTGATCGAACACGAGGTGGTCGATATCTTCGTTGCAGAAGCAGATGACGAAATGCCCCTGAATCCAAACCCCGACGAAGTAATGGACACCGAGTGGCTCACTTATGGTGACCTGTTACACCGGGTGACGAAAAAGCCGTCGGATTTCACACCCTGGCTGCGCATCTATCTGGACACATATGCCGAACGTATTTTTGGCGATCAGATGCAAGCGCCCGCCTGACCAGAGGCAGACGCTTTTACCCTAAGCAAAACGCATTGAGACAAGAGCGCGCTGGCTCAAAAAGCCTGTTGATCACGCGCGGCTTAGCGTGACCACATTGCTTTCCATGCCCATGGCTTGTTTTGCGGTTTTCGCAATATCGTGCCGTGTTAGACCCGCATCTGCGTACATGTCATCCGGGCTCGCCTGATCTATGAACCGATCTGGCAAGGTCATAGTACGAATGGCAAGGCCCTGATCAAATGCGCCTTCTGCCGCCAAAGCATGCAATACCATGGCCCCAAAACCACCCACGGATCCCTGTTCGATCGTGATCAAAGCTTTGTGGTGACGCGCAAGCTGACGGATCAGATCCATATCGAGCGGCTTGGCGAAACGTGCGTCTGCGATCGTGCTGGTGACACCGTCAGCTTCAAGCAACCTGGCCGCCGCCTCCACTTCGGACAGATGTGCACCAAAGCTCAGGAAGGCGACATCGCTGCCTTCTTTCACAACACGGCCTTTCCCGATTTCCAGTAGTTGGCCGCGTTCCGGCATTTCAACGCCAGTCCCAGAGCCGCGCGGATAACGGAATGCGATGGGTCCACTGTCGTGTGCAGCTGCGGTGGCTACCATGTGCATCAATTCGGCCTCGTCCGCGGCCGCCATAACCGTCATCCCCGGCAAATTGGCAAGATAGGCCACATCGAAAGCCCCGGCATGTGTCGCGCCATCGGCGCCAACCAACCCAGCGCGATCGATAGCAAAGCGTACGGGCAGTCCTTGCAAGGCGACGTCATGCACCACCTGGTCGTAACCACGCTGCAAAAAGGTCGAATAGATCGCGCAGAATGGTTTCAAGCCACTGGCGGCCATAGCTGCGGCGAATGTAACACCGTGTTGCTCTGCGATGCCTACGTCAAAAACCCGCGCCGGGAACCGGTCGGCCATGATGTCAACGCCCGTACCAGAAGGCATCGCGGCGGTGACCGCAACGACATTTGGATCGCGGGCCGCTTCATCTGTCAGCGCCTTGCCAAAGACGGATGTATAGCTGGGGGCGTTTGGCTTTGATTTGGCTTGTTGCCCTGTAACAGGGTCGAATTTGCTGACGCCGTGACCGCGATCTGCGCTGCCTTCGGCAGGGGCAAAACCCTTGCCTTTGACAGTACAGACATGAATCAGAACCGGGCCTGTTGCGCGGGCACGAGCCGCACGCAGAACTGGCAAAAGTTGGTCCATGTCGTGTCCGTTGATCGGGCCCACGTACTCGAACCCAAGCTCTTCGAACAAAGTTCCCGAACCTTGGACCGCACCGGTCACCAATTGACGCGCGCGCTTGGCACCGTCCCGCATTGGCGGCGGCAAGGCAGCTTCGAACCCTTCGGCAAGGCTACGCATCTTGGCCAGCGGCTCATTTGCGTAAAGGCGGGACAGGTAGGACGACATCGCGCCAACGGGCGGTGCGATGCTCATCTCGTTGTCATTCAGGATCACGAACATACGGCGCCCTTCGTGACCGGCGTTGTTCATCGCCTCATAGGCCATGCCAGCACTGATGGAACCATCGCCGATAACCGCAATGGAATCCCCCGTCGGGCGCCCCATGTCACGACCAACAGCAAAGCCCAGCGCGGCCGAAATCGATGTTGAACTATGCGCCGCACCGAATGGATCGTATTCGCTTTCAGAGCGTTTGGTGAAACCGGAAAGGCCATCTTTCTGGCGCAGTGTCCGAATGCGATCCCTGCGGCCCGTCAGGATCTTGTGTGGATAGCATTGATGGCCCACGTCCCAGACCAGTTTGTCCATCGGCGTATTGAAAACAGCATGAATGGCGACTGCCAATTCAACCACGCCCAGCGACGAACCAAGATGCCCGCCCGTTTCCGAAACCGCCGAGACCACCTCTGATCTTACTTCGTCAGCCAATCGCGACAAAGAGCGATCATCGAGCTGCCTCAGATCTGCGGGGCCAGCGATGCGATCCAGTGTTGGGGTATCAGGGCGAGTCATGGCAGCGTCCTCCAGGGGAAGAGAGGGAAATTAAAAAGGCGTCACGATCACACGGGGGGTGCCGATGAACGTGACGCCAGTTTCCTGTAGCCAACAGGAAGGGAACCGGGGTGTTGAGGCCCCGACATCCGAGCTCCAGATGGGAAATGCAGGAGGCCGGATCTGGCGCCAACGAGGGCGGACACCAGATGTGCCCGCCCCTGTCGGTTACTCGTAGACAGGAGCGCCGGTTGTGGCCAGTTCTGGCCAATCAGCGATCATGTTCATACCTTGCAACGGTTGCTGATAACCCTTGTGGCAAGTCTTGCAGGCCGCTTTGGGTGCATCCGCGAAAACTGGGCCAAGCCTGTTTTCGGGATAGACATCCTCAAGGGGAACCAACCAATCAGCATTGATTTCCTGAACCATGGAAATACCCAACTGTTCCGTGCTCCACTGCGGTGTCACCTGTTCCGGGTCATAGAAGGCCCGGCTGTTGTGACAGAAGTTGCAGTTCACACCGAGGCTGTTGGACACGTAGTTCATCAAGCTGAACGTCCGTTCCGCGTCTTGCCAGGTGCGAACACCATCTTCGGCAGGGGATTCGGCCACATGTGCTTCCAGATCATGAACAGAAATCTGTTCGTAATCGAGGAAGTACTTTTCGAGCGCATCAGAAGGCAGTGATGTGTACTGCGACAGTGACGTTGCCCGGTTCTGAACCGCAGCCCAGCCCGCCGTTGCCTCTGTCACGTTGCCAACCTTGAACCAGATGTCAGACGGAACGTTCTGTCCACGGTGGCACGTGTAGCAATTCACACCGACCTCACCATTGGCATTCACGTGACCATCCCAGCCCTCGTTGATGCTTTGAGTCATCTGGATCATGCTTCGGGCGACAACCTTGGTATAGAGGTCGTCCTTACCATACTCCTCGATGTCCACATCGCCGTGGCAATAGGCGCAGCCTTCTTCCGGTGCGACCCAGCTGGTAATCGCGTTCATCACCCGGTTGAAGTTGTCCTCGGTCAGATCACCAAGCACCTGCACGTTCTGGTACACGTCCTTGGCAAGAGCTTCGCCGCCTTCAGGAACATACACTTCTTCTGTGTAGTATTCCTCAAGTGTCGGATCGGCCTTTTTGACCTCGACAACGAACTCTGGAACCGACATGCCCGTACCGCGTGGGCCAGTCTGCATGCTTTCAGTCTTGAAGGGTTGGCCAAAGTTCACGAGTGCGACTGCCACGATCACCGCGGCGCCCAGACCACCCACCAGGATTGCCGGACCGTAGATGTCGGTCGGGCGCTCCCTGTTCCAGTCATTGAACCACTTGGGTAGCATGATCAGTTCTCCTTGCCGATGAAGGCGTCATAAGAGCCGTATGCTTCGTAGCCGTAGCTGCCGTCATACATCGGAGCGAAGTGATGCTCCTGAGCCCAGATGAACCAGTTGTCCACAACCGTGCCGGTCAGAAGAATGCCGATGCCGCCCGTAATCGGGGTCAGTACCGCAAACCACCATGCCCAGCGGTGAATGCCTTCCATCGTGGCGTTGAAGCCCATGGTCCAGCGCCAGAACAAAGCCGCGCGTTCCGAGGCTGTGCCGCGGTCGACGATCTGTTCCAATTCGCGGTCGCCACCATAACGCGTCACCGCAAGGATCGTCGCGCCATGCATGGCGAACAGAAGAACGGAGCCATAGAGGAAGACGATCGAGAGAGCGTGGAAGGGGTTATAGTAAAGATTGCCGTAGCGGATTGAGAACGCCGTGGTCCAATCAAGGTGAGGGAAGATCCCGTAGGGAACCGCTTCTGACCACGATCCCATCAGGATCGGGCGGAAGAGACCCAGCACAAGGAACAACCAGATCGCAGCGCCAAACGCCCAGAAGACGTGTTTGCCCATCTTGTGTTCCATGGCCAAGAGATAGGTCCTTGCCCACCAACTCATCACCGAAACCAGAAGGAAGAAGCTGGCAATGATATACCAACCACCATCGTTCAAAGGCGGAAAGCTCAGGCCATATTCTGGGCTTGGCGGCTCAAGCGCCAACCAGAACAGTTGGCGGATGAATTCCGGAATGGACCAGTCCACCTGCGCCAGCATGTTGATGCCAATGATGTTGAATGCAAGCAAACCCGCAGCGACCGACACCATGCCCGTCCAGCCAAGATAAACCGGGCCCAACTGTGCATTTCCAAGCCAACCCACCAGGGTCGAGAACGAAGCACTGGTGCCGCGTTCCGTTGCTGCAGCTTCGGTCTCGGTGCCCATTTCCGGGGGCCCCTGAACCTGCACCTGCGTGAAGATGTTTTGATACTCAGGATATATCATTGGTCATAGCCCCACGTTGGAGCCCCAGATGGGGAGCTCAAGCCACCAGTTCCACCATTCCGGCCAGCCTTTGGTCCAAACGGGCCCGGAGATGATGATACAGACAGCGCTGAAGAAAACGGCATTGATGGCCAGCAGGAATCCGACCCGGTGAATGCCGAGTGTGCCGACCGAATAGCCAATGAAATCGCGAAAGAACGTGTCTTCGTGATCGGGGGTGCGCATTTCCTCGCCCTTTTCAGGGTTGGCCGCCGACAGGATCAAGCCGCCGTGCAGCGCCAGCGCCAGCGTGGTGGTGAAGAACAAGGTCACCGCCAGCATGTGAGCCGGATTGTAGTGGAAATGCAGGTACGCGTAGCCCGTGTTGCTGACCCAGTCGAGGTGGCTGAAAATCCCGTAGGGAAATCCGTGCCCCCAGGCACCCATCAGCAAAGGACGGAAGATGACCAGTGTCACATACGCCAGGATCGCAAAACTGAAAGCAAAGGGCACGTGATAGCCCATACCCAATTTACGACAAATCTCGACCTCTCGAAGCGCCCAGCTGACGAAAGCTGCCGTCGCGCAAATCGTGATGATCTGCCAAAGGCCGCCCTCCATGAGCGGCGCCATACCAAGACCGTAGCTGAGGTCAGGTGGCGCAATGTTGATGAGCCAAGGGTTGAATGTGCCTTGATGCGCGGCGCCCCAAAGGATGAGGATCGTACCGAGCATGGCAAAAAAGGCGGTCGTGACCCCGAAGAAGCCCACGTAAAAAGGGCCTACCCAAAAGTCGAACAGATCGCCGCCGATCAGCGTCCCTCCGCGGACGCGATACTTTTTCTCGAAGCTGAGCAGCGCCATCTTCAATTCTCCGCGTTTGGCGGCGCGACCTCGAGTTCGAGGGGGCCGTCATGGTTATCATTTGCTTGCCGCGGGCGACGCGGGGTCCGCCCCGCCCGCCGGCTTCTTTTGGTTGGGCTCTCATGTCCCACGCTGGGCCTAGATGGCCGGCGTGTTTACATGCCTGCCGCTGCTGCGGTGTCGAACCAGTTGATGCCGTTGGACAGCACCACCATGTGGATCATCGCAGCCAGCAGAAACAGGAAGACGCCCTGCGCCACGAACACGCGGCGGGGATCGAAAACGAGCCAGATCTTATAGAACTTTGCCATTTGCTATGCCTTCCTCAGAACCACGGACGCCAGATGAAGGTCGCGAGGTGTGCGACCACCGCAACCGCCGAGAACAGCCAAAGGCCGCTCATGTAGACGGAATGCAGTTCCTGCGCCTGCTCGTCGGTGAGACCTGTGAAGGACAGGTCGGAATTATCAGCCATGAACTTTCCTCCGGAATGTTAGGACTGACGCCGCACACCCTGCGGCCGGGTTTCCCATGGAGAATCCACAGGCATCTGTCCGTCCCTTTCGGAAACGGTCAGCTCTTGCTCCCCACATGATCACGCCGCGCCCCTCGCGCGGCTTTCGGGATCACGCAGAGAAGATCAGGGGCGTGATCCGGTCAGCTTCGGCCCAGGCACGGGCCAACGGGCCGTGCAGCATAAGCGTCTGCTTTTGGAACACCTCCAGCACCCACCCAACGAGGGCGAATGGGATCGCCAACACGAAGATGAGACTGAAGTAGAAAAGAAATTCCGTTCCACGTCTGGCGGTATGCCCTTTGTGGCGCGGTTCGCTCGAAGTGAAATCGGTCATGGCCCGACCTCCTTTTGTTGAACGCGTGGAGCGAGGGCCTGCACCGTTTCAAGAACGACACGTTCAGCCCCCTGTTTCAGCGCTTCGGCCTCAGCGGCGTCGCGCAGATTCTTTGCTGCGGAAATTCGGGTAAGAACCGGATGCTCCGAAACAATTCGATCCAGTTCCGTCTGAGCGTCGGCATCCCAGGGGAAGTCGCGCCGCAGCGGAGTCAGTGTTGCATCGGTCTGATCCATATCGGTTGCCAAAGGCAGGATATGGAACAGGGCATCGAACAGCCCGTTGCAGACTTCTTGCAGAATGTAAGTTGCGCCTGCGTATCCCATAAAGGGTGTTCCGGTATGCCGCCGGATCGCGGCGCCCGGGAAACTGGCAGGCATAAAGACCGGTTGCGGCCCATGTCCAGCCTTGGTTTCGGCCAGATACATTTTCTCGTTGATCGAGCCCATCAGAACAAGCGGACGCTTGTTGTGCACCAGACTGCGAACTTCTTCATTGTTTGTTTTTGACCCGGCACAGCGTGCCACGGCAAAGGAGCACGGCAGACCCAGATCGTTTTCAAGGTAGTTTCGTACACCGCGTGCGTAGGTTTCGTTTGCCACGATCCCAAAACTCGCGGTGGCAAAGAAATCCTGTGTCACTGAACGCCACAGATCCCAGACAGGTTTCAGGGTCGAATGCTTTTCCTGTTCGATAAACGGCTCAGGATCGAGATCCAGCATTTCGCCCAGCGTGCGCAGGAACTTGGTTGTGCTCTCAACACCGATCGGGGCCTGAAGATAAGGCTTGCCCAACACTTCGGCCAAACCACGCCCGAATTCACGGTACATGCAAATATTGGCGTCGGCGTTGACCAGATTGCGCATTTCAGCCAGATGAGCGCCCAACGGCATCACCATGTTGACCTCAGCGCCGAGCCCCTCCACGAGACGCCGGATTTCATGCAAATCCGATGGCATATTGAAAGTGCCGTACATGGGCCCAAGGATGTTCACCCTGGGCTTGGCGCCCTCTTCGCGTTTCTTTTCAGGCGGCATCCGGCCTTTGGTCATACCGAATTCGGTAAATATCCATGTCATGGCGCGGTCCGCGCTCTCCCACTGATCTTCATCGATCGTTCTGGGCAGGAAACGCTGGATGTTGGTGCCTTGCGGCGTGACTCCACCCCCGATCATTTCGGCGATTGAACCGGTCACAACAACAGCTGGTAGAGCCGGGTCGAGCACACCCCAGGCGCGCTTCATGGCACCCTCGGTCCCCTCCCGACCCAGCTCCTCCTCACCGAGGCCAGTCACCACGATAGGGAGCTCATGAGGGGGCAATGCGTCCGTGTAGTGCAGAACCGATGTGACAGGCAGGTTTTCGCATCCAACTGGACCATCGATAACGACCTGCAGCCCTTTGACGGCGCAAAAGGCATAGACTGCGCCCCAGTATCCACCCGCTCTGTCATGATCTTGAATCAGCATCAGATCATCTCCTGCGCTTTGGCAGCACGGGCCAGTTTGTCGAGTTTCTTCTGGTGCTGAGCTCGGAAGTCGGGCCGTAAATTGGGCGAGCCCTCCCAGACGCCAGCGGTGTCGCCACTCCCGACACCTTCAAAGAAGTCCTTCATGTAATCCATGCGCGCTTTGCCAGCGATGGCGGCGTTGACCACTTCAGCGAGGCTGCCGGCTCCAGCTGGTCCCATCAGCGGACGCGCGGATATCAGATTGGTGTAGTAGAGACCCGGAATGCCAAGCTCTTTGGCCTTCTGAACAACCGGTGTCGTGCCAATGGCCAGATCCGGCTGGACAGCTTCCATCGCTGCGCAATCGTCCTCGAGCGATGCGCGGAATTTGACCTTGATACCTTTGGCTTCGAGCCATTCGCGATCCGGGTCGGACCAAGGTGTCTTTGGGCAAGCCGTGCCGACGTACCGCAGATCCGCGCCACTCTCGACAAGCAGACGCGCGACCAAAAGCTCGCTGCCTTCGTACCCGCTCAGGGTAACCGTTCCCTTTATTGGTGCACCGGCAAGTGCACCTTTAATAGCCGGCAAAAAGGCGTTTTGCGCAGCCGCGATCTGCGCAGCCGGAACACCGTGTGCTTCTCCGATGGCCCGCAGCCATTCCGCAGTACCATCATGCCCAACCGGGGCGCTGCCGACGATCGGACGTCCGGCCGCCTGAAACTCACGCACGGCAGCCGTATAGAAAGGGTGAACAGCAGCAACCACAGAGCTGTCCAACGCCGCATACAATTCGCGCCACTCCCGGCAGGGTACAACCGGCCCGGCGGCCATTCCCATTGGGGCCAGCATCGCGCCGATCATCATCGGATCGGCAGGAAACATTTCGCCCAGCAAGGCAACCGTGGGACGGTCAGACTTGCCGCCTTCCGGCGCAGCAACAGGCCCAGCCTCGATTTCCTGACGCGCATAGTTGAGCATGGCGCCAGCCAGAATGTCTTTTGCTTCGGCATGCGTCGGCACCCCGAAACCCGGAACATCAATGCCCACGATGCGGACGCCGTTTATCTCGTCCGGAAGCAATCTCAGCGGCACCCCGGACGCGGTGGGAACGCAAAGATTGGTCACCACAATTGCATCAAAACGATCCGGGTCGGCCATTTCGTGAACACTGTCGCGAATGTCCTCGAACAGCTTGCCGGTAACCAATGTTTCGGAATTGAAAGGCACATAGCCGACAGAACGACGGGCGCCGTAAAAATGGGAAACGAAGGTCAGGCCATAAACACAGCAGGCCGAGCCCGAAAGCACGGTGGCAACCCGTTTCATTCTCAGACCAACACGCAGACTCCCGAATGCGGGGCACATGCTCTGAGGTTGATCATGCGGGCCGACAGGGTAATCCTTGGCGTATTGATCCAGCATCTCGGAATTGCCCGCCATGCGCGCGGCCTTTTCCATTTCGGCTCCCGAGTGGCAACCAAGCCCATCTGCCGGAACGCCTTCCACGCTGACTTCATCCCGAGGCGCGCCTCGAATGACCTCAACTTCGGCCGTTTCGTCATATGTCTTTTCGTTGCTCACGGTATGTCTCTTCTTCTCTGTCCCAATACCTCCGGGGTCCGGGGCAGAGCCCCGGGTCCTGCCGTCAGGCGTCGTCGTAAATCACCTCGAGGGATTCTTTTGGCGCTGCATTGCTGCCACGCATGTCCATGTCAGTCGCTGGCTCAAGCACGATGCCCGCGCCAGTTTCCGAGCCATCAAACAAATCAAGCAATCCGTCCTGGCTCAGCGGCTTGGGCCGGACTGGCGGAGCCTTGGCAACGTTGTCGCCCAGCGCTGCAAACAATGCGCCCCACTGGCTCTCTTGCGTTCCGACAATCTGGTAGTTGGCCGATTTTTTCCGCAGATCATCATCCTGAGGAATAGAAGCCAGCACAGGAATGCCCGCCGCTTCAGCAAAGGCCTGCGCCTCGCCGGAATGATCGTCTTTGTTCACAACAAGCCCGGCAACACCGACGTTCCCGCCCAGTTTGCGGAAATACTCAACCGCGGAACAAACATTGTTTGCGACGTACAGCGATTGCAGATCGTTGGACCCAACCAGAATGACCTTCTGCGCCATGTCACGCGCGATCGGCAGGCCAAAGCCGCCACAGACCACATCGCCGAGAAAGTCCAAAAGGACATAGTCGAAGTCCCAGTCGTGGAAGCCCAGCTTTTCCAGCAGTTCAAAGCCATGGATGATCCCGCGACCACCACATCCGCGCCCGACTTCTGGACCGCCGAGTTCCATCGCAAAAACACCGCCGCGCTTGAAACAGACGTCCCCGATCTTCACCTCTTCACCGGCCAGTTTCTTTTTGGTCGAGGTTTCGATGATCGTTGGGCAAGCCTTTCCGCCAAATAGCAATGACGTGGTGTCCGACTTTGGATCACAACCGATCAGCAGAACGCGCTTGCCCTGCTCTGCCATCATGTGGCTCAGATTAGCCAGCGTGAAGCTTTTGCCAATTCCGCCTTTGCCATAGATCGCGATGATCTGTGTCTTGGACGTTGGTTCTGTCACCGGAATTTCATCCAGTTCCTCGGTCGCTTCGTCTTTGAGGCGCTTGTCGTACCCCTTCAGGTTCGGCACTTCGTCCTTCATGCGGCATTCTCCGATTGTGGCCCGGACGTGTTTGAACGCGTGGGCGACCAGTTCAGGATCATTTTGAGACAGGCCGGATCTTCGAAGGCCGTTTCATATGCTTGGGGGGCTTGCGTGGCGTCGGATTGATGCGTGATCAGTCCGTCAAGGCTCAGCGCACCGTTTTCGACGAGAGCGCGCGTGGCACAGAGGTCGTCGCGCTCCCACTCCGCGGCGACGCGGAAACGCGCTTCTTTCATGAAGGCTGGCGGAAACGCGAATTGGAGCGGCTGAGTGTAGAAACCAGCCAGAACAATTTCTCCGCCCTTCGCAATGCGGCCAACCAATTCGTTGAGCAGGTCGCCGCGCCCCGAAGCGTCGTAGATCGATTTGTAGTCGCGCCGTTCATCGTTGTCGGGATGAATGACTTCATAGCCGGCTGCGCCCTTTGAGCGGTCGACATCAATTTCCCAGACCGTCGGCGCAGGCGCGCCCGCAGCAACGGTGAGACGGGCCAAAAGTCGGCCCAAGACGCCATGCCCAACGATGAGGTCAGGCAGTGCCTTGTCCAAACCAGCCATGGCATGCCGGGCGGTGGCCGCCAGAGCGAGGAGGGCGCCCTGAGGACCGTGCCCCGGATCGATTCGGGTCACACGATCCACATCCGTCACGACACGCGATGCAGCTCCTCCGAACAAACCAAAGGCGCCGTCGTAGCAATTCGCTCCCGGCACAAACACATGTTCACCAGCCTTAAAGCCAGTCTCTGCGCCAGCTTCTACAACTTCACCAGCCGCCTCGTAGCCCGGGACCAAAGGGTAACCCATGCCGGGAAAGGGTGGCATCTGGCCAGACCAGAACAATTTTTCGGTGCCGGTCGAAATTCCAGAATGTTTGATGTCGACAACAAGATCACGGGGTCCAGGCTGGGAGAGGCTGAGTTCGGACACAGCGAGTTCCTTGGGCCCATTCAGAAGGACGGCGTTGGTCTTCATGATGTTACCCCCCTTGTTCTCAGTTGTTTGCTGCGCTTCAGCGAATCCCCAAAACGGCAAACAGGTTTACATCGTTATTGTAAGTTTACCGTTACATCTTTTAGTGTCAACTAAAATAGACAGTCTGAATTTGCAGGCCTTACGGCTTGGTCGCCGTGACCACGGAAGTCACGAAAGGCCTTGCAGATTTGGGTGTCTGAACGTCGCTAAACCCGGTAGTTTTCAAGAGTTCCGCGATCCGGTTCTGACTGCGTACAGTGCCGGTGCGCATGGCCATGCAATAAAAGGCAAAGTAGACATCACCGGATTTTTCAGGGGTCTGGCCGCCTGACATTGGCTCTGAAATGATGATTCTGCCGCCGCTAGGAAGCGTGGCAAACGCGGCCTCCAACAAGGCCACAACTGTTGTGTCCTCGTGGTCGTACAAAACCCGGATCAGTGAAATCGCTTCTGCGCCCTGCGGGAGCGGGTCATCACGAAACGATCCTGCGCTGGCTTTGATTCGGTCTTTGACCGCTGAACTGCTCAGACGCGTACTCGCGGCATCCACGACCTTGGGCAGATCAAACAAAGTTACCTTTAGATCGGGATAGGCGGTTGCGGCCGCTTCGGCAAAAGCACCGGAGCCACCGCCGACGTCCAGCATCATCTGGATGCCATCGAGTTTGATTGCGCGCAAAGTGTCTTGGGCAACCAAACCCTGAGACTTTGCCATCAGGTCGGAATAAACGGCGGTCGTTTCAGGATCCGTGGCCCCTTCAGCGCCGAATACATAGGGCCAAAAGCCGGCCAGCTCTGTTTCTTTGTTGCCCTTCAGGAACTCAACGGGGTCACTGAGATCGCGGTACAGAACATCATGATGAAGGATCATCTGTTCCAGACCCGGGACTCCGATCAGAGCGGCCCCTTTTTGCGTGACCGAAAACAGATCCCCTCGTCTGCGCATCAGGCCCAGAGCAGCGCCAGCCTGAACCAGGCGCTGCATCCGTTCGACCGGAACGCCGGATCCCTGCGCCAACTGCCCCGCCGTCATCGGCCCTTCCATCAATCGGTGAATCAATTCCAACCGAACGATGGCGAACAGTACCTGCGAAGACACGAAGCCCTGAACAAGGTCGAACAGCGCTTCGCCTTCACGTCTGGCAACACCACGGGTCAGTGGGAAATGTGCCGCCCACCGTTGAAAGCCGGGCTTGGCAATGATCCGGGCAATTCGGGTGCTCAGACCAACCCGACGAGATTTGGCCTTCGAAGGATTGTCTGCTGTCATCGTCATGATTTAGGCTCTTGCCTTGGCCAAGACTTCTGCCGGGACGAGCTTTTCTGCATACATCCGGACCATTTGCGCCAGCTGTGCCTCGCCCGGACAGGCCGGTATCGAAGCGATTGCACCGGAAAGAATGTCATTCAATCGGCTGACCGCCCCATTCAGACCCAGCTGCGCAACTGCGTTTGGTCTGCCGTGCAAATCATCCTGTCCCGCTGGCTTGCCCAGCTCCGCTTCGTCACACAGAGCATCGCGCAGATCGTCAGCGACCTGAAACGCTTCACCGATGCGAGCGCCCAACTCAAACCATGGTTCTGCTTCTTGCCCAGCGGCCACCGCGCCCATCTGGGTCGCGGCAATGAACAGCGCGCCTGTTTTGGACAGGTGATAGGCAGACAAATCAATGTCGCTTTCACTTTCCCACCCCTGCCCCGCGCAGATTCCGTGCGGCATTCCGGTTTGACGGGATAGAATTTCAATCAGGCCCAAGGCGCGATCAGGCGCGGCTGGTGCCGCAGCAGCAAGAATTCCAAAACTCTGAATAATGAGAGAGTCGCCCGCCAGTACCGCCAGCGGTTGCGAGAAGGCGCGATGAACGGACGGTTTACCGCGCCGAAGATCGGCGTCGTCAAAGCATGGCAAATCATCATGGACCAGACTGGCGCAGTGGATCAGCTCCAACGCTGCAGCGGCTGCGTCGCTTAGTTTGGGCTGATCGTCGCCACACGCCATGGCAACAGACATCAAGATCGTGGGTCGGATGCGCGCGCCGCCAGGAGTGCAGGCATAGTGTAGGGCGGAAGACAATCTGGCGGGTGCTGTACGGCCCTGCCCCGTCGCGATGGCTGCTTCTATTGCTGCGTCAATTCGAGCATGCATTCCCATTCAGGACTCCCTTGGAGAAGTGCGCTTTTGCGCGGTGTGTCATTCTTTTTAGACATCTATGTGTAAATCATACTGGACAGTTGAAGTTCGCGAGTCAACTATTGGTCTATGAAAAGAACGACAGATACCTTCGGGACAGCCCGCAAAGGACCAGTGGTCGTGGTGGGTGCTGGCATTGGTGGGCTGTGCGCTGCGCTGCCCTTGGCCCATGCCGGGCTGGATGTGACTGTCGTTGACCGGCTTGATGCACCCGGCGGGAAAATGCGTCAGATTCCCAGCGATGCTGGCGGTGTCGATGCCGGCCCCACCGTCCTGACCATGCGCCATGTGTTCGACCACCTATTCGATCACGTCGGCGAAAAGCTGGAATCTCACGTATCGCTTCACAAACAGGATGTGCTGGCCCGTCACTGGTGGCCAGATTCCGGCCCTTTGGATCTATTTTCCGATCGAACACGCAGCGCAGAAGCTATCGAAGCCTTTTGTGGGAGTGCATCACGGCGTGAGTTCGAGGCATTTTGCGCAAGAACAGAGACATTATTTGCCGCTTTCCGTCAGCCGATGATGGAGGCGCCAGAACCTGAGTTGAGCCAACTTTTCAGGGTGGTTGCATCCAATCCTTCCCTGCTTGGCGCCATGGCGCCTCTTTCGACCTTGGCAGCACTTTTGAAGCGCAGTTTTTCAGACCCGCGCTTGCGGCAATTGTTTGGGCGATACGCAACTTACGTGGGCGGCTCACCTTACAAAGCGCCGGCTCTGCTGTCGTTGATTTGGCAAGCCGAAGAAGCGGGTGTCTGGGTGATCGAGGGTGGGATGCATCGGCTGGCCTGCACCATCGCCGATCTTATTCAAGCGCGGGGCGGTCAGTTCAGGTTTGGCGCCCATGTAACAAGGATTTTGACAGACAGTGAGGGCGTGACAGGAGTCGCGTTGCAAGACGGAAGCATTTTGCCAGCTGCCCAAGTTGTGTTCAACGGCGATCCCCGGGCATTGGCGCTCGGCCAGCTCGGCGATGCGATGACCGACGTTGCGCCGCAGACAGCCAAGGCGGCGCGCAGTTTGTCTGCTCATGTATGGGCGTTTGCAGCCGAAGCGAAAGGGCCCGAGTTGGCCCATCACAACGTTTTCTTTTGCGCCGATCCTCGCACGGATTTCAGCGCGCTGGAGCGTGGCACACTTGCAGACGACACAACCTTGTATGTCTGCGCAGAGGATCGTGGGCAATCCAAGCAAGTTCCGAAATTGGAACGTTTTGAAATCATCCTGAACGCGCCGCCAACCTCTCGGCGCGGTGTGGATGAACGGGAGTTTGAAACATGTCACAGACGGACCTTCACGGCGCTGGAACGCTTCGGCCTGACCTTCTCACCGGCTCCGGGAAAACCTGCGCTGACGACGCCTCAAAAATTCGACACGCTCTTTCCGGGCAGCGCAGGGTCCCTTTACGGGCAGAGCCCGCATGGGATGACAGCGGCCTTGAACAGGCCGCGCGCCCGAACGGCCATACCGGGGCTGACGCTGTGCGGAGGCGGGTGTCACCCGGGGGCAGGGGTTCCGATGGCGGCGCTCTCCGGCAGGCACGCGGCCGAGGCGATATTGGGGGGCCAAACTTTCACCTCAACGTCCAGGAAAACGGCTATGCCTGGTGGTATGTCGACGGGATCTCAGATTGCGGGACACGCGCGCTATCCGTCATCGGGTTTATAGGATCTGTCTTCTCGCCCTGGTACGCCTGGTCAGGCAGAAAGGATCCCGAAAACAACGTCTGCATCAACGTCGCGACTTATGGGCCGGGCGGACGGTTCACTATGACAGACAGAGGTCGTAGTGCGCTGCGACAGAGCCCAAGACGATTCACCGTCGGGCCGTCATCCATGACATGGGATCGGGGCACATTGGTTATTGACGTCAATGAGGTTTCCGGACCCCCAATTGTATCCCGCGTGCGTGGACAAATTCGCGTCACGCCCAGCGCGATTACAACAGTCGAATTGCCGCTGACACCGGATGGTGCCCACATTTGGCGTCCATTTGGCCCTTGTTCCCGCATCGAATGCGATCTCGAAGCCAAGGGATGGCAATGGTCTGGTCACGGGTACTTTGACGCTAACTTTGGTACACGAGCGCTGGAGCAGGATTTCAGCTATTGGACATGGGGGCGTTTCCCGGCCAAGGGCGGAGCGACGTGTTTCTATGATGCGACCCGATTGAATGGATCCGAGTTGGCCTCCGGTTTTCATTTTGACGCGCAGGGCAATGCACATGAAATCGCGCTGCCTCCAAAGCTTGGCTTCAGTAGATCTCTTTGGGCGGTCAAACGCGAAACGCGCGGTGACAAAGGAACCAAGCCACGGCAGATCATGAATATGCTCGATGCACCGTTCTATTCCAGATCATCTGTGCGAACGACGATCGACGGCGAGACATGCACCGGTGTTCACGAAGCGCTCGATTTAACCCGCTTCAGATCTCCGCTTCTCAAACCAATGCTTGCCGTGCGTGTCCCGCGACGGGCGGGATGGTCGTTCGGAATTTAGCGCTCTTCCGGGTTCAGCTGCATAACGGATGCATTCAGGGCACCGGCGATCGTCACCCAAACAAGATAGGGTACGAAGAGCAGACCGGATATCCAGTCAACCATCCAAAGGGCAATCATCGTGGCTGCAACGGAAAGCCAAAGAGCGATCAATACAATCAGCCCCAGCTTGATCTTCTGCAATCCAAAGAAAACCGGGGTCCACAATCCGTTCAAAGCGATCTGCAAAGACCACAGCGCCATGGCAAAGGCGTTATTATCGGCCAAGGCAACACGCGCGCCCGCGCTCGCCATACAAATGTAAAGCGTCGTCCACGTAACCGGGAAAACCCAATCCGGCGGTGTCCAGCTTGGTTTTGACAGTTCGCGATACCATGGGCCCGGTGGGAACAAACCACCAGTGGAACCTGCCGCAAAGCAGGCCGCTAAAAAAATCAAGAACAATGCATAGACCATGAGAGGTCAGGTAGGCCGCGCGCGATCCGTTAGCAAGGCTTGTTTGCGGGCGCGGTCATTGGCCGCGAGTGCCGTCAAAGCATCCATTAGACTGTCTGCGCGGCTCCAGGTCTGTTTTTGCTCAGCCGCGGCATCAACCAAAAAGGCCACTTCTGGCAATGGTTCGGCATAAAGTGTTGCCGCCTGTGGGCTGACGCATGACAATGCGGATCGCAGTCCGGCCTGCATCAACCATCCCACTTTTTGAACCTTGGACGTGTGCGCACGCGACGTGATGGAATCGTAACCAGCCTCTGCCACTTCAGACCCTATTCCGGCATAAATCAGTCTCGCTGCGTATATCCCGGGACGGCATTTTAAGGGCAGTGCTGCGATGCCAGGTTCCGATCGATAGTACAGTCGGTTGGCTTGCATCACGAGCCGACGGGTCATTTGGCGGATCGCCTTGGTCGGCATCGGATTAGCGAAAAACGCCTCGGGTTCCAGCCCAGCGTCGCTTAGCCAGTCAGTCGGTAAATACAGCCTATGCTCCAGCGCATCTTCGCCAACATCGCGCGCAATATTTGTCAATTGCATCGCCACGCCCAAATCGCATGCGCGTGCCAAAGCGTCACGATCACGGACACCCATAAGAACAGACATCATCGCACCAACAGCCGACGCGACGCGCGCAGAGTAGGAAAAGACATCTGACAGCGTCTCGTATCGTCGGCCCATGGCGTCCCAGGCCAATCCTTCGAGCAAAGCCTCGGGCAAAGCGCGGGGCATCTGAAAAGACTCGACAACCGCGGCGAACGCACGGTCTGGCGCTTCGTTTCTGGGGCGGCCTTCATAGACCAGCGTCAATCGCTCCTGAAGCTGAAGAACCGCCGCAGCCTTTTCCTGCTGCAAGTCGACGGCGTCATCGGCCAGCCGACAAAAAGCATAGAGTGCAAGTGCAGGGTTTCGCACATCGGCCGGTAACAGTTTGGAAGCGGCATGAAACGACAGGGATCCATGACGGATCATTTCTGCGCAGGCTTCCATATCTGCATTTGCCTGCGTCATTCGGCAGCGACCTTTTGGTGCACAGCCAAATATTCCGGGTCCGGAACAAGCTGACTCAGCACTTCGGCTGACGAAATGACGCCTGGTAGCCCAGCGCCCGGATGTGTTCCGGCACCTGTCAAGTAAAGACCATCGACCTCTTCGGAAACATTATGCGGTCTGAACCAGGCGCTTTGAAGGATTCGAGGTTCGATCGAGAACCCGGTGCCAAAGGGAGACCGATACCGCGATTCAAAAGTATCAGGGGTAAAGGTTTCTTGCGCTGTGATGCGGTCCGCGAAACCGGGGATCAGCTGTTCATCCAGAACCTTGATCATTTTCTCCCGGTAGCTGTCAGAAACCAACGACCAGTCCGTTGCCTGATCGTGACCAAGATGCGGGACAGGAGACAGGACGTAAAAGGTATCGTCCCCCTCTGGTGCGGCGGTGGGATCAGTCACCGATGGTCTGTGCACATACAAAGACATGTCATCGGCCAGTTTGCCTTTGAGAAAGATGTCGCGCACCAGACCTCGGTATCTGGGTCCGTTCAGGATGGTGTGGTGACCCACATCCTTCCACATATTCGCTGTACCTTTTGTTCCGAAGTACCAGACATACAGCCCCATCGACCAACGCGATTTTCGAAGCTTCTTGGCGGTCCAGCGTTTGCGACTATGGTTTCGCAACAGGTGATTGTAGGTGAACCCGGCATCCGCGTTTGAAACCACCACATCCGCGTCAATCGTTTCGCCAGACACCAAACGGACACCAGTGGCGCGACCGTTCTGAACGACGATCTCATCCACGTCTGTTTTCATCCGCAGGACACCGCCTTGATCCTTGATAACATTGCCCATGCAACGGGCCATTTCAGCAACGCCGCCCATCGCATAGTGAACCCCGAATTCCTTTTCGAGATGCGACACCAGAATGTACATCGACGTGACGTTGAAGGGATCGCCCCCGATAAACAGGGGGTGAAAGGAAAGCGCCATGCGCAAGCGTTCATCTTTTACCCGTTTGGCAGCATGCGCGTAGACGGACCGGTCAGCGCGCAGCATCGCAAAGCGGGGCAGCACCTGTATCAAATCCCAAAGCTTGTGCATGGACCGGCGGCCCAGATCCTCGAAACCAAACCAATAGCGTGCTTCGCTGTCCTTGATGAACTTGTCATACCCGGCAAGATCACCGGGTGACAGGCGACGCACTTCTTCACGCATCGCTTCACCATCCTGCCGGGCGGTGAAAACAGACCCATCTGGCCAGCGAATTTCATAGAATGGGTCCAGCGCACGCAGATCCACTTCTGAATGGAAGTCACGCCCGCAGGCCGCCCACAGCTCCTTGAACACCTGAGGTACGGTGACGATGGTGGGCCCCAGATCAAATCGATGCCCGTCTTTCCAGATGGCAGAGCCACGGCCGCCGGGCACATCAAGTCTGTCGATCACAGTTACCCGGTAGCCACGCGCACCGAGTCGCATTGCCGACGCAAGGCCACCGAGCCCAGCCCCGACGACTATCGCATGCGCATTGGGCGCCGGAGTCATAGATGTGTCTATCTTAGTCATGTCGGATCGAGCCTAGCACTGTCAACTTAAGCTGACAATGTTTCGTTGTATCCCGTTTTCAAGAGGGCATTTTCCTTTTCTTTATACGATCTATGTGTCAGACTAAGTTGACATGCATGGGAAATGCAAAGATGCAAACCGTTAGTCTCAGCCTGTTCCGTTTCGACGGAATCTCGTCACGTCTTTGGGCGCTGGCCATGATGGGCGCGGCACGTCTTTCCCTTCCTAGAATTGATGGTTTGTCGTTTTGGAAGCTGTGTGGCTCCGGCACCGGTGAAGGGTTTACGCCTGTGCCAAACACCGCTGTTTACGCCATCTTGTGCGTTTGGGATGACCTGCACACAGCGCGCACGGCCCTTCAAACTCAGAACATCTTTGCCCGGTATCGAGCGCGCGCTGCCGAAGATTGGACTGTCTTTCTGAATCCAATTTCCTCGCGTGGTGAATGGGCCAACGAAACACCGTTCGTTCCCCAGGACGATTCGGGGGCCGGCCCCATCGCTGCCCTGACCCGCGCCACCCTGAAGCCATCGATCGCGATGAAGTTCTGGGGGCAGGTTCCGGACATCAGCGCTGTAATTGGCTCTGATCCAAACGTGATTTTCAAGATTGGCATCGGGGAAGTTCCGCTTTTGCATCAGGTCACGTTTTCCATTTGGCCTGACACCGCAAGCATGGCGAATTTTGCGCGCAAGGATGGCCCCCACGCCAAGGCAATTGCTGCCGTCCGCGACGGACAGTGGTTTCGCGAAGAGCTTTACGCCCGGTTCCGTATCGCTGGCGAGACCGGCAGCTGGGACGGTCAAAGCCCAAGAATTCTCAAGGAGGTCCAGAGATGAGACCCATTAAGCAACCATTCCCGTTTTCTGCCATCGTCGGACAAGAGGCCATGAAGCAGGCCATGATCCTAACAGCGGTTGATCCGGGTATCGGCGGTGTTCTGGTTTTTGGTGATCGCGGAACCGGGAAGTCGACTGCGGTCCGTGCGTTGGCCGGTTTGCTGCCACCGATTGCTGTCGTTCGGGGCAGCCCAACCAATGCGGCAAGCCCCGATGAAGAAGCTGAATGGGCTGAAACAACGTCGGACGAAATCGCCGAAGTTCCGACCCCAGTCATCGATTTGCCCCTTGGCGCGACCGAAGATCGTGTTGTCGGGGCGTTGGACATTGAGCGCGCTCTGACCCGTGGCGAGAAAGCGTTCGAGCCCGGACTTCTGGCACGTGCAAATCGCGGTTATCTTTACATCGACGAAGTGAACCTGTTGGAGGACCACATCGTCGATCTTCTTCTTGATGTTGCGCAGTCCGGTGAAAACGTCATCGAACGCGAGGGGCTTTCTATTCGCCATGACGCCCGGTTCGTGCTCGTTGGCTCGGGGAATCCCGAAGAAGGCGAATTGCGCCCTCAATTGCTTGATCGTTTCGGATTGTCGGTTGAGGTTCGCTCCCCGTCTGACATCGAAGAAAGAATCGAGGTCATACGACGCCGCGCGGGTTTCGAAGCAGACAAAAGCCAGTTTCTCAAAAAGTGGCGTGCTGAGGACGCCAAGATCCGTGATGCGATTCTGTCCGCCCGCAGTGTTCTTGCTGATGTTCAAACACCAGACGACACATTGCGCGATTGCGCGCAGCTTTGTGTCACGCTCGGCTCGGATGGTCTTCGCGGCGAGCTGACCTTGCTTCGCACTGCCAAGGCGATGGCCGCATTCGAAGGTGCCAGCCTTGTCACCCGCGATCATTTGCGAGCGGTGGCGCCTATGGCGCTGTCCCACCGGTTGCGCCGCGATCCTTTGGACGACGCCGGTTCTGCAACGCGAGTCCAGCGCACGGTGGATGACGTTTTGGCATGATTGAGGATTCCGCCCAGTCTTGGATCACAGGTCAATTGGCCCTGACCCTGCTGGCCGTTGATCCTGCCGGGTTGGGCGGACTGCACCTGCGGTCACGCGCCAGTCCGGTTCGTGATATTTTTCTGGGTTCCCGACCTCCAAGCCTTGCCCCATTGCGGCGCATCACGCCCAACATTGCCGATGCGCAGCTATTCGGTGGCATAGACATCTCTGGCACCTTGGCCCAAGGGCGCGTGGTCAAGTCAAAGGGGCTTTTGGCCGAGCCTCAATTTCTGCTGCTGACGATGGCCGAACGCTGCACGGCAGGATTGGCCGCGCGTTTGGCGCAGGCACTGGATACGCAAATGGGCCATTGCCTGATCCTTATGGACGAAGGCGCCGATGATGACGAAGTGGCGCCAATGGCGTTGCGCGAAAGATTGGCGTTTTCCCTGGAGCTGGACGGTTTGCGCGCGGCAGAACTGGCCGAGATCGTTTTGGATCAGCACGACGTCCTGCGCGCAAGAAAAGCTGTCGGTGAAATCGGCGTTCCAGAAGACGCGCTTGAGATGTTGGTCGTGACAGCGGCGCGATTTGGCATCGACAGTTTGCGCGCACCGCTTTTGGCACTGGCCTGCGCACGCGCACATGCGGCCTTGGTTGGACATACAGCTGTGACCGGTGAAGACCTGCAAATCGCGGCGCAACTGGTCTATTCGCACCGCGCAACGATGATCCCGCAAGAGGCCGAAGACAGCCCTGATCAACCCGATCAAGCCCCTGAGCCAGAAGAGCCACAAAACCATGAGGCGGATGAAAATCTGCAAGACATACCAAGCGAGATGTTGATCGAAGCGGTCAAGGCTTTGCTGCCCCCAGAGATCTTGTCAGCATTGGACAAGCCCGGCAGCGCCAAAGGGGCAAAAGGCTCTGGCGGCGCGGGGCAAAAACGAAAAGGCAACCGGCGCGGCCGGCCACTGCCATCGCGGCTGGGCACTCCAACCGGAGACAACCGAATAGACATCGTCGCCACACTGCGCGCAGCGGCACCGTGGCAACCGATGCGCCGAAAGGCACAGCCAAAGGCTAGTGGCCTTCTCATCCGATCCAGCGATATTCACATCCGCCAATATCAGGAACTGTCCGATCGTTTGATTATTTTCGGGGTCGATGCCTCCGGCTCATCAGCCGTTGCCCGATTGTCCGAAGCCAAAGGCGCTGTCGAATTGATGCTGGGCGAAGCGTATTCGCGGCGTGACCATGTGGCTTTGATCGCCTTTCGTGGTGAAGGCGCGGAGGTGATCTTGTCGCCTACGCGTTCTCTCGTTCAGACGAAACGCAGGTTGGCAGGATTGCCGGGGGGCGGTGGAACGCCTTTGGCCGCCGGTCTTAAGGCCATGTCCGAACTTGCTCAACAAGCGCAAAGCCAGGGTTTGTCGCCGTCGTTGGCCATACTGACCGACGGCCGCACCAATGTACCCTTACCCGGACGGGTTGGACGTGCCGCGGCAAAGGAAGACGCCGAGACGATGGCCGGTGTCCTGCGGTTGATGAATTTACCCTCTGTTATGGTTGATACGTCAGTGCGACCGCAGCGCGATTTGAATGTTCTTGCCGGTGTTTTGGGCGCAACTTATGTGCCCCTTCCACGCGCGGATTCACGCGGTCTGAGCAAGGCCATCGGCGCTGCTTTGGAGGTATAAGGTGGATCGCTCTGTGCCGCCGGATTGGCCTTGGGCAGATCATTCGACACTTATCAGAAACCGGCCACACGAGTGGCATGTCCAATGTGTTGGGTCTGGGCCAGAACTGCTGCTGCTTCATGGCACAGGCGCCTCGACTCACAGCTGGCGCGATCTCATTTCAATTCTGTCAAAATCGTATCGGGTCATCGCGCTCGATTTGCCCGGGCATGGGTTTACCCGTCTGGGAAGCCGGATGCGATCATCCATGGACTGCGTGTCGCAAGACATTGCAGGTTTAATCAGAACGCAGCGTTGGCAACCAAAAGCGATCGTAGGTCATTCGGCCGGCGTTGCGATTGCTCTTAGGTTGGCAAGTCTGTTGGACAACGGCGCGAAAATCGTTGGGATCAATCCAGCACTGCAACCATTTCAGGGGTTGGCCGGACTCATGTTTCCAATGGCGGCACGCATGATGGCAATGACACCCGGTATGGTCGATATCCTCACAAAGAGCATGGCCCAGCCTGATCGTGTTCTATCACTTTTGGCTGGAACAGGGTCGGATATACCCAGCTCAAACAAGGATTTGTACGCACGGCTTTTCCGTAAAAGATCACATGTGGATGGGACATTGCTCATGATGGCCCAATGGAAACTTGATGGTCTGCTCAGCGATCTGGGACGACTGGAACACCCTTGTTTGTTCCTAACAGGAAGCAACGACAAAATGGTTTCACCGGTCGGTGCGGTTGAGGCCGCAGATCGCATGGTCAACGCACAGGTCATCAGTCTCGATGGCTATGGCCATCTGGTGCACGAAGAAGTGCCCGATGTCGTCGCCGACTACATCCAGCGTTGGTTGACGGCCAACGACATTTAACAGGAAACGCTTGCGAGATTTGATTGGCAGGTTCATAGGCAATTTATGGGCCTGTTCAATTTTCTCAGAGATAACGCACGCTGGCTTTCTGCTGGTGTTCTTCTGACATTTCTTTCCAGCTTTGGACAGACATTCTTCATTTCGATCTTTGCCGGTGAAATCCGCGAAACCTTTGAACTCAGCCATGGGGAATGGGGCGGGATCTATACATTGGGAACCAGTGCATCGGCTGTCGTGATGCTTTGGGCCGGTGGCTTGACGGATCGCTTTCGCAGCCGAACGTTGGGGGCCGTTGTTCTGGCCATGCTCGCGAGCGCCTGTCTGTTGATGGCGCTGAACACTTGGGCCGCTTTGCTTCCGTTTGTCATCTTTGCGCTGCGTTTCAGTGGACAGGGAATGGTTAGCCATATCGCGGTCGTATCGATGTCCAGATGGTTCGTGACAACGCGGGGCCGGGCGCTATCTGTTGCAGGGCTCGGGTTTGCCATCGGCGAAGCGCTTTTGCCTATCAGCTTTGTGTCGCTCATGCTGATCATGGACTGGCGCTGGCTGTGGGTTGGGGCCGTGATGGTTAGTCTGGTATCCATTCCAATTCTGCTGACTTTGCTAAAACAGGAACGAACCCCGCAAAGCCATGCCGAAGAAGATCATGCCAATGGCATGTTGAACAAACATTGGTCCCGCAAAGACGTTATGGCGCACCCAATGTTTTGGTTCATGGTTCCAGCTTTGTTGGGGCCCTCAGCGTTCAACACCGCGTTCTTTTTCCAACAAGTTCATTTCGCCGAAATCAAAGGCTGGGCTCACATTGATCTCGTTGCTCTGTTTCCGGTTTATACAATGGCTGCAGTGGCTGTGATGGTGGCGTCTGGCTGGATGTTGGACCGGTTTGGCTCTGCTCGTTTGATCCCCTGGTATCAGCTGCCCATGGTCTTGGGGTTCGTCGCTTTTGCGCTGGGACAAAGCATTACGTCTACCTTTGTCGGAATGCTGTTTCTGGCTATGACGACAGGGGCAAATGCAACCTTGCCCAATGCGTTTTGGGCAGAGTTCTACGGCACCCGCCATCTGGGTTCGATAAAGGCAATGGCCGCAGCAATCATGGTTCTTGGATCAGCCATTGGGCCGGGCATAACCGGTGTGTTGATTGACGCTGGTATCGGTCTTGAAAGCCAATATCTCGGCGTGGCAGCCTTTTTCGTTCTCGCCACGGTTTGCATGGCCGTAGGTGTCGGTCGCTCAGCGCTAGATTTACCGCCTAGAGTGGCCTAGCGCCGCCTACGCAGATAGACGTAATAGGCACCGCCCCCGCCATGTTTCTGGTGTGCTTCGCTAACCTGCAAGACGGCCTGCGCCACAGGCGCCATGCGAAGCCAAAGGGGCACCTGCGTTTTCAAAACACCGCGCCGGCGCGGCATGGGATCATAAGGATCTTCGCGATCGCCTTTGCCAGTAATCACAAGCACAAGTCTGAACCCGCGGCTTTGAGCCGTTAGAATGTACCGAACCAAAGCGCCATGCGCCTGATCAAGCGTCATTCCGTGCAAATCAAGTCGACCTTCGGGGACGAGCTTGCCGCGTTTCATCCGCCCGAACGCTTTTGCATCCATTGAAACGCCATCCTGCTTCAACCGGTCGGCAGTGGTCGGCGGCGGGATGATCGTATCGCTTCTGAATTGGGCGGATTGGCCTGCTTTGAAAGGCGTAATGGCTTTGGGATTATTCTCGCCAATCGAAGCCTTTTTGGGCAGTGGTTTGGGTTTTGGCTGCGGCGGTCGATGCTTGTGAAGCGGATCAGTACTACGGGCGATCTGTTGCCAAAGCTCCAATTCGTCCGGCCGCAAGTGCCGCTTCGTCATTGCACCGCTTCCGGCAGCAGAGCATAGGCGCGCTGAATTGGCATCAGAACGACCAGACGGCCGGGGTCCTTGATGCGGCCTGCCATGCGACCAGCCTCATCCCCGGTTCCAAAGAAAATATCCGCGCGTTGGGCGCCCTTGATCGCGGATCCCGTGTCTTGCGCCACCATCAGCTGGCGTATCGGCGACTTGCCCTCTTTCTCAATCCAGACCGGCGCGCCCAGCTTGGTAAATGCGGGATCAACTGCGATTGAGCGCATTGTCGTAATGGATCGGTTCATCGCACCCAACGGACCTTTGTCTGCCGGGACTTCGCTGACCTCTCGAAAGAAGACGTAGGATCCGTTGTGGTACAACAATTCCTCGCCTTGTTCAGGGTTTCGGCGCACCCAATTGGCTATGACCTGAGCAGAGACCTGATGCGGTTGATATGTGCCGCGGCGTACAAGCTCTTGGCCGATTGAGCGGTAGGGATGACCGTTGAAACCGCCATACCCGACGCGGATATACGAACCATCCGGATACTTGACGCGACCAGAGCCCTGAACCTGCAAAAAGAACAGCTCAACCGCGTCATCAACCCATGCAATTTCCAATCCACGACCCTGCATCACATCTGTCGTCAGAATTTCGCGTCTGGTCAGCCAGGGCCGAATTTTTTTGGCCTCGGGGGGCATCGCGTAGATGGGATATTTGTATCGCGGCGTGCGTACAGGAGAGCCATCCAGCTCGGGTTCAAAGTAGCCCGTGAATAGTCCGTCGTTTCCGTCGGTAATCATCACCGGACGAAAGAAAAGTTCAAAGAACTGCTTTGCGTTGCCAGCCTCAGCCGCAAGATTGCAAAGTGCAGTCCAGTCTGGATCTTTCATGTCGCCGCAAGTGTTCTTGAACACCTCAAGCGCGGCGGCATGATCATCGTCTTCCCAGCCGTTCAAATCCTCGAATCCGAGAATGGCATAGCTGGGTTCTGTTTCAGCAGAAACCGGGCCAGCCATCAGGGATATCGCAATTGAAATAGCAAGGAGGTACCGGGTCATTCGTCCGTGGCGATAAGCTGCCAGTTTGGATCGCCTGTTCCCATTTTCCGTGCATAGGTCCAAACGTCTTTTTGTTTCTTTACTGCGCGGTCAGAACCTTCGACGATTTCACCTTCGGCGTTCTTAACCACAGACGACAGTTCACCGATGTACTTCACAGTGATTTCGCCGGTCGCAGTCGCTTCGTCAAAATTGGCATCCACGAGGGACAGTTCCCGGACGCCAATGAACTCCGCCTCAATCTTGAGGCCTTGTTCTTCGCGTGCGGCCACAACTTCAGCAAAGGTCTGATAGACATCATCGGCGAGGAATGGCTTCAGCTCTTCGATCTCGCCACGCTCAAAGCCCATGAGGATCATCTCATAGGCGCCGCGCGCGCCGCCCAGAAAATCGGAAACACCGAAACCGGGTTCGGCCTTCTTCATTGCGGCCAAGGCTTCGGCAGCGTCACTGCCTGCAAGAACATGGTCTGTGATATCCAGATCTGGGCCGCCATCGATAACTTCGAAGTCGCGGCGCTGGTCGGGGCCAGCCGGTGCTGTAGGCGCTTGGGGCTTTTCAAAACCCTCGCGCGTGCCCAGCACGCTGCGCAAACGCAAAACGAGAAAAATGGCGATACCGGCCAGAACCAGTAGCTGCAGGATAGCGGAATTCATCGGCACCTCTTTCAGGGTGTGGATGGAAAAGGAGTGTTCGAATTCCTATGTAGGGGCTGCACCCGGGCGAGTCCACCTACGCCCAGCTATTGGAGGCGATGCTATGTGGCTGTTTTTGGCCTTTCTATCTGTTCCACTGATCGAAATTGCCCTGTTCATCCAGATTGGCGGTCTGATCGGGCTTTGGCCGACGCTCTTGATTGTGGTTCTGACAGCGATTTTGGGAACTTGGCTGGTGCGTGCGCAGGGAAGGCTGGCCATGAATGACCTCAGAAACAGTTTTTCCCAACTGAATGATCCAAGCGAGCCTTTGGCACATGGGGCTATGATCCTGTTTTCCGGCGCTTTGCTCCTTACACCCGGCTTTTTTACCGATGCCGTTGGTTTTGCCTTGCTGGCACCCCCCGTTCGAAAGGCGGTTTTCCAGTGGGCACGTAAGCGAGTGAATGTGCAGCGGTTTGATATGGGCGGGCCACCCCAATCTGGTTTTGATGATCACCATCAGCACAAGAACCCCACAAAAAGGTCGCAGGATGACGTGATTGACGGCGACTACACTGAGGTTTCAGAGGAAAAGAAAGCCAATCATCCGGGTTCTGGCTGGACACGGCATTGAGCAAGGCGCGTCAGCCTGCTATGCCCTGCTGCGATCTATTTTAGCGGAGAGCGGTAAATGGCCGAGAACGAAAACGGTGCAGCGGCGGCGGATGCGCCCCAAGCCCCAAAAATGAACGTATTGGCGCAGTTTGTGCGGGACATGTCTTTTGAGAACATTCTTGCGCAAAAAGGCATCAATGGCGAAGTGCAGCCTGATGTTCAGGTGCAGGTAAATCTGGATGCAAAAAAGCGCGCCACAGAGAACCAGTACGAAGTTGTTATCAAACTTAAGATCGATAGCAAATCCAAGTCAGGCGGCGAGCAGCTGTTCTTGCTTGAACTCGACTACGCAGGTGTTTTCCAGATCGAAAACGTCCCTGAAGAACAGGTTCATCCGTTCTTGCTGATCGAATGTCCTCGGATGATTTTCCCGTTTGTGCGTCGCATCGTTTCTGATGTCACCCGCGACGGTGGTTTCCCACCGCTGAATCTCGAGACTATTGATTTTCTTGCGCTCTACCGCGCCGAAATTCAGCGTCGTCAGGCTGCTACCGCACAGGGTACTGCCTGATCCTAAGGCGTCTAGGTCTTGGACCAAAGTGCCTCAGACCCAAGTTTTTCGACAAAGGCGGCGTGAGCCGCCTTTTCTTTTTCTGACAGACGCGGCTCTAGCGGAGCAGGGCGGGGCGTGGGTCTCCAAGCTGTCTCGCTACCACCTGCAACCTCGACCTGCTGGCCCGGTGATGCGAGCCCAAAGTCCGGCTGTTTACCACCAATCAGTTCTAGATAAACTTCGGCCAGAATCTCACTGTCGAGCAAAGCGCCGTGTAGCGTTCTGGCAGAATTGTCGATGTTGAAGCGTCGGCAAAGTGCATCAAGAGACGCAGGCGAGCCGGGAAATCTGCGACGCGCAATGTCTAGGGTATCGATAGCGCAGTCAGGTGCTAGGACTGGACGTTTGCACCAACGCAGCTCAGCGTTCAGAAATTTCACGTCGAAAGACGCGTTATGAATGACCAGCTTTGAATCCCCAATGAAGGCGAGAAAATCGTCGGCAATTTTTTCAAAGACCGGTTTATCCCGAAGGAAGTCATCGCCAAGCCCATGCACCTCAAAAGCTTCCTGTGGCATCGACCGTTCAGGATTTATGTACTGATGATACGCCTTACCTGTGGGCACGTGACCCATCAGTTCAACGGCACCAATTTCCACGATGCGATCACCCGTTTCCGGATCAAAACCTGTGGTTTCTGTATCCAAGACGATTTCACGCATCCGGCAAATCCTTTTGTATTTCCCGCAGTATAGCCTGAACCTGAGCCTTTGCATGCTCGAGAGTATCGGTGACGATTATGAAATCGGCCCGTTCTTGTTTTTCAGCATCCGGCATTTGCCGTGACAAAATGTTTTCAAGGTCTTGTTCAGTCATAGTTCCGCGTTCAAGCACCCTGCGTTTTTGGGTTTCAGCGTCGACTGTCACAACGGCGACTTTATCGCATTGCTCATCCAGACCAGTTTCAAAAAGAAGGGGCACATCCAGAACGACCACGCCTTGGGCCACCTTTAGGAATTCGGCGCGATTGCGCGCGACCATAGGGTGAACAATTGCGTTGATTTGATCCAGTACGGTTGAATCCTTGGCGATCAGAGCGCGCAAAGCATCACGGTCAACATGTCCATCAGGTCGGATAGTTCCCGGAAACTGGGCCTCCAACGCTTTGGGTGCAGGTCCATCGGGTGCGTAGAGTTTGTGAACTACTGCATCAGCATCCCAAACCGGAATACCGAGGTCTGCAAACATCTGGGAGGTTGTCGATTTGCCCATACCGATTGAGCCGGTCAGGCCGAGAACAAAGGTCATCGCAGTACAGCGGCACGCGTCGCTTCGTCGACTGTTGGCCGTTCTTCGAACCAGCGCTCAAATCCGGGTACAGCCTGATGTAACAGCATGCCCAAACCATCCACTGTCGTGCAGCCCTGTTCAGCCGCGGTTCTAAGCAATTTCGTGTTGAGCGGCGTATAGACGAGATCGTTCACAACCGTCCCTTTGCGCAGCCCATCCAGCGGAACACGCAGTTCTTGCTTTCCCGTCATGCCCAAAGAGGTCGTGTTGACTACCGTCACTGCGTCTTCGAACAAATTTCCGGCCTGAACCCAATCATAAACGTGAACACGATTGCCAAAATCAGCGCGCAGCTTGTCTGCCCGCAGGCGAGTGCGATTGGTCAAACGGATCTCAGGAACGCCAACGTCTAATAGCGATGCGATCACGGCCCGCGCCGCGCCCCCAGCACCAAGAACTGTGGCTGGGCCTGACGAGGCTTTCCACTGCGGGACATTTTGGCGAAGGTTTTCGATGAAACCATAGCCATCTGTGTTGTCCGCATGGATCAGACCGTCTTTTCGAAAGATCAGCGTGTTGGCTGCACCGATCAACGTCGCGCGATCTGAGATAAGGTCGGCGATCTCCATCACGCGTTCTTTGTGCGGAATGGTTATGTTGACGCCGACGAAGCCGAGCTTTGGCAACATGCGCAGCGCGTCTTCCAGATCATCCGACGCAATATCCATCGGTATGTAGTGGCCGGCGATGCCGTATTTTCGCAACCAGTGCCCGTGCAATCTCGGAGAACGGGAATGTGCAACCGGTGATCCGATTACACCTGCCAATGGTATCTTCGGGTTTGTCATGCCTGGATCGTTCCCCGTAGCGCGAGATAGTTGAGCAGTTCGAGCAGCGGCAAACCAAGAATAGTGAAATAATCACCCTGGATTTGCGCAAAGAGGCGTACCCCTTCTTCTTCGAGTTTATAGCCCCCAACCGAGGTTTGCACAGAGGGCCAATTGCGTTCGAGGTAAGCTTCGAGGAAATCGTCGCTGAAAGGTCGCATGGTCAGACGTGCCATGGAGATGTGGCGCCAGACTGGTTCTCCGTTTTCGTACAAAACCGCGGCCGACAGTAGGCGGTGTGTTTTACCACGCAAAGTTACAAGTTGTTCGCGTGCTTCATCGATTGTCTCGGGCTTGCTGAAAAGCTTGAACTCATGCTCCAGAACTTGATCACAGCCAAGCACCAATGCCCCCGGAACCTTAGCCGAAACTTTGCGCGCCTTTGCCTCAGCCAAAGTGTCGGCAATGTCTCTTGGTTTTGCTTCTTCTTCGAGAAGCGCGTTTTTAATCGACTCTTCATCGACGCGAGGCGATTCGACAGCGATCTTCAGACCTGCTTTTCTCAGCAGATCAGCGCGGATTTCGGAGCCAGAAGCCAGGATAAGATCAAAATTCATGCGGATGGATTTGTGGACAAGTTCTGTGGAAAGGGTCTGATGGTTTTGAGGATAATCAGACCAATCTGCAAGCCCATGAATAACTCCTCGCTTTTCCAGTCATCTTCAGTGGTTCATGCAGACTGTGAAAGGGATAACCCGGCACCTTGCATGAACGAACTTCAACACTGGTGATCCCTAGTCTTATGCACAAAATTGAATTTTGGTTGAGTTCTAGAATTTTGGCTTTGTTTATCTCGGAGTTTTAGGAAAGGTTACTGATGCGTACAGGAACAATCCTGTAAGATGTCCACAGATCAGTGCGGTGTGGATGAAACTTGGGTAAGTCAGTAATCCACAAAGAGTGCGCTGCCTAAGTTCTACTACCACCTTAAATTCTTTTTTATATTTGGTTTGAAGAGAGCAGTGAAAACCGCGTCTGATTGACATTTTGCCGTCTTGGTTCTATCGACGCTGTACCTCCTGTTCTGGAGGGTTTCCCCGACACAAGAAAATACAGGGCATATTTGATCCTGAAGGATATCGTATGAGCCAGGAAAGACTGAACCTAGCAGACCTGAAGGCGCAGAGCCCCAAGGATCTCTTGGCCATGGCCGAAGAACTGGAAATCGAAAACGCCTCGACGATGAGAAAAGGCGAAATGATGTTCCAGATCCTGCGCGAACGCGCGGATGAGGGTTGGGATATCTTCGGTGACGGCGTCTTGGAGGTTCTTCAGGACGGTTTTGGTTTTCTACGTTCACCCGAAGCAAACTACCTTCCAGGCCCGGACGACATCTACGTGTCTCCGGATATGATCCGTAAATATTCCTTGAGAACAGGGGACACCATCGAAGGTGAGATTAAGGCACCGGATGAAGCTGAGAGATATTTTGCGTTGATCAGTGTGACTCGGATCAACTTTGAAGATCCTGAGAAGGCGCGCCATAAGATCGCGTTTGACAACCTCACACCACTTTATCCGGATGAACGTCTGCGGATGGAGATTGAGGATCCAACGATCAAGGATCGGTCTGCGCGGATTATCGATCTCGTAGCGCCGATTGGTAAAGGTCAGCGTAGCCTCATCGTGGCGCCGCCTCGGACTGGTAAGACGGTATTGTTGCAAAACATCGCTACCTCAATCGAAAAGAACCATCCTGAGTGCTACCTGATCGTTCTGCTGATTGATGAAAGACCAGAAGAAGTGACCGACATGCAGCGTTCGGTTAAAGGTGAAGTGGTTTCCTCTACCTTTGACGAGCCGGCAACACGCCACGTTGCGGTGTCTGAAATGGTTATCGAGAAAGCCAAGCGTCTCGTGGAACACAAACGAGATGTTGTGATTCTTCTCGATTCGATCACAAGACTTGGTAGAGCGTTTAACACCGTTGTGCCGTCTTCGGGTAAAGTTTTGACAGGTGGTGTGGACGCGAACGCGCTGCAGAGACCCAAGCGTTTCTTTGGTGCGGCGCGGAACATCGAAGAGGGTGGTTCGCTGACGATTATTGCGACTGCGCTGATCGATACTGGTAGCCGGATGGACGAAGTTATCTTTGAAGAATTCAAAGGCACAGGTAACTCTGAAATCGTTCTGGATCGCAAGGTTGCGGACAAGCGGGTCTTCCCTGCGCTGGATATCCTTAAGTCTGGAACACGGAAAGAGGATCTGCTGGTGGACAAGATCGATCTGCAGAAGACGTTTGTCTTGCGCCGTATCCTGAACCCGATGGGTACGACCGATGCCATCGAATTCCTGATTTCGAAGCTCAAGCAGACCAAGTCGAATTCTGAGTTCTTCGACTCAATGAACACCTAATCTCAATCGAGGTTGAACATGGATACGATTTTTGCTCAGGCCACGGCGCCTGGAAAAGCAGGCGTGTCGATTGTTCGTGTCTCGGGGGTAGGGGCAGCAGCTATTGCTGAGACGCTTTGTGGTCCTCTTCCAGAGGCCAGAAAAGCAGTATTGCGCGAGCTTAGAGACAAAAATGGCGTGGTATTGGACCAGGTTGTTTTGCTTTATTTCAGCGAGGGTGCCAGCTTTACCGGGGAGCCAATTGTCGAGTTTCACTGCCATGGCAGTGTTGCTGTGGTGTCATCACTGCTGCGGCTGTTGTCTGAATTTGAAAACACAAGACTAGCAGAAGCGGGCGAGTTTACACGCCGGGCTTTGACCAACGGCCGTATGGATTTGACCCAAGTCGAAGCGCTCGCGGATCTCATCGAGGCAGAAACCGAAGCGCAGCGTAAGTCGGCATTGGCTTTGCTTTCAGGGGAACTGTCTCAGAAGATCGCTGTATGGCGATCCAAATTGGTGCGGGCCGTGTCACTACTGGAGGCCGTAATCGATTTTGCAGATGAAGAAGTTCCGGTGGACGTAAGCGACGAAGTAGCGGAGCTTCTTGAATTTGTTTCGATCGAAATTTCTCTACAGTTGCGAGGTTTGGATAGTGCTGAACGGGTAAGGACCGGTTTCGAAATTGCGATAGTCGGGGAACCCAACGTTGGCAAATCCACACTGTTGAACCAGTTGGCGGGGCGTGAGGCTGCGATCACTTCTGAAATCGCGGGTACGACGCGGGACGTGATTGAAGTACGCATGGATATTCTTGGGTTTCCTGTCACGTTACTGGACACGGCCGGAATACGGGAATCCGACGACACAATTGAAAAGATCGGGGTTGAACGGGCGCTGGCCCGCGCGCAGGGCGCGGATCTCCGAATCCATCTTTATGCCGATTCAGAACTTGCGATGCAGCCTGGTAGCGATGATATCGTTGTTAAATCCAAGGAAGATGGCGGGACCGGCCCGGATGGGATTTCTGGGAAAACAGGTGCAGGTATTTCTTGGCTGCTTGAGCAAATTGGCTCACGGCTGGAAAATCAAGTTTCTGGTGCAGAGCTTGCCAATCGTGAACGCCATAGAGTTTGTTTAGAGCAAGGTCAGGAAAAGCTGGATATGGCTCGCAGAATGTTGGTAGACGGTCCCGACGTTTACGAACTGGTCAGTGAAGAAGTTCGTTTTGGTATCCGTGCTTTGGAAAGTTTGGTGGGCCACATTAATGTAGAACATGTTCTGGATGAAATCTTCTCCAGCTTCTGCATTGGGAAATGAGGATTGTTTCACGTGAAACACAGTGATTTCGACGTTGTGGTTGTTGGTGCTGGGCACGCAGGTACCGAAGCGGCTTCGGCTGCCGCGAGGATGGGTGCCAAGACAGCCTTGGTTTCGCTCAAGTTTGCGGACATCGGAGTGATGTCATGCAATCCCGCCATTGGCGGTTTGGGCAAAGGTCATCTCGTTCGGGAAATTGATGCGCTTGACGGGTTGATGGCTGGTGTCGCGGATCGGGCAGGAATCCAGTTTCGTCTTTTGAACAGACGCAAAGGCCCTGCGGTACAAGGCCCCAGAGCACAGGCGGACCGGCAGCTTTATCAAGCAGCGATGCAGGAAGCGATCGGTAAGATCGAAAATCTTGAGTTTATCGAGGGGGAGACCGTCGATTTTTTGATGTCAGGTCTAAATGTTGCTGGCGTCATTTTGCGTGATGGATCTGAGATCAAAGCCAGATCGGTCGTTTTAACCAGCGGGACTTTCCTAAGGGGCGTCATCCACATTGGGGATGTTTCATACCCCGGAGGCCGAATGGGAGATGACCCGTCGTTGAAGCTTGCAGAGCGAATTGATCAGTTTGCCCTGCCTTTGGGGCGTTTGAAGACTGGAACTCCACCGCGGCTTGATGGAAAAACCATCGCTTGGGAAAAACTGGAAGAGCAGCCAGGGGACGAAGATCCAACTCTGTTTTCGTTTCTTTCCAATAAGCCATTTGCGAGGCAGGTTTCTTGTGGGATCACACATACGAATGAACAAACCCACGACCTAATTCGCAAGAATCTGGATCGTTCTGCCATGTATGGCGGTCATATTGAGGGTGTTGGCCCGCGGTACTGCCCGTCAATTGAAGACAAAGTTGTTCGGTTCTCTGACAAAGCCAGCCATCAAGTTTTTCTTGAGCCTGAAGGGCTGTCAGTGAATACCGTTTATCCCAACGGAATATCGACCTCACTGCCGGCGGATGTTCAAGAATCCTATGTTCATTCGATTTTTGGTTTGGAGAATGCTGAGATTTTGCAGCCAGGCTATGCGATCGAATATGATTATGTTGATCCCCGGGCGCTTTCGTCGACCTTGGCGGTTCGTGATGTTGCGGGTCTTTTTCTGGCCGGTCAGATCAACGGAACAACCGGTTATGAAGAGGCGGGCGCGCAGGGGTTGGTTGCCGGCCTTAACGCTGCAGCTGTTGCGCTGGGTAAAGATGAGATCACGTTTTCCAGAATGGAAAGCTATATCGGTGTGATGCTGGATGATCTCACGACACGGGGTGTTAGTGAGCCATACAGAATGTTCACATCAAGAGCCGAGTTCCGGTTGTCGCTGAGAGCTGACAACGCAGATCAACGCTTAACGCCTAAAGCGATCGATCTTGGTATTGTTAACGAAGAACGTCGTGAAGCCTTTGAACACAAGGCTGAAATGCTGGAATCAGGTAAAAAAGCCCTGTGCACCAAAACCTTCTCGCCTAGCGAAGTTCAAAAGATTGGTGTGACGGTGAATCACGATGGTACAAAGCGCAGTGCGTTTGACCTCTTGTCGTTCAAAGACGTTACTTTTGAGCACGTTTGTATGCTTGATCAATCGCTTAAGGTCTTGGAACCAATGATTGCCCGGCAGCTCTCCATAGAAGCGCTTTATTCGAATTATATCCAAAGGCAGCAGCGCGACGTGGATATGTTGCGTAAGGATGAGGGTATCCAGATCCCGAACGATTTCGATTATGAATCGATCTCTGGGCTTTCCAACGAACTAAAGGCAAAGCTGATCAAGTCTAGACCGGAGTCGATCGGGCAGGCTGGCCGTGTTGATGGTATGACTCCCGCCGCGTTGACTTTGATCTTGGCCTTCATCCGTCAGGCAGAGCGAAAGAAGCGGGCATGAGCCACCCTGTTGTTTCACGTGAAACAAAGGAAAAGCTCCGGCATTTCCTGAATCTCCTGAAAAAATGGAACTCAAAAATCAATCTCGTCGCAAAATCGACGATCAATGAGGCTTGGGATCGGCATATCGAGGATTCGATACAGGTTTTTGACTGTCGGCCTGACACTTACGCGGGTTGGGTTGATCTGGGGTCGGGGGGTGGATTTCCCGGGCTGGTCGTTGCAATCCTCAGTCAAGAATTCTACCCAAATAGCTCAGTCACAATGATTGAGAGCGATGTGAGAAAAGCAACTTTTCTTCGTACGGTGCTCCGCGAAACCGACACAGTCGGCACTGTTCTGGCGGAGCGGATAGAATCCGCAACTCCACAAAACGCGGAAGTGGTAAGCGCGCGTGCTTTAGCCCCGTTGGATCATCTTTTGGGTTACTGTGCCCCGCATATCGCCGAGGGTGGCGTTGCGTTGCTTCCCAAGGGGGCTAGTTGGAAAAAAGAGTTGGACCAGGCGTTACAGACGTGGCGCTTCGATTGGGAAATCACTACAAGTAAAACCCAGGCAGATGCCGTGGTAATGAAAATCCGGAACATAACAAATGCTTGACGTTCTCCGAACGAAAACTCCGAAAATCATAGCTGTAGCCAATCAAAAAGGCGGTGTCGGCAAGACCACGACCACGATTAATCTTGGTGCTGCGCTGAGCGAATCTGGGGCCGAGGTGCTGATCGTCGATCTTGACCCTCAGGGAAATGCCTCGACGGGGCTGGGTATCGAGCCCGAAGATCGCGAATTTACGACTTATGAACTCTTGCTGGAGGACGTGGACCTGCAAGAGGTTATCGTGCCAACAATGATGGATGGACTTTCGTTGATCCCGGCAACGGTTGATCTTAGCTCAGCGGATATGGAGCTGATCTCCAACGAAAAGCGTAGTTTTCTTTTGCATGACGCGTTGCGGCAGCCGCAGATAGACGGGTTTCAGTTCGATTATATCCTGATCGACTGCCCACCTTCGTTGAACCTGCTGACAGTGAACGCCATGGTCGCCGCTGATTCCGTGCTGGTCCCCCTGCAAAGCGAGTTTTTTGCGCTTGAGGGGCTTTCACAGCTTATGCTTACGGTCCGAGAGATCAGACAAACAGCAAACCCAAAGCTGAGGATCGAGGGTGTAGTTCTGACGATGTATGACAATCGCAACAACCTTTCGCAGCAGGTTGAGGCGGATGCCCGTGACAATCTTGGAGAGTTGGTTTTTTCGACAATAATCCCAAGAAATGTTCGGGTTAGCGAGGCACCTTCCTATGCGTTGCCGGTTTTGTCCTATGATTCTACATCAAAGGGTGCATTGGCGTATCGCGCGTTGGCCAAGGAATTGGTTGAAAAGAACGGAAAAAATGCCGCCTGACGGCACCGAAAAGGGATTTAACTGATGGCAGATCGTAAAGACCAGAGACGGGGTTTGGGCCGGGGCTTGTCTGCACTTATGGCGGATGTTGAACCTCGCGTGACGGAAGGTGATTCCGCTGGCGCACAGCCTGATCGCCGGATCCCGATTGAGAACATTGCGCCAAACCCTGATCAGCCTCGGAGGCACTTTTCCAAGGATCAGCTCGAGGAGCTGTCCAACTCGATACGGGCAAAAGGCGTGCTGCAGCCCTTAATCGTTCGCCCGGATCCTAAAAATGAGGGGCAATACCAGATTGTGGCAGGCGAACGCCGTTGGCGGGCTGCCCAAATCGCGCAAGTTCATGAACTGCCTGTTATCGTACGCGATTTTGATGATACCGAGGTTTTGGAAGTCGCAATTATCGAGAACATCCAGCGCGCTGACCTGAACGCAATCGAAGAAGCGGCCGGTTATCGTCAGCTAATGGATAAGTTTGGGCACACGCAGGAAAAATTGGCTGAAGCCCTTGGAAAGAGCCGCAGTCACATCGCGAACTTGCTACGTTTGCTTAATCTGCCGCCGAGTGTTCAGGACATGGTTTCAGAGGGCGTGCTTTCTGCAGGCCATGCCAGAACGATGGTTACCGCTGATGATCCTGAAGGCCTCGCCAAGGCGGTTGTCCAGCGTGGTTTGTCCGTAAGAGAGACTGAAAAGCTGGCCAAAGGGGACACCCCCGGTGGGAAACAGAAAAACCCGGCGTCCAAAAGCCAAACTTCAACCAAAGATGCCGATACCAAAGCATTGGAAGGCGATCTTTCCGCGGCTCTGGGTATGAAAGTCACGATCGATCACGCTGCGGGCCAGGAATCTGGGCGCATTTCGATCAACTATGACACGCTGGAAGATTTAGATTTGCTTTGTGGAGTTCTGAGTTCGGCTAAATAGCGGGCTAGACAGGTTCAGGCAGAAGTTCAGTAATCACTGAGTTCAGCAACAGCGTACCTTGACGTGTCGGCTTGATCCGGCCTCCGTCCAGTTCGATTAATTTGAGATCCTGTAACTCACTCAGCTTTGCTGAAGGCAGAGCATCCGGCTGGATTTGGCGAACTCGATCAACATCTAGGCCGTAAATAGTGCGAAGTCCCATCATGATGGCTTCACCAGCCATATCTAGTGGGTTGATCACTGAACTCACAACATCGGCGTTTCCGAGTTCTGCGGCTTTGATCCATGCACCCGGTGCAGAGATAGCCTCCGTCGCATATTTCTGGCCGTTCTTTGTGACACGACCATGCGCGCCGGGCCCAACACCAATGTAGTCCCCGTAGTTCCAGTAAACCAAGTTGTGCCGAGATTCAGATCCATTTTGTGCATGATTAGAGACTTCATAGGCCGAATAGCCAGCCTGATCACAAAGTTCCTGGGTCAAATCATACATATCCGCTGACAAGGAATCTTCTGGCAGGCCCCTCAAACCACCGCGCTGGGCGCGATCCCAAAATGCGGTGCCGGGTTCGATTGTTAGCTGATACAAAGACAGATGATCGCCTGCCATAGATAGCGCTTCGGTCAATTCACTCCGCCAATCTGCCAAGGATTGGTCCTGCCGTGCATAGATTAGGTCAAAGCTGACCCTGTCAAAGAACTTGCGCGCGGTATCAAACGCAGTTTTGGCCTCGGCTACCGAATGTAAACGACCAAGACGTTTTAGATCAGTGTCGTTCAAAGCCTGTATGCCGAGGGAAACCCGGTTCACGCCAACTTCCGAAAATCCCTGGAATTTTGCGGTTTCGACAGATCCAGGGTTCGCCTCGAGTGTGATTTCGATATCGTTCGCCCAAAGCCAGTTCTTCTTGGATGCTTCCAGAACGGACTGAACGGTTTCCACGGCCATCAAAGATGGGGTACCGCCGCCAAAAAAGATCGATCTCAAAACCCGACCTTTGGTGAGCTCAGAATACCGATCTATTTCTGACACCAAAGCACGCGCCCAACGCTGCTGATCCACAAATTGGGAAACATGTGAGTTAAAGTCGCAATAGGGGCATTTGGACTCGCAGAAAGGCCAGTGCACATAGAGTGCAAAGCCGCCTGCTTTCCAGTCGTCAGCGATCAAAACAGCCCGTCACAAACTTTGAAAACGCATCTGCCCTGTGGCTGATCTTATTTTTTTCCCAGCGATCCATTTCCCCAAAGGTAATTGCATAGCCTTTTGGTTGGAAAATAGGGTCATATCCATGGCCTTGATCGCCACGCATTGGCCAAACGACGCTGCCTTCCATCACACCTGGAAAAACTTCGTCGTGACCGTCTGGCCAAGCCAAAACAAGTGTGCAGCAAAACCGTGCCGTCCAAGGCTTGGGCGCACCTGATTGGGCAAGCAAATCATATGACTTTTTCATGGCCATGACAAAGTCCCGACCAGACTCTGTTTCTGCCCAATCCGCAGTATAAACCCCTGGTGCTTTGTCCAGCGCATCGATCTCGATACCGCTGTCATCAGACAGCGCTGGCAAACCTGTAGCCTTGGCCGCGGCATGTGCCTTGATCCGGGCATTTTCTACAAACGTTGTGCCGGTTTCTTCAGGCTCTGGCAGGTTCATTTCCTTTGCGCCGACCACTTCAACACCAAACGGCGCCAAAAGGGCGGTGATCTCTTCCAGTTTGCCCTGATTGTGCGTGGCAACAAGAAGCCGATCACCGTCAAATTTGCGCGTCATGCGACCGCTGAACGTTGAAGAGCAACCAGCTCGCCTACGCCCTTTTCCGCCAGATCCATCAACTCGCCCATTTGCTGTCGCGAAAAGGTCGATCCTTCTGCGCTCATCTGGATTTCGATCAGACGACCGTCACCACGCAGAATGAAATTCCCGTCGACGCCCGCATCACTGTCTTCTGGATAATCAAGGTCCAGAACAGATTGCCCGGCATAAACACCACAGCTGACCGCTGCCACTTCTGAGATCAGGGGATCTGATACCACGGCACCGGTCTTCATCAACTTGTTGACCGCCAATCTCAGGGCCACCCAGCCACCTGTAATGGCGGCGCAACGTGTACCGCCATCAGCCTGAATGACATCACAATCGATCGTGATCTGGCGTTCACCCAATGCAACACGGTCAACACCAGCCCGCAAAGCACGACCGATGAGCCGTTGAATTTCAACAGTACGGCCACCCTGTTTTCCGGCGGCAGCCTCGCGGCGCATTCTGGAAGACGTCGAACGCGGGAGCATTCCGTATTCCGCAGTCACCCAACCGAGGCCAGAGCCCTTGATGAAAGGCGGAACGCGCTCTTCCAATGATGCAGTGCAAAGAACATGAGTATCACCCATGCGGATCAAGCAGGACCCTTCGGCATGTTTTGTAACGCCCGTTTCAATTGAAACTTCGCGCATTTCGCTTAAATCTCGTCCCGATGGTCTCATTTCTTTTCTCCATTGTCTGGTTTTAGGGGATAGCCATGCAGACACATTGGGCGCAACCCTGTTCCGACGCATTCAGCACGGATTGACGCCCGCGCTCAGCCGTCTTTAATGATCCCGTTGCCAAAGGACTGTCATGTCGGATCACGATCAGCTTTTTTCACAAATGAACGATCGGTCACGCGAGGTGTTCCGGCGTGTGGTCGAGGGCTACCTTGATTCTGGTGAACCGGTTGGCTCTCGTTCACTGACACGCACTTTGAGCGAGCAGGTGTCTGCAGCCACGATCCGAAATGTCATGCAGGATCTGGAGTTTCTTGGTTTGCTTGATAGCCCGCACGTCAGCGCAGGCCGTATTCCGACGCAGCTTGGTCTGCGGATGTTTGTGGATGGCTTGTTGGAAGTACGTGATCTGGATGAAAACGACCGTGAAAAACTCGACGCCACCATGGGCAGCAACACTCAGGATGTTGGTGGACTGTTGGACCGTGTGGGATCCGCTTTGTCCGGAGTTACGCATGGGGCCTCTCTTGTACTGACTCCAAAACATGAAGCGCCGCTAAAACACGTTGAGTTCGTGAGCCTGTCACAAGACAAAGCGCTGGTTGTTATTGTGTTTGCGGATGGTCACGTGGAAAACCGCTTGTTCACGCCACCACCCGGACAAACCCCCAGTTCAATGCGAGAAGCCGCGAACTTTCTGAATGCGTTTGCCGAAGGCCGTACTCTTAGCGAACTGCAGACTGTGATGACCCATGAAATCAAAAGGCGCCGGCAAGAGCTGGACAGTCTGGCCGCACAGCTGGTTGAAAATGGCATCGCATCGTGGAGCAGCGATACAGATAATTCCGCGCGTCTGATCGTACGGGGACGGGCGAATCTTTTGGGCGAAGAAACGGCCGAAGATGAGCTTGAACGCATCCGCGAGCTGTTTGATGACCTGGAGCGCAAGCGAGACATCGCTGAATTTCTGGAACTTACCGAAGCTGGCGAAGGTGTTCGCATTTTTATTGGCTCAGAGAACAAACTTTTCTCACTTTCGGGTTCCTCTCTGGTGGTCTCTCCATATATGAACGCTGACCGTAAGATAGTCGGCGCCGTGGGAGTCATCGGGCCGACGCGTTTGAATTATGGCCGGATCGTTCCCATCGTGGACTATACGGCACAATTGGTTGGCCGGCTGATAACAGACCGGTGACAGAGGTGAAGAATGGCAGACGCAAACAAAGATGAGGAATTCCTCGACGATCCCGAAGCTGTCGAGCAGGATCAGGAATTCACTGCAGACGAAGAAGACACGCTTTCGTTGATTGACCAGATCGACGCGTTAACGGCTGAGCGGGACGAATACAAAGATCGCTTTATGCGCGCTTTGGCAGAAGCTGAGAATGCGAGAAAGCGGGCGGACAAAGATCGCCGAGAAGCCAACGCATATGGCGGAACACGGATCGCGCGGGATCTTCTACCGGTCTACGACAACCTGCAGCGCGCGTTGGCCGCCGCCAAAGAAGACGAAGGTAATGCCTCGGTCGCACTGGTCGAGGGTGTGGAACTGACGCTCAAAGAACTGCTAACCGTTTTCGATCGCCATGGCGTGAAACGCATTGCGCCCGAAGTTGGGGATCGTTTTGATCCACAAAACCACGAAGCAATGTTCGAAGCCCCGGTTCCGGGAACAAAAGCGGGCGATATCATTCAGGTCAGCGCAGAGGGATTCATCCTTCACGATCGACTGTTGCGCCCTGCACAGGTTGGCGTTTCGTCAATGACGGGCTAATCCGTGTCGAATGATCATGAACGGGGCGGGATTTTCCCGCCCTATTTCTTTTGGAGCGCCTTGAGCTCGTAAAGCGCTTGAAGAGCCTCTCGCGGCGTCATTTCATCTGGCAACAATTCGTCCAGTTTGTCTTGTAGCTCAGAGTCGGCTGCGGAAAGAACTGCGGGTTCCGGCGCCGTAGATGCCGCCGAAAACAGCGGTAAATCGTCAATAAGAGCTTTGGGTGATGTTCGGTCACGTTCACCCTTTTCCAAAGCGTCCAAAACCGAACGCGCCCGCGATATTACAGCTTTGGGCAAGCCGGCTAATTGCGCCACTTGTACACCGTAAGAACGATCGGCTGCACCATCACGAACTTCGTGCAGGAAAATCACTTCGCCGTCGAACTCCTTAACAGACACAGTGGCATTCTTTACGCCGTCCAACGTGCCTGCCAGTTGGGTCAATTCATGGTAATGGGTAGCAAACAATCCGCGCACCCGGTTCACCGACTGAAGATGCTCTAGGGTTGCCCAGGCAATGGAAAGCCCATCGTATGTGGCTGTGCCGCGCCCGATTTCATCCAGAATGACCAAGGCGTGATCATCAGCTTGGTTAAGGATGGCGGCGGTTTCAACCATTTCGACCATGAATGTTGAACGCCCTCGCGCCAGATCATCCGAAGCACCAACACGGCTAAAGATCTGGCTGACTAACCCGATTTGCGCCGCTGATGCGGGCACAAAAGACCCGATCTGGGCCAACAAAACGATCAAGGCGTTTTGCCTGAGATAGGTCGATTTACCCGCCATGTTTGGACCAGTCAGCAACGTTACAGAAGCACCTTTGTCCGCTGCTGTGAGATCACAATCATTTGCGATAAAGGGTTCGCCAGAACGTGAAAGCGCGTCTTCGACAACCGGGTGTCTTCCTCGTTCAATCCGAAATGCACGCGAAGTGTCCACTTTGGGTTTCGACCAGTCACGAGATCGCGCCAAATGACCCAGACCAAGGGCAAGATCGATTTCCGCCAAGCCCAACGCGCAAAGAGACAAGGCCGGTGCAGATGCCAAAATTGCCGATTTTAAGGTGTCATAGACACGTTTCTCTATCTCGAGCGCCTCATTGCCAGCATTCAATATCCGGGTTTCAAGCTCTGATAGCTCAACGGTCGTGAAGCGAACTTGATTGGCCGTTGTTTGGCGGTGGATGAAGGTTTCAGAGAGAGGGGCCGACATCATCTTTTCGGCGTGGGTTGCCGTGGTTTCGATAAAATAGCCAAGTACGTTGTTGTGTTTGATCTTCAGGCTTTGAACACCCGAAGCCTCAGCATAGTCGGCCTGCATCTGCGCGATAACTGCACGCCCTTCATCCCTTAAACGGCGCGCTTCATCCAATGCGGGGTCATAGCCGGGGGCGACAAAACCGCCATCGCGTAACATCAGCGGGGGCTCGGCCACCAACGCAGAGTCCAGTAACTCCAAGAGGGTGTCATGACCGCTCAAAGAACCAACTGCGTCGGTGATCAGTTCTGGATGTTGTGTGTTATCCAGTGTTTCACAAATCGTTTCTGCTTGGCTTAGTGCATTTCGAACAGCGGCGAGATCTCTGGGCCCCCCACGATCCAGACCTAGACGCGAAAGCGATCGATCCAAATCCGGCACGCGTCGCAGCGCATCACGCAGTTGGTCCGCGATACTGGTCTCGAGGCCCCACTGAACCGCCTCTTGCCTCGCATGGATCAGTGTCAGCTCACGCGACGGCGATGAAATACGTCTTTCCAGAAGTCTGGCGCCGGCTGCGGTCACGGTTTTGTCGATCACGGCCAACAATGACCCTGCACGCCCTCCGTTCATGCTTTGCGTTAGTTCCAAATTCCGACGCGTGGCAGAATCGATTTGCATCAAGCGTGAAACTGTTTCCGTCTTGGGTGGCTGCAGCAGTGGCAGCCGTCCCTTTTGTGTGATGTCCAGATAATCAACAACAGCACCCATCGCGGATAGCTCAACCCTCGAAAAGGAACCGAACCCAGCAAGGCTTTTGACACCAAAAAGATCGCAAAGTCTTGTGTCCGCAGCGGTGCTGTCAAATGACGACGCGCCGATGATTGTGGGGTAAACGCCAAGATCGGACAGCACCTCCCGCATCGATTCATCGACGGCTTCAGTGGTCAAAAGCTCTGATGGCGCAAGGCGAGCGATTTCGGCCCCAATCCGGGATTGGCCAACCGACATAACTTGGAAAGCGCCTGTGGAGATGTCAGCCCAAGACAGGGCCCATTCGTCTCTAACACACGACAAAGCAGCCAGATAGTTGTGCCGACGAGCCTCCAGAAGAGATTCTTCGGTCAAGGTTCCGGGGGTAACGAGACGAACAACATCGCGTTTTACGACGGCCTTGTAACCTCGCTTTTTCGCTTCTTCCGGACTTTCCAACTGTTCGCCGACTGCGACACGAAATCCTTTGCGAATGAGGGTCAGCAGATAGCCTTCAGCTGCGTGGACCGGGACACCACACATGGGGATGTCTTCGCCGTCGTGCTTTCCGCGTTTGGTCAGCGCAATGTCCAACGCTTCGGCGGCGGCCACGGCGTCATCAAAGAACATCTCGTAGAAATCGCCCATGCGGTAGAACAACAAGGCATCTGGATACTGCGCCTTGATTTCCAAATATTGCGCCATCATGGGCGTTACGGCATTTTTATTAGCCTTGTTTGCGCTCACGGCCTTCCCCCCACCGATTTGCCGTGACATTAAGGCGGCTGACAATCGGGTAAAACCCGAAACAGACAGCCGGTACGGAAAGAACATGTCCAAACTCAAATATACGCGCGAAGAAGCCCTGGCTTTTCACCTCGAGCCTACCCCTGGAAAGTGGGAAGTTCAGGCCACCGTTCCGATGACCACCCAGCGCGATCTTTCGCTGGCGTATAGTCCAGGTGTTGCGGTGCCCTGCGAGGACATCGCTGAAAACCCAGAGCTTGCCTATGACTATACCAACAAAGGCAACCTTGTTGCGGTCATCTCAAATGGAACGGCTGTTCTGGGTCTTGGCAATCTGGGCGCGCTGGGCTCGAAGCCGGTCATGGAAGGCAAGTCGGTTCTGTTCAAACGCTTCGCCGACGTGAACAGCATCGACATTGAACTGGATACCGAAGACCCGGATGAGTTCATCAAGGCTGTTCGCTTGATGGGCCTCACCTTTGGAGGTGTGAACCTTGAAGACATCAAGGCGCCAGAGTGTTTCATCATTGAGCAAACGCTCAAGGAGCAGATGGATATTCCGGTGTTCCACGATGACCAGCACGGGACCGCTGTTATTTGTGCTGCCGGTCTGATCAACGCGCTGCATTTGTCTGGCAAGACAATTGAAGACGTCAAAATCGTTTTG
>JAHDIS010000013.1 GCA_020630695.1 Paracoccaceae bacterium | reverse complement strand
CTGACTTCCGCAGCATGAATATGCAGGGCAGCAACAACTTCCGGGTCTTCTGACGTCTGGACGACGACCAATCCCTCGTCGGTCACTTCGACTTCAGAGCGGATGCTTTCAGCCCGAGCAAAGAAAATGTCCAGAGTTGGACTCTGGATAAAGACCTTGGGGTCGCGTTTCTGGCCCACACGGTCGATCATACCGACCGTGTGGTTGATAAGAGCATCCATGACATCCTGATCATCGGAAACTGTGACCGTCCTGATGCCATTTGGCAGGTTTTCGACCGTGCGGGTAATGCCTTTGAAATTGCGAAACAGGACCTCCATGTCGAGGCTCTCCTGCTCGGTTGCGTCCAACCCGCGTAGACCCGGCATGGTCACTTCGTCATGGCCTGTTCCGTCCGCCCCGTGACTATGACCATGCATCATCTGCGCCCCAGCTGCGCCTGAGAAAAAAAACGTGAGGGCCATACTGAAAAAGGCGATCCGCATCTGGTGCTGCTCCAAAAATAACATTCTAAAATTAGAATACATTAGTGTTGCGGGCTTGGCAAAGCGAAAGCGCGAGACGAGGCCTAGCGTCTGATGTAAACGCCCAAGTCCAGCTTCTTCTGCAAAGGCGCATCAAAACCAACACGACCCTTTTGGATCGGATCACCGTTCTTGTTGGCGATGCCGCGAAACATAGCCAGCGTCCCATTAATGGCTTTCCAGCCCATCATATCGCAGAACAGGTTGCACATGATGTCTTGTTCGGCTCGACTTCGGAATTCGCTATCCACTGGAATGTCATGAAACCTTTGCTCGCGTCCGACATATTCCAGCCAGCGCACTGGCCGTCCGATTTCGGTTATCACCATGTCGAAGCCCGGATTTCTGTCTATAAGTTCATTGTAGTCCGGACCATCGAGAAGCGTGGACGCGTGAGGACGTGAAAAGGGGATACTCAGCCCATGGTACCGCATAAGAAACACCTCATTGCCGCGGTGCTGTGCGGGTACGAAAACAATTGCAATCTCTGGGTCTTCTGTCCGGATGGTTGACGCCTGATACGGTGCGCCATTGTGCTGATAATCCATCCAGAATTTCAGGCCGTTGAAGGCTTCGAACTTCAATTGACCCGTAAAACTATCCCGGAACATGATCTCACCTATCAGTTCTTGTCTCGCCAGCGATTCACGATGGGGTACCGCCGATCAAGCCAGAACGCACGGTTGGTCAGGCGCGGGCCCGGCGCAGATTGAAAGCGTTTGTATTCTGAGATGAAGAGGAGATGCTCGACCCGTTTGACGTCTTCGCGCGCATAGCCCGCGTCAACGCAGTCAGCGACAGATGCCTCGCGATCTACCAGCATCTCGAGAATACCGTCCAGCACCGGGTAATCCGGCAGGCTATCGCTGTCCTTTTGGTCTTCGCGCAGTTCGGCCGAAGGCGGCTTGGTGATAATACGATCCGGAATCACCACACCATCCGCGCCCATCATCCAATCGCGATGGTTGGCATTCCGCCACCGACAGGTCTCAAAGACCCGCGTTTTGTAGAGATCCTTGATCGGGTTATAGCCACCCGCCATATCCCCGTAGATCGTGGCATAGCCAACAGCCACTTCGGATTTATTGCCAGTGGTCAGCAACATTTCACCAAACTTGTTGGACAGTGCCATCAGCAACAAGCCCCGCAGCCGCGACTGGATGTTTTCTTCGGTGATATCCGCATCACGGCCTTCGAACAGCGGCGCAAGCGTGTTGGTAATCGCAGTACGGCCCTCGGCAATCGGGACGAAGTCATACCGGACACCCAGCGCATTTGCACAGGCCTTGGCATCTTCCAGCGAGGCATCCGAGGTATATTCGGATGGAAGCATCACACAACGCACATTTTCAGGGCCCAAAGCGTCAGCGGCAATGGTCGCCACAAGAGCCGAATCGATTCCGCCCGACATGCCAAGCAAAACCTTCTTGAACCCGGTTTTGCCCATGTAGTCACGCAATCCCATGACCATCACGCGGTAGTCGAGCTCCCACTCATCGGCCATGGGGGCGACCGTGCCTTGGGTCGCGGCCCAGTTGCCGTCATCGCCACGCGTGAAATCGACGTGTTCGATGGCTTCATCGAACGTCGGCAATTGAACGGCCAGCTTGCCGTGTGGGTTCAGAACGAATGAACCACCGTCAAAAACCTGATCATCCTGACCGCCGACCATGTTGAGATAGACAAGCGGCAGACCAGACTCGACGACTCGCGAAACCATATGGTTGAGACGGGTCTCGAACTTGTTGCGGAAATAGGGCGAACCGTTTGGAACCATCAGGATTTCGGCACCGGATTCTTCCATGGCTTCGACAACATCCGGGTACCATGCGTCTTCGCAGATCGGCGTGCCCAATCGGATGCCACCAATGGCAACGGGGCCCTGCATCCGACTGCGCGAAAACAGGCGAACCTCGTCAAACACGTTAAAGTTCGGCAGGAAGAATTTATGCGTCTGCGCCAAAACTTCACCGCGATACAAAATCCAATAGCTGTTGTGCAGCTTGCCGTCTTCGCCAAATGACGGCCCGCCGATCCCCATGGCAGGCCCATCGGCACACTGAGCCGCGAGATCCTGCATGTGGCTTTCCACATCGGCAACAAAAGCGGGTTTGGTCACCAAATCCTGCGTCTGGTAACCCGTCAAAAACATTTCAGGCAAAGCAACAAAATCTGCCTCAGCCGCTTTGGCCTGCTCCCAGGCTTCGCGCGCTTTTGCGGCGTTGCCGGCCAGGTCGCCAACGGTGGGATTCAGCTGTGCCATTGTCAGGCGAAACCGGTCGGTCATGCCCTGTCCTTCCTTATCGGTCGTGCTGTGACATAGCAGATGTACGCCCAAGTAAAAGACAGCCGGTGCAAAAGAGATTGCCCAGACCGTAAGGCTCCTTTACGTTTTCGCCAAATTGGGAAACTCCCTAGAGCAGAGGCAGGGCACAAATGAAACTCGCAGGTCGTGCACTTCTAATTCTTGGCACCATGGCATTGGCACAAACGGCAGTCGCCCAAGACGGCGAAGTCGGGACCAAGCAATATGATGATGGTGGCTTCTACGAGGGTGAATTCCTGAACGGTCTCCAACATGGGACCGGCACCTATCGCCTGCCCAACGGGTATGAATATACCGGGGAATGGGCCGATGGTGAAATCAAAGGCCAGGGCGTAGCACGGTTTCCAAATGGTTCCGTCTACGAAGGCCAGTTCGTAAAGGGCAAGCCAGAGGGCGTTGGCAAAATAGTCTTTGCCGATGGCGGCACCTATGAAGGCACATGGCTGGACGGCAAAATCACCGGTCAGGGTGTTGCGATTTATGCCAACGGCGTTCGCTACGAAGGGTCTTTCCGCAACGCGCTGCATCACGGCAAGGGTGTGATGACCTCTCCCAATGGCTATCTGTACGATGGTCAGTGGGTCAATGGCATCAAGGAAGGCGAGGCCAAGATCTCTTATCCGGACGGATCCGTGTACGAAGGCCGGGTCGCCGACGGTGACCGCGAAGGCAACGGCAAGCTGACGATGCCGGACGGGTTGATCTACGAAGGCACGTGGCGGGACGGACAAATCGACGGAGCCGGCAAACTGACTCAGGCCAACGGCGACATCTACGAAGGAGAACTGGTGGATGGGCGTCGCGAAGGTCAGGGAAAAGTCGTTTACGCCAATGGCGACACCTATGAGGGCGCGTTCAACAACGATCAACGTCACGGGCAAGGCACCTTTGTTGGCGCCGACGGCTACAAGTATGCTGGAAACTGGATCGCAGGCCAGATCGAAGGCGAAGGCAGCGTCACCTATCCGGATGGCTCTGTCTATGCGGGTCAGTTCCGCGGGGACCTGGCCAATGGCAAAGGCAAGATCACCTATCCCGGCGGCTCAACCTTTGAAGGTGACTGGGTCGACGGAGTGATCGAAGGCCAGGGTGTCGCAACCTACGCAAATGGGTTGGTGTACGAAGGCGCTTTCAAGAACGCACGGAATGAAGGGTACGGTGTGATGACCTACCCCGACGGCTACAAATACGAAGGCGAATGGAAAGACGGCCAAAGACACGGCAAAGGCACGGCAACTTACCCGGACGGTACGGTTTATGCGGGCCAGTTCCGCGAAGGCCAGCGTCACGGTCAGGGCCAGATCGCGATGGCCAATGGGTTCAAATACACCGGCGAATGGCAGCGCGGTGAAATCAGCGGTCAGGGCGTTGCGACATATGCCAATGGGGATGTCTACGAAGGCACCTTTGTGGATGGCAAGCGGCAGGGCACCGGCACGATGCGCTACTCCACCGGAGAACAAGCCAGCGGTGAGTGGATCAACGGGGCGCTAACCGGTCAGGCGGCCGTTGTGCCAGCGCAAGACGCGACACAGGACCAATAGGCCAGTAGGACAGCCGCTGCATGATTGCAGTCTAAACCAGATCGCCCTTGGTCATACGGTCCAGCCATGTCTCGGCCTCGCTTAGCACCGTTTCGCGTTTGTCCGCGTCCATCCTGTCCCATGTCCGGTACATCTGCGCCATGCGCGGATTGCTCTGGAACCGGTTGCGGTGTCGCTCCATGAAGTGCCAATACAACAGATTGAATGGGCAGGCATCTGGACCTGTCTTGTCTTTGACCTTGTACTCACAATGTTTGCAGTGGTCCGACATCTTGTTGATGTAGTTGCCCGAAGAAACATAAGGTTTGGACGCGATAACCCCACCGTCGGCGAACTGGCTCATTCCAACGGTATTCGGTGCCTCGACCCACTCAAAGGCGTCGATATAGACCGACAGATACCACTCATGCAGTTCGGTCGGGTTGATCCCGGCCAATAGGCCAAAGTTGCCAGTGACCATGAGGCGTTGGATATGATGCGCATAGGCTTCTTCGCGGGTCTGTTCGACTGCCTTTGAAATGCACCGCATCTTGGTTTGGCGGCCCCAATAGAAGTCAGGCAGGTCGCGTTGGTGATTCAATCCGTTCCTTTGCGGATAATCCGGCCCTTCGTGAAAATAGATCCCGCGCACGTATTCCCGCCAACCGATAATCTGCCGGATAAACCCTTCGGCGGCATTCAGCGGCACCCGACCCGCGCGATAGGCGGCTTCGGCGGCGCGACAAACCCTTAGCGGATCAAGCAAGCCAATGTTCATGTATGCGGACAACAGCGAGTGGTACAAAAACCGATTGCTGTCCAACATGGCATCTTGATAGTCGCCAAACTTCGCCAGACCATTCTCAACAAAGTGCTCAAGAGCCTGTTCGGCCTCGGCCTGGTCGGTGGCAAAGTGAAACGGTCGAAGCGTCCCGAAGCTGTTTGAAAACCGAGCCTCGACCAATTCAAGAACTGCCTCGACGGTTGCATCGGGTACGAATTGCATCGGGGCTGCATCGACACTGTTTGGTGCTGGTTTGCGATTGTCGTGATCGTAGTTCCACTGACCGCCTTCCGGCTCGGCTTCGTTCATCAGAAGGCCAGTCTTTCGGCGCATGTCACGATAGAAATACTCCATGCGCAGCGCCTTGCGGCCTTGGGCCCATGTCTCGAAATCCGCGTGGGATGCGATGAACCGGTCGTCTTCCAAGAGAGTGATTCCAAGAGGCGCTTCTTCCAGCGCCTGAATCAAACGCCACTCACCCGGTTTGGTCGCAACGACACTTTTGGCGCTTGTATCCTCTGTATGACGAAGCAATTCACCGACGATTGATCCAGCGTTGTGTGTATCGTCCAACTCGGAATAGCGTACATCCCAACCGTCCATCCTCAGTCGGGCCGCGAATTTGCGCATGGCGGCAAAGATCAGGGCGATTTTCTTTGGGTGATGCCCCACATATGTTGCTTCAGCCGCCACTTCGGCCATCACGACGATATCTTGACTTTTGTCAGCACTGCGCAGGGCCGAGATGTCTGGTGTCAGTTGATCGCCAAGGATCAGGATCAGTCGTGTCACCAAGGAATCTCCTGCCCAGCGTAGTCGAAAAACCGCCCGGTCTGATCCGGGGACAGTTGCTCCATGACATCCACAAGATTGCGGGCCGCTTCGCCCGGTCCGACGGCAGGATGCCGTCCAAGGTATTTTTCGGTGAATGATGTCGCCACGGTTCCCGGATGCAGGCAGACAAGGCACAGCTGCTTGTGGGTGCGTGCCAACTCAACCGCCGCGCCATGCATCAACTGGTTCAACGCGGTTTTAGAGGTGCGGTAACTGTACCAGCCGCCCAGTCGATTGTCGCCAATGCTACCGACCCGAGCGGAAAGTGCAGCAAATACCGCAGGGCGGGACTTGGGCAACAAGGGCACGACGTGTTTCAGCACCAAGGCCGGCCCCATGGCATTCAGTGCGAACTGGTCAATCAAGGCAGACGGCGTCAGGCTTTGCAGCGTTTTTTCCGGCGCGGCGCCTGCGATTTCCAAAGCACCCGACGCCACAAACACCAGATCAAAAGGCCCTGTCAGCCCATCCAGATGGCGTATGATCGAGCTTTCTTGCGTGACATCAAGGCCGTGTTCGCGCCGGGACAAACCCGTCACCTCGTAGCCACGTGCCTGCAGCTCACCCTGCACGGCGCGTCCGATCCCGCCACTGTTTCCGATAATGAGTGCCTGCTTCATAGCCGTGTCAGCTAGCGGTTTGCCACCGCAGTTCAAGCGCCGGCGGCAGGTCCACCCACATCTTCAGGTGCGATTGCGACGGTTTTTATAACCGCATGACAGGTCATGCCCTCAACCAAACCCAATTGGCCGGCAGATCGGCGCGTCACCCGCGCCAGAACCATGCCAGCAGCGGTTTCAAGAGACACCATAACACCCGGCCCATCGCCCGATCGGATCTGAGAAATAACGCCTGGCACAATATTGAGTGCCGAGATGCCTTCGGGGCGTGTCAGGGCCAATGTCACATCCTGCGCCGGGACGCGTACACGCAAAGACTGCCCAACACTCTGCGAGACTTTCGGCAGGAATAGTGTCTCTCCGCCGACATCAAGCTCTGATAACCCGTCGGCGTGATGTGCCTTTACTGTTGCGGCCAACAAGGCGCCGACAGCGCGCACACCGGTCGGCATGACTGTCGGGTCGCTCAGAACTTCTGCAGCGCTGCCCTGACGGGCAATTCGGCCATCCTGCAGAACCACTACGGTTGTCGCCAACCGCGCCACTTCGGCGGCCGAATGGCTGACGTACAGGATGGGAACTGACAATTCACTACGGAGCCGCTCAAAGTAGGGCAGGATTTCGGATTTCCGGGTTTCATCCAACGCCGCCAAAGGTTCGTCCGCCAGCAACAATTCGGGACCAGACAGCAGCGCCCGCCCGATGGCGACCCGCTGCTTTTCGCCACCTGACAATCCGACTGGCTGGCGCTCCAGCAGATGGGCTAGCCCGAGCAGGTCAACAACGTGATCCAGATCTTCGCAAACGACACCCGACGGCACAAATCTTTGGCCATACTGCAGGTTTTGTTTGACCGTCAGATGAGGAAACAAACGACCTTCCTGAAAGATATAGCCGATCCGTCTTTTGTGCGGCGGGACGAATATCCCGGCTTTGCTGTCCAGAACACGTCTGTTCGCAATTTCGATGCAACCAGAATCCGGCCGGAGCAATCCGGCTACCGCATTGATGACCGTTGTCTTGCCCGAACCGGACCGTCCGAACAGAACGGTGACACCGTCCGGCGCCTCAAAATTAGCCTGAACCGAAAATCCATCGTACGCGTGACTAACCGAGACCTTCAGTGTCATGATCTGGCCCCCACTCGCTGCGCCACACGGCGGGCCAACCACTCGGACAAAAGAAGCGCAGCCATTGCAATGATGATTGATACAATGACCAACCGTGCCGCCGATGATTCACCCCCGGGGACCTGCAAAAATGCATAGATTGCCGAGGGCACGGTTTGGGTCTGGCCCGGGATATTGGCTACAAATGTAATTGTGGCGCCGAATTCACCCATTGCCTTGGCAAAGGCCAAGACCGCGCCCGCCAGAATACCGGGTAAGGTCAGCGGCAGAGTTACGGTCAAAAACACCCAAAGGCGTGACGCACCCAAGGTTGCCGCTGCCTCTTCAAGTTTGGGGTCTACTGCCTCGATCGACAATCGAATGGCCCGCACCATCAGCGGGAACGCCATCACAGCAGCCGCAAGCGCCGCGCCCGTCCATCGAAATGCAAAACTGATACCCAACGGGCCAAGCAATTCACCAATGGGTCCCCGCGCGCCAAAAGCCAGAAGCAGCAGATAACCTGTCACGACGGGGGGTAGGATAAGCGGCAAATGCACAAGACCATTGACGAGCTGGCGGCCAGGAAACCGCCAACGCGCGAGTGCATAGGCGGTCAGCAGCCCAAACGGCAATGACAAGGCTGTTGCCCAGAACGCAACGCGCAACGACAGTCGGACTGCCTGCCATTCTTCGGGACCCAGCCAATCCATTCCTACCCACCCGGCACGGAAAAACCGTGCTGTTCAAACACCCCGGATGCCTTGGCACCGGTCAGAAAATCCAAAAACGCTTTGGCCCCACTTCCGGACTGTCCAGCGACCAGAGCCGCAGGATACCGGATGGGGGCATGACTGTGCGATGGAATGCGCGCCACAACATCAACGCGGGGTTCTGCATGGGCATCGCTGGCATACACAATTCCCAGCGGTGTCTGACCCAAGGCAACAAATGCCAGCGCGGCCCGGACGTTGTCAGCCTGTGCCACACGATCCGAAACCTCATCCCACAGGTCATAGTGGGTCATAGCCGCCTTGCCGTAGATACCAGCGGGAACGGCATCAACCAAAGCCATCGCCAGGAGACCCCCGACAAGCAGTCCATCAAGATCCAGATTTTCGTTGAACTCGACAGGTTTGGCCTGATCCTTTGGAGCGATCAAAACCATCCGGTTTCCGGTGACCACCACCCTGCTTTCCGGAACAATCAGGTTTTGGCCCTCCAGATAGTCCATCCATTCAACACTGGCCGAAACCAGCAGATTGGCTGGAGCGCCCTGTTCAATTTGGCGGGCCAAAACAGCTGTTCCCGCGTAGACTAGGGTGGTGGTGTGTCCGGTTTCGTCTTCGAACGTCCTCGCGATTTCGTCCAACGCATTTTTCATGCTTGCAGCGGCAAAAACGGTGATCTGATCCGCACACGCACCGATGCTGCCCACCGCCAAAGCAAGCATCGCAACCAAGACCAGCCGCAAAGACCTATGAAAACTGAAAATAGGCATACCGTTCCTTTTCCTGAGACCGACTATCAACAGGGTCGCGTTCTGCAACAAGGGGTTAAATCGGCGCGCCTGTAGCATCAATTTGTCTGGATTGAAGTTCTTTGGATTTCCAGCGAAGTATGAAGAATTACGTGACGGCAACATTGAACGTCGTTCAATTTCCTTGACATCACGACCTTCTGGCATATTTTGAACAGTGTTCACGATTTTGGAATTACCATGCACCACCTTCCTATTTCGATCACCGGAACCGGGCACGCCCTCCCACAAAAGGGCCTGGACTCAGAGACTCTCGACAAAATGCATGGCCTGAAAACCGGGTGGTTGCGCCGGAAATCCGGTGTGGCCTTTCGACATCTGTGCACGGACGAAGACCAGATTGATCTGGCTGTCTTGGCTGCGCAAAGAGCCATGGAAGATGCCAGAGTTGAGATCGACGATATCGATCTGATCCTTTCCGGCAGCGCCATTCCCTACCAATCTCTACCTGCGACAGCGCCATTGATCATGCAGCGATTGGGGGCAAAGGGAGGCGCGGCCGCAGCCTTTGACGTGAACGCAACTTGCCTGAGTTTTATCACAGCGCTTGATCTGGCGGCTGGACGTATCGCACTTGGTCAGAGCAAGCGGGCATTGGTCATTTCGTCGGAAATCGCGTCCCGCGCTTTGCCATGGCAGAAGCAGCCAGACGTTGCCGCGCTCTTCGGTGACGGAGCAGCTGCGGCAGTTGTCAGCGCGCCCCTTCACAATGAGGCCGGCATTCGGGCAAGCCTCGTACGAACGCACCCTGCTGCCTATGACGCCTGCCAGATTGGCGCTGGCGGCACGCGGATCGATTACCACCGCAATCCTAAAGAGTTTGCCGAAAATGCGTTGTTCCGGATGGACGGCAAAGCACTGTTCAAAGTCACGCGACGACACTTTCCTGCATTTGTAGAGACGCTTTTGGACAAGGCGGGATGGCGCAAATCAGATGTTGATGTTGTGGTCCCTCATCAGGCCAGCCCACACGCTCTATCCCATATGTCGCGCAAAATGGGCTTTCGCCAAGGCAGCGTCATGAACGTTGCTGAACGATTGGGCAATCAAATCGCCGCTTCCATTCCAACGGTTCTGGATATCGCACGGCGCGAAGGGCGGATTGTCAAAGGCAGCAAGGTTCTGCTGCTTGGAACTTCGGCGGGCGTCTCGTTTGGCGGCATGGCAATCGAGGTCTGAAATGAACCGTATTCTTATCACAGGCGCCACCGGGTTTTTGGGCGGCAAGCTGGCCCTACACTTGCATTCGCGTGGCTGCGGGGTGGTCGCCTGCGGGCGTGACCCCAAGCTACTGAACGAGCTTCGATCCAAGGGTATCGAAACCCTACAATTCGATCTGGCTGGTGGTCTTCCTTCAACGCTTCCCGAACCCGTAGATGCGGTTGTTCATTGCGCGGCACTTTCCTCGCCCTGGGGGCGCCGTTCGCGATTTGAAGCAGCCAACGTTGTGGGCACACGAACGGCTTTGGCGCTGGCAAGCGCCTTAAACAGTCAAAGGTTCGTCAATATCTCATCCCCCAGCGTTACCTTTGCGCTCAGGGATCAACTGGATGTGCTGGAGTCTGATCCGCTGCCGCGCCCGTTCAATGCCTATGCCGCCACAAAGGCAGCAGCCGAGGCTTTGGTGCACGCCCGTCCAGATTTGAACCCAATTACGTTGCGGCCGCGCGGCATCTATGGCGCAGGTGAAACCACATTGCTGCCACGCCTGATTGCCGCTGCTCGCAGAGGTCCGCTGCCACTGTTTCGCGATGGCGCCGCAGCGATCGATTTAACCCATGTGTCCGATGTAGTCAGGGCGATCGAATTGGCTCTGGAACGTTCAACTGATCCGCAAGACCCGATCTACAATGTTTCCAGCGGTGAGGTGCTCCCGATCCGGAACATCGTGGAAAGCGCCTGCCGCGCACATGACATCGCACCAAAGTGGCGGGCCCTGCCGTTCTGGCCAGCGCTGGCCATTGCGCGTGCTGCTGAATTCGTCAGCCTGATCCCGAAGAACAGCAAAGAACCCCGGATCACCCCCTATGCGGTGGGACTCTTTGCGTTTCAGCAAAGTTTGAGCCTGTCAAAGGCCCGCGACGTGCTGGGTTGGACGCCAAAGATCACATTTGAACAGGGTCTTTCGCAGACCGTAGGGAAAGGCGCGGTATGAAGCCCAAATTTGCAAACAGTGCCTATGTGCATACGCCGGAACGTTTGGTTCTGCGTGGCGGAGGTTGGGGCAAAGTCCCTTTGAAAGTGCGTTACGGCATCGTCGAACATCCCACCGAGGGTTTGATCCTGATCGACTCTGGTTATGGCACGGAACTGTATTCGACGCCCAACCGCGGGCTGGCCCTGCGGCTGTACGGTAAGCTGCTTGGTCCGGAACTTCTGCCAGAGGGCGCTCCGGATAAGGTGCTGGCCCTATTGGACCTATCTCCAGAAGACGTTCAGCACGTTGTCGTCACGCATCTACATGCGGACCATGTGTGCGCATTGCCCCGGTTTACAAAAGCCCGGATACATACCGATCTCGCAACGCTTCAGCAGGCAAAATCCGGACCCCGGCGCAAAGCCTTGCGGCACGGCGTATTCCCGGAATTGCTGCCCGATGATCTGTTGGACCGAACAAGTGATCTGCGGTCCACACCTGTGACCGAAGCGCCCTTGGGGCTGGGTGACGGGTTTGACTTACTGGGCGACGGATCAATCCTCGCCATTCCTTTGCCGGGACACAGCACCACCCATTTTGGCGTATGTTTCCCATTGTTAGAGACGCCTTTGCTCTATGCCGTAGATGCGCAGTGGGTGCCCAATGCCATTACTCAAGACCGTATTCCGGGCTTTCCCGCGAGTCTCGTGGCCGAAGATCCTTCCGCATTGAGGAAATCGGCTGAAAAGGTCGCGCGATTTGCCAAAGCCGGTGGAGACATTCTGCTGTGTCATGACCCCGAGGACAGCCCTTATGATTTGCTGGATCAGGCATGACCAAACTCATGCATACAGCCCGCGCCTTTGCGGAAACACTATGGGTGACGCGAAAGGGACGGTCCCGCGCATCGTTCGAGGCATGGCAAGCCGCCAAACTGAAAAAATGGCTGGCCCATGATTTGCCAAAGGTGGGCTTTTACGCCAATGGCGCCACTTGTCTGTCTTCTTTGCCGATCATCGACAAATCCAACGTCATGGCGCAATTCGAGGACTTTAATCTTGGCCGCATCTCGTCTGCTCAGGGATGGGCCGCATTCGAAGACACGGGCCAAATCGGCAAAGTATCGATTGGCGCGAGTACCGGCACCTCTGGCAATCGCGCACTCTATGCTGTCACGCCGGCCGAGAGATTCCGCTGGCTTGGCACGATTCTGGCCAAAACAGTACCGGGCTTTCTATTCGCCGCGGAACGTGTCGCGGTGATCTTGCCACAAAGCTCTGACCTCTATGACGGTGCCAACCAGACTGGCCGGATGGCCTTGCGTTTTTTCGATCTGCGGTCCGGAGTGGAAACATGGCTCGATCGTCTTGAGCAGTTTGATCCAACGACCATTGTCGCGCCGCCGCGCGTGCTACGGCACTTGGCGGAACAAAATGCAAAACTGCACCCAAAAAGACTCTATTCCGGCGCAGAAACGCTCGACCCTATGGATCGCAAGATTATCGAAGCAGCGTTTTCAGTGCGCCTGGGGCAGATCTACATGGCGACCGAAGGGCTCTTTGCCGTAACTTGCGCGCATGGAAATCTGCACTTGGCAGAGGACGCCAACCACTTTGAACTACAGCCTGTTGGGGACGGATTGGTCACACCGCTGGTCACCGGGTTTCGACGCCAGTTCCAGATCATGGCGCGCTACAGGATGAACGATCTGCTGCGCATGTCTGACCAATCTTGTTCCTGTGGATCACCTCTGCGTGTCGTGGATGAAGTTGTTGGGCGTATGGACGACGCCTTTCTATTCGGCGGCCGGCTCGTGACACCAGACGTGATGCGAAATGCCGTTTTGAATGCATCACGGGACATCACTGATTTCCGTATTCGGCGCGAAAGCGAGCGGGTGATTTCACTGGTGCTCCGACCAGACATCAGCCCAGAAGCCAGAACTTCGGCCCGAAACGCTCTTTCGAATTTGTTTGGTGATCGGGGGCTTTCCCCGGTCATTCAGATCAAGACCGAACCCCTTTGTCTGAACCCGTCACGCAAACTGCGGCGTGTTGAAAATTGCTGGTCATCTGAGGCAGATTGATATGGATTTTTTTGAGTCACTGAGTTTTTCATCATCCAATGAGGACGGACGCAGCGAGTTACGCGCACTGTCCGGACCCACTGAAAAACTGGTATGCCTGACGGGTAGCGGAACACGGCCACTGGATATGTTGCTGTCTGACGCCAATCAGGTCATCGCGTTGGATCTCAATCCAATGCAGAATGCGCTGCTGGAGCTGAAGATAGCGGCGTTTCAATCGTTGGATTACGATGCGCTTCTGGCTTTTCTTGGGCTGGTGAAAACCGATGATCGCATGGCGCTATATGCGCAGGTGCGCCGTTCGCTCAGACCAGAAATGCAGGCACATTGGGATCAGAACCTGCGCGAGATTGGCCGTGGAATCTGGTACATGGGTCTTTGGGAAAAGGTGCTGCGCATTGGGGCAAAAGGTGTTCGGATGTTGCGCGGCAAAGCTGTACCCGCGCTGTTCAACGCTCGTGACGTTGCCGAACAAAAGGCAATCTGGGACCAGCAATTTGACGACTGGGTGTGGCGCAGTTCGATCCGCACCCTCGGACGCCCATGGTTTTGGACCCGCGTCATCGGCGAACCGGGCGGTGCGTTTCTTCCCGGTCCTGAGGCAGTGGAGCAACGATTGGCAGGCTGTTTTTCGCGTGCTGCAGGCCAATTCCTTTTCCGGGAAAGCGATTTTGCCTCGCTTGTTTTGAGAGGAACCAATGTGTCGCCCCTCGCGGTTCCTCTACATCTGAAGCCAAAAAACTTTGAACGTATTCGGACCCGATTGTCTGATCTTCGTATCGTGACGGGCGGGCTGGGTGACCTGGCGGACCTCAGGATCAATCAGGTTGATGCGTTTTCCCTGTCTGATTTCGGATCCTACTGTGATGATGTCAGCTATTCGAAGATGTGGGCGGGTGTGATCGGTGCAGCGGCCCCCAATGCCCGGTTCTGCGAGCGCGTTTTTATGAACGACCTCGCGCCGCCTGACGAACGGATCCGATTGGATCACGATTTGTCAGACCATCTGACCACGCATGACAGAGCAATCATTTATGACATCCGGGCCGGTCATATCGCCTAAACTTAGTCCCGATCAGAAATCGGCCGGACCGCTTTCAGCCGTCGATTTCATATTCGCGGATAAAGTCCATATCGGGCTCAACGCCCAGTCCAGGGCCCGTTGGAATGGCAACTCTGCCGTTGTTTCGGGCGACTTGTCCTTGAATATCCAAAGGGTCCGCGAGCAGGTGGTCCCGGAATCGATTTTCCGTTGTGTCGAATTCCAGCATCGGTTCCCACGGATGCAGCCCACCTGGCATCGGTGGCATCGCAGCAAGGAGTTGAAGGTTCGTAGCCACCGCAATTGCGCTGCCCCAGACATGGTTTACCACCGGTGTGAAATGCACATGGCAGAGGGCAAGAACACGTAAGTATTCGGTGATGCCGCCCAGTGCGCAGACCTCGGGTTGCGCGATGTCCAAGCCACGGTTTTCCAGAATACCGCGCCATCCCCAGCGATTGAACTCCGCTTCGCCACCCGAAATGTTCACTTTGAGACCCGCGCGTAATTCTCGGTACCCGTCCAGATCTTCTGGGGCGACCGGTTCTTCGAACCAATAGGCCCCCATCTCGTCGAGGGCGCGGCCTACGTAGAATGCGTCAGATGTTGTGTAACAGTGGTTGGCATCCACCATGAACCGTGCATCGCCAACAGCATCGGCGACGGCCTGACACAATCGAACATCGTCGCGTGGGCCTAGTCCGGTTTTCATCTTGGTAGCGGAAAATCCCATACCGATAATTTTCGCCGCCTCATCGGCAAATCGGGCAACATGATCATCAACACTTTCGCGTTTCAGCATCATGCCATAACCATAGGCCGCAACATCGCTGCGATGCGCCCCGCCGATCAGTTTGTGAATAGGTTGGCCCGTGACCTTGCCCGCAATGTCCCAAAGCGCAATGTCGACCCCGGACAGTGACTGCAAAGGCATCCCTTTTTGCCCATGGTCGCGAAGCAGATTGTAGACCTTATGCCAAATCACATCGCGATCCATCGGGTCCATCCCAAGGACCATAGGCTGAATGACCTTTTCAACGATCGTCTTGTTGGCCAAAGCAACATTGCCTGGCCCAAAGCATTCGCCCCATCCCGTCACACCATCGTCGGTTTGAACCTCAACCAGATGCGCCGTGCGCTTGGCATAGTACTGCTGTGAATAGCCCAATTCCTCGGGCATATCGCATTGCAACACATGGCTTCGGATCGCTGTAATTTTCATGGTCTTGTCAGCCTTCTGGCGTGATTAGCGGGTCGCGCAGTTTTTTGCGCGCAGAATCAATCCGGTTGAGCATCTGCCGGCACCAGACTGTCGGGCATGTTCTGGTAACACACCGGACGCAAGAACCGCCGGATTGCCATTGTCCCTACAGAGGTATGGCCGAAGTTTGTGGAGGCCGGATAGGGGCCGCCATGCACCATAGCCTCAGCCACTTCGACGCCAGTTGGAAAACCATTGGCGAGGACCCTTCCGGCCTTGCGTTCCAAAATGGGCATCAAGCCCTGTGCCTGCGAAACGTCACCATCATCCATCTGCAAGGTACAAGTCAGCTGCCCTTCCAGCGCGGATGCGATCTCCGCCATTTGCTCGGCATTGTCTGCGCGCACGATCAGTCCAAGAGGCCCAAATACCTCGTGTGACAATCCGGGGTTCGCCAGAAAGTCATCCCCCGACACCTGATAGATATTTCCCGCCGCCGAACGATCGCCGGCAGCATGCGAAACCAACGCCTCGACCCCGTTCTCGGCTTCGGTTTGGGCGACACCCTTGGCATAGGCCTCAGCTATTCCAGAAGTCAGCATTGTCTGCGGACCCGCATTTGCCATCGCCTTACTGGCGGCCTGAACGAACAAATCACAATCCGGGCCATCCAGCGCGATAACGACACCCGGGTTTGTACAGAATTGACCCGCCCCCATTGTCAACGAGGCAACCCAGCCCTCTGCGATCTGTTGAGCGCGGGATGCCATCGCAGCGGGCATCAGGAACACTGGGTTTATGCTGCCAAGTTCGCCAAAGAACGGGATAGGGACCGGGCGTGCTGCACAAAGATCATAGAGCGCGCGTCCACCACGCAGAGATCCGGTAAAGCCCACAGCGCAAATCAACGGATGCTGCACAAGTGCTTGTCCGACCTCCAAGGTGCCTCCCTGAACAAAAGAAAACACACCCGCTGGCATGTTGCAGGCCTGAACAGCCGCTGAAATTGCGTTGGCGATGATTTCGCCCGTTCCGGGATGGGCCGGGTGGCCTTTGACGACCACCGGGCAGCCAGCGGCCAAGGCTGAGGCGGTGTCTCCGCCTGCCGTCGAAAACGCCAAAGGGAAGTTGGACGCACCAAACACGGCGACGGGCCCAATCGGGCGCTGCACCATCTTGAGATCGAGACGCGGTAAGGGCGCACGGTCCGGCAATGCTTCATCGTGACGTTGATCCAGATAGGCGCCATCTCGGATGTGCGATGCAAACAGGCGCAGTTGCCCGCAGGTTCGAGCACGCTCACCTTCGAGCCGGGCTGCAGGCAAGCCGGTTTCAGCCGTTCCAATTGCCGTGATCTGCGCCCCCCGGACGTCGATTTCCTCGGCAATTTTTTCGAGGAACGTTGCGCGCGCTTCGCGTGAGGTGGCAGCATAGGCCAGAAATGCAGTTTCGGCCGCCTTACACGCGGCATCGACATGGGCCGGTGTGCCATGGCTGAACCGTTGTGCTGCACCCTCTACCGGCGCGTTTTCAAAACTTTCGCTGCCAGCTACCCATTCCCCTGCAATGAGGTGTTTGCCGTGCGCCTTGTAGCCATCTGTCATCGGATTGTTCCTTGGGTGTTTCAGCGTTCCGCATCATACGACCGCCAACGCCCAAAGAATGCAAGTGCAACGAAAATGGCCCGCGTCGCGCGGACAGCGGGCCATCATTCGTTCGGCGTAGAACGGAACTAGAAATCCAGGTTTTCCACGCTCAGCGCATTCTGTTGGATAAACTCACGGCGCGGTTCAACCACATCGCCCATCAATTTGGTAAATAGATCATCTGCTTCGGCCATGTCGTTGATTTCCACACGCAGCAATGTGCGCGCATCCGGATCCAAGGTTGTTTCCCAGAGCTGACCGGGGTTCATTTCGCCCAGTCCCTTGTAGCGCTGAAGGCTGAGGCCTTTTTCACCTTCTTCCAGAATCGCACTGAGCAGTTCCAGCGGACCATGGATCATCTGCCGACGGTCCTTGCGCTCCAGCGTTGCGGGCAAGCCGTATACCGACTGCAGGCTCTGCGTGAAGCTGCCCGTTTTGCGTGCCTCACCCGAGCGAAGCATAGGCCCATCCAGCGTGCGGACTTCTTCGACACCGCGCAGGATACGGGCCAGACGAATGCCTTTGTCCTGCGTGATCCGGCCAGTCCAGCCGCGTTCATATTCCAGGGCGACCAGATCCAGCCGCGCAGCAACTTTGTCTGCCACGCCCTGAAGATCAGCATCAACAGCACCCGGAACGAAACCACCGGCAATGGCCGCCTGTTCGAGGATATGTCGTGGGTAGTGCGTCGGGAAAGCATCCAGAACGCGTTTCAGCTGACGCGCTTCCTCGACCACCCGGACAAGATCCTGACCCATGATGACTTCGCCATTGCCCTGCTTGAGCTGCGCACCGTCCACGCCCTGCTGAATCAGGTAGTCATCCAAGGCGCCCTGGTCTTTCAGGTACACTTCGGATTTGCCGCGCGCCACTTTGTAGAGCGGTGGTTGCGCAATGTAGAGATAGCCACCTTCGATAAGCTCAGGCATCTGGCGATAGAAGAACGTCAGCAGCAGTGTTCGAATATGCGCTCCGTCGACGTCCGCATCAGTCATCAGGATAATCTTGTGATACCGCAGCTTGCTGACGTCAAATTCGTCACGGCCAATACCGGTGCCCAGCGCCATGACGAGGTTGCCGATTTCCTGACTGGCCAGCATCCTATCAAACCGCGCGCGTTCGACATTCAGGATCTTACCCTTGAGCGGCAGGATCGCCTGTGTCGCCCGGTTGCGCCCGGTCTGCGCAGAACCGCCAGCCGAGTCACCCTCGACGATGAACAGTTCGGTTTTGGACGGATCTTTTTCGGAACAGTCCTTCAGCTTGCCCGCAAGGAAATTCACATCCATCGGGTTCTTGCGGCGCGTCAGCTCGCGGGCTTTGCGTGCTGCTTCTCTTGCAAGCGCGGCCTCGATGATCTTGCCAACGATGATCTTTGCCTCGTTAGGGTTTTCCTCAAACCACTCGGACAGCTTTTCGTTCACAAGGCTTTCCACCGCGGGCCGAACCTCGGAAGACACCAGTTTGTCTTTGGTCTGGCTGGAGAACTTAGGGTCAGGCACCTTGACCGACAAAACACAGGTCAAACCTTCGCGTGCATCGTCGCCGGTGAAGCTGACTTTTTCCTTTTTGCCGATCCCCTTTTCAGCAGCGTATTTCTGAACGCTCCGGGTCAACGCAGCCCGGAAGCCAGCCATGTGAGTGCCGCCATCGCGCTGTGGGATGTTGTTGGTAAAGGGCAGGACATTCTCGTGGTAGCTGTCGTTCCACCACATGGCAACTTCGACGCCGATGTCGTCCTTTTCGCCTTCCATGAAAATCGGATCAGGCATGACAGACTGCTTGGAGCGGTCGAGATATTTCACGAATTCCTTAACGCCGCCCTCAAAGAACAGTTCGGTTTTCAGGGGCTCAGCCGGGCGTTCATCTTCGAGGATGATGCGGACGCCAGAATTCAGGAAGGCCAGTTCGCGCAGGCGTTTTTCCAGGGTTTCGAAACTGTATTCGAGATTGGAAAACGTGTCAGTCGATGCCAGGAAACGAACCTCTGTTCCGGTTTCACCACCGGCATCGCCAACTTCGCGCAGATGCTCTGTCGTCTCACCGTGCTCGAACTTCGCATAGTGTTCTTTGCCGTTGCGCCAGATCCGCAGCTCAAGCCAGACGGAAAGAGCGTTTACGACCGATACGCCCACGCCATGGAGGCCGCCGGAGACCTTGTATGAATTGCTGTCAAACTTACCGCCTGCGTGCAGTTGGGTCATAATGACCTCGGCTGCGCTGACGCCCTCTTCTTGATGCAAGTCGACCGGAATACCACGACCGTTGTCGCGCACTGAAACGCTGGAATCGGCGTGGATTTTCACATGAACATAGTCCGCGTGCTTGGCCAGCGCCTCGTCGATGCCGTTGTCCACGACTTCGTAAACCATGTGGTGCAGACCAGAACCGTCGTCAGTGTCACCGATATACATACCGGGACGCTTTCGAACGGCCTCCAAGCCTTTGAGAACCTTGATAGAATCCGCGCCGTATTCTTCGGGGGTGCCTGCGGTATCGGACATGCCGTGATCCTTGTTTATTTTGCCACGATTTATAGCGGTTTGACCCGGATATGTCACGTCTCAGACACAATATTTAGGGGTTTTCTGACAAGCGTTGCACAGGCCGACCGGGCTACATCATCTGGCCTAACAAATCGACCGTACCTTTGCTGGGCCAAGAGCGCTGTCTCAGCTGCTTGATCATCAGAAACTCGTTGGATTCCGTCACGGATTCACCCGTTTTGGAACCCATCATCACAGTGTGGCGGATTGGAGTCGAAACCGACACAAAACCCGCCCGATCATAAAGCTTGCGACGACCAAACAGCATCGCAAAATCGGCGCGTGGCGCTACCGCCAAAGCCTGGTCGATCAATTTGGTCGCAATACCTTGTCGACGATATTTTGGGCCCGTTGCGACATCTCCGATCCCAAGGACATTGGACAATGTGCCGTCTAAGCGAACAGCCCGGTAGAACACCCCAACATGCGCAACAATCCGGGTGTCTCGCCAAATCAAACGACAATGGGGACGCTGTTGAAAGAAACTCCGCCCGTCATATTCCGAAGGAAAGCAATCTTCCAAGAGCCGCACAATCTGGTCTTCATCCGATCGGCTCAGATCCTGCTCGTGAATCATCTCAAGCATTTTTCTGCACCTGAGACTGACCTTCTTGTTCCGTCACTTCGATGTATTGCGCGCGTGATCCCAAATCATCAAACAACTCGGGGCCCGTACCTGTCATCCACGCCTGTGCGCCCAGCGCGCAGATCTCGTCGTAAAGGGCAGCCCGGCGTCCGGCATCGAGATGTGCGGCCACTTCGTCCAAAAGCACCAAAGGCGGCGCGCCTGTATCTTGGGCCAGCGCACGCGCATTCGCGAGGATCAAGGAAATCAGAAGCGCTTTTTGCTCACCTGTCGAACAATCAGAGGCAGGCACGCCCTTAGCCGCAAATGTTCCATAAAGGTCAATCCGGTGCGGTCCCGCCAATGTCCGCCCAGCGACCATGTCACGTGCGCGGCCTTCGGATAGAGAGACCCGCAAATCTTCTTCTGTGGCCGGTAGATCGACCTCAGGGTGGGTGATGACCAGATCGGCCGCAGGAAACTGTGTCTCGGCCCCCTTCTGCGCGGCCGCTATGCGCTTCAGAGCGGCGTCACGATTGCTGGTCAGGATCGCCCCGGCGCGGGCCATTTGGGTCTCAAGAGCGCCATACCAATGCGCGTCGCGTACTTGCTCCTTGAGCAAGCGGTTCCGCTCGCGCATGGCCTTGTCATAGTCCAAGGCAGCCTGCGCATGTTCGGGGAAGAATGACAGCGTCACACGATCCAGAAAACGGCGACGTCCCTCAGCGCCCTCGATCCACAGCCGGTCCATGGCAGGCACCAGCCACACAACACGAGCCAACCGTCCAAGTGCGACCTGAGAGGCGCTCTTGCCATCGACCTGAACCTGCCGCGCCGCGCCAGCGTCTGACTGAAACGTTATCTCATGCGGACCATCGTGCGTTTCCAGGGTGCCGCTGATTTTCCAGCCCAGCGCTTCGGGCCTGCGTGTCATGTCCTGAGCGGAACTTCGGCGCAGACCACGCCCCGGTGAAAACAGCGACACGGCTTCGATCAGGTTTGTCTTTCCCGCGCCATTGGGCCCGTAAATGGCCACCGGGCGCGCATCCATTTCCATCCGCACGAGCAGGTGGGAGCGGAAATGCGAAAGGGTGAGGCCTGTCAAATACACCTCACCCTCCTGCGTATTCTCTAGTCACATACGCGAACAATCGACCTGTCTGTTTTCGGCAGCAGATCAAACGCGCATCGGCATCACGACATAAACTGCGCTGGTGTCATTTCCTTCGCGCATCAATGTCGGATCACCGGACGAATTGAACATGAAGACCGCGTTTTCGCGATCAACCTGGCTGGCGATTTCCAGAAGGTACTTGGCGTTGAAGCCAATCTCCAGACGTTCATCGCCGTAAGCTACGGCCAGTTCTTCTTCGGCGGCACCGCTGTCTGGCGCGTTCACCGACAGGATCAACCGGTCTTCGTCCAGCTGCAATTTGACAGCGCGGGACCGTTCAGAGGAAACGGTGGCAACCCGGTCGACCGCTTTGGCAAATTCGGACGCATCCACTTCCAGTTTGCGGGTGTTTCCTTGTGGAATGACGCGTGTGTAATCGGGGAATGTCCCGTCGATCACCTTGGATGTCAGCGTGATGTCAGGGGTCGCAAAGCGGACTTTGGTTTCCGAAACGGATACGGCGATATCCATATCATCATCGTCCAAAAGCTTACGAAGCTCGCCCACGGTCTTCCGTGGAACGATCACACCGGGCATATCCTCAGCGCCACTGGGCAGATCAGAATCGATCCGCGCAAGGCGGTGACCGTCGGTTGCCACGCAGCGCAGCATCTTGCCGCCATCGGCATCAGCAACATGCATGTAGACACCGTTCAGGTAGTAGCGGGTTTCTTCGGTTGAGATTGCGAATTTCGACTTGTCGAACAGGCGCCGCAGAACAGATGCCTTGGCACTGAAGTTGGTCGTGTACTCAGACGAGGCCATGACCGGGAAATCTTCTTTGGGTAGCGTCGCAAGATTGAAGTTGGAGCGCCCTGCCGCCACCGTCAGCCGGCCCGCGGCACTGTCTTCGGACAGTTGAACCAATGCGCCGTCGGGCAATTTGCGCACGATTTCATGCAAGGTGACCGCAGACACTGTTGTCCCACCCGCTCGTTCCACTTGCGCGGGCGCCTTGTCCAGCACTTCGATATCCAGATCGGTCGCACGGAAGGTCACGCTGTCGCCTTCGGCTTCGATCAAGACATTTGCGAGGATCGGAATGGTGTTCCGACGCTCGACCACCGATTGCGCTTGTGCCACGGCACGCAAAAGCGTTGCCCGTTCAATGCTGATTTTCATCGCCCTACCCTCTCGCATGGCCAACGGCCGGAGTGGCACACTAGCCGTATGCTGCGCCCACTCCAAGTCTGTTTTGGCGATTTTTTGGTCTGTTTCCCTGCCCGGTCAAGGCTAATGCACGGCTGTGACGCTGCACGCACGTGACTGTGCCAAAACCGACTCAGGCTTCCAGTGCGCGTCGCAGCATTTCGACATCTTCGTCGATCTGATTGTCTTGCTGCCGCAACTCTTCGATCCGGCGCACACCGTGCATGACCGTCGTGTGATCCCGGCCACCAAAGCGGCGTCCGATTTCAGGCAACGAACGGCTGGTCAACTGCTTGCAAAGGTACATCGCGACCTGGCGGGGGCGGGCAAAGTTGCGAACCCGCTTTGGGCCAATCATGTCGGACAAGCGAATGTTGTAGTGTTCCGCGACTTTGCGCTGGATTTCGTCAATCGAGATTTTGCGTTCGGACGCGCGCAGAACATCGGCCAGACTGTCATGAACAAGGTCCATGTTGATTGGCTTGCCAACGAGCGAAGCAAAGGCGAACAGGCGTGTCAGCGCCCCTTCAAGCACGCGCACATTGGTGCTGATGCGGTGCGCAAGGTATTCCAGAACCCCTTCGTCGATTTCCAGACCGGGATAGTGGCCCCGATAGGTTTCGACCTTGGACTGAAGAATGCCAAGACGAAGTTCGTAGTCAGTCGGATGAAGATCAACCACCAACCCGGATTGCAAGCGAGACCGAATACGGTTTTCGAGATCCTTGATTTCGTCAGGCGCACGGTCTGCCGAGATAATGATCTGCTTGTTCTGATCCACGAGCGCATTGAAAGTGTGAAAGAACTCTTCCTGCGTGCTGTCCTTGCCAGCGATGAACTGCACGTCATCGACCATCAGAATATCGACCGAGCGGAACATCTCTTTGAAGTCCAGCATTTTGCGTTCACGCAGTGCCTGAACAAAGCGGTACATGAACTGTTCCGCAGAGAGGTAGAGAACCGTCAGCTGTGGATTGCGGTTCCGCAATTCCCACGCGATTGCATGCATAAGGTGCGTTTTACCCAGCCCTACGCCACCGTAGAGGAACAGGGGATTAAACGTGACAGCGCCACCCTCGGCAACGCGCTTGGCTGCGGCATGAGCCAGTTCGTTAGGCTTGCCGACGACAAAGGTGTCGAATGTAAAACGTGCGTCCAACGGCGCGCCAGGCAGGTCGCCTGCGGGCTGGGCAGGTTTTGCTTCGGCCGGTTTGGGCGTTTCAGCGGCTGAACGGGAGGGGGCTGCGGCATCGTTCGCGACTTCAAAGGACAGGCGCCGCACGGAACGATCAATGAGAGATACCTGCGCCAGCAGCAAGTCACCAAAATTCTGAGACACGTAAGTGCCAAAAAAGTTCGTCGGAGCGCCCAGTACCAAGACACCGTCTTGGTTAACGCCAACAAACTGCAGTGGTTCGATCCACGTTTTGTAATTGTTTTGCCCTACTGTCTCGATCAGCTTCTGCTGCAGCGCGCCCCATTGGTCTTTTGTCATTTGTCCCATTCCAAGTTTCGCCGTGTTTTCACCGGCCCATCCCCGATGCCGGCCACCACGTTAGGGACAAAACAACTTGTGCCTTGAAACGCATCGAATCAAAGCCTGTGCCTGACGTTTCCGCAACGCGCCGTTTCCCCAAACGACGTTTCCATGAAACGACAAATCGTTTTGTATGTATTGGATACGGCAACCGTTGAATGTTGACCGTAGATCTACAGGTGCAGATCCAGTGCCGTCAGTTTCGCAACGCCCGGTTGTTGCCCGGAATCATTGAAGCGAACCTGAGTGACTGTCCCCCCACGAGGTGACTCGCAGGATGAAAATACCAACCCACTGGGCGCCCCGGCAACCGAAACTACCGCTTGACAGAAGAGTCTTTGCGAAAGAATCTCTGGCGTCAGAGATGTTGCAGAACCAACAAAAAAAGGCACCACATGTAGTGGTGCCTTTTTGCTGTTCCACCAAATGAAACAGGCTTAGCCGATGGCTTTTACCCGCGCGGACAGACGCGACATTTTGCGGGCAGCCGTATTTTTGTGGAAAACGCCCTTGGTGACGCCGCGCATCAGCTCTGGCTGAGCTTCACGAAGAGCGGCCATTGCTGCTTCCTTGTCGCCGGAGGCGATAGCTTCTTCGACTTTGCGCAGATGTGTACGAATACGCGAGCGGCGTGCTTTATTGATCGCAAAACGTTTTTCGTTCTGACGTGCGCGTTTCTTTGCCTGGGGCGAATTTGCCATGATGATCGTTCCTTCGAGTCTCGTGTGTTTCTATGCGTAACGCCGCAAAGACCCGAAACTCCTGATCGGACCGATTCTTGCCTTAGCGGGCATCACGCGCATGTTCTGAGGCCGCGCTATAGACCAAGCGCGCCGATTTGGGAAGCCCCATCAAAGGGACTGCCCTGATGTATTGAATTCAGGTGTCTACCGATCGCGGAACTGCGCTGTGCGCTTTTCCATGAAAGCCGCCATGCCTTCTTTCTGATCTTCAGTATTGAACATCGCGTGGAACAAGCGGCGCTCGTAAAGAAGCCCCTCTGACAGTGGCGTCTCATAGGCGCGGTTCACTGCTTCTTTGACGGCAATGGAAGACATCAGGCTCTTCTCGGCAATCTTCTGCGCCGTGCTCTGAACTTCGTCCATCAGCGACTTGGCTGGAACAACGCGACTGACCAATCCAGCACGCTCTGCTTCTTCCGCGTCCATGAAACGACCGGTCAGGTTCATTTCCATGGCCTTGGACTTGCCAACATAACGGGTCAGCCGCTGCGTGCCACCCAAGCCCGGCATAACGCCAAGATTGATCTCCGGTTGTCCGAACTTTGCCGTGTCAGCAGCAATGATGAAATCACACATCATGGCCAATTCGCATCCACCGCCGAGCGCATAGCCCGCCACTGCGGCTATGATAGGCTTGCGTGTGCTGATGATTGCGTTGCCTTCTCCACCAAAGAAGTCGGACATAAACATGTCGACATAGCTTTTGTCGGACATTTCCTTGATATCCGCACCGGCGGCGAAAGCCTTGGCCGATCCGGTGATGATGATGCAACGCACCTTTTCATTCTTGTCACAATCCGCAAGCGCGACTGACAACTCACCCAGCAGGTGTGAATTGAGCGCATTGAGCGCGTCAGGGCGATTGAGTTTGATGGTTGCGACGTGGTCTTCTACTTCGACGATGATCGTCTCATAGGCCATGACTGCGGGCTCCGGTCCGTTAACGTCAGTCGCCAAGCCTTATCATCTAATTTGCGCGTTTCAAGCTATCTTTGGCAGGACGGACAATAGAAAGTCGACCGGCCGGATTGTACGATCCGATGAATGGTCTGACCGCATTCGGCTGCTTTGCAGGGTTCACCTTCGCGTCCGTAGACGTCAAAGCTGTGCTGAAAATATCCAAGTTCACCATCGGCTTGGCGGAAATCCCGCAGGCTGGAGCCACCCGCTTCAATCGCTGTTTCCAGAACCTCGCGAATGATCGGCACCAGGGTCTCTACCCGGCTTTTTGAGATCCGCCCCGCCTTTCTGGCCGGGTGAATGCCGCTGCGGAACAAAGCTTCACAAACATAGATATTGCCCAATCCGGCGACGATTTTCTGATCAAGAAGCGCTGATTTAATGGGCATGTTCCGCGAATCCAGCGCCTCAACCAAATGGGATTCGGTGAAAGAGTTCCCGAGCGGTTCAGGCCCGATACTGGCCAATAGCTTGTGGGCTTCGGCGGTGGCGGTATCCAACAAGTCCATCGCTCCGAAACGGCGCGGATCGTTAAAGGTGATGCGGGCACCGTTGTCCATGTTCAGAACCACATGATCATGCTTTTCAGGCGCGGGGTGATCATGAACAAACCGGCCCAAAGGATCACCAGACACCAGCATCCGTCCGGACATCCCCAAATGCACGAGCAAGGTTTCGCCCCGATCGAGATCCGCGAGGATGTATTTGGATCGCCGGCGCAGTTGCAAAACACGCGCGCCTGTCAACCGTTCGGACATCCGTTCGGGAAATGGCCAGCGCAAGTCGGGACGGTTGATTTGGGCCTGTGCAATAACGGCCCCTTCCATGACTGGGGCCAGTCCGCGACGGACGGTTTCAACCTCGGGCAGTTCGGGCATCTGAATTCCTGTCAGGCAAACGCGTTGCTGGCAGGTAGGTCTAGAGTGCCCATTCTCCAGTGGCAATCTCTGTACTGCGGTTGATCCGCAAGGCAGCCAACAAGAAATCCTTCAGGATGCCGTGCCCTTCCACATATCTGAAAATATACGCGGTCTTGCCGTCCTGAAATTCGAGCCGGTAGCCACCTGAGCTGTCTTGCTCCACATTGAATAGCTGCGACAGGTCATGACTGCGTTCGCGCAGGAACCAGTCGATCCAGACGATTTCGCTGTCATATATCTGCAGCCGAAAGATCAGAACATAGCTGACAAAATACAAGCACGCCCCAAGGAAGATCACGAAGTAGAACATGTCCATCATGCTTGAAAACCCAAGGATTATCATCTGGTAAACCAGCAAGCCGATCAGGGCGATTGTCACAGTTTTCATGCCTAGCGTGCATCGAAACGTCAGCACGCCATCTTGCTCAACGGCACGGTCTTTTCCTGCTTTGGCGATAATGTGAACCAAACGCTGTTCAAAACCGCTGCCATTCCCTCTGTCGTTGTTGGGGTTTAGATCCGCGAAACCCACCAGTTTGCGGAACAGCCGAAAGCGCATGAAGGGTATATAGATCACAAGGGCCATCGCGATCAGCTGCAAAAACATAAGAGAATTCGACATCAATCCAACCTTTACATTAGTGCCTTTGTAACTCGGCCAGAAATTCGGCTTCAGTTGGGCACGATAGGTTCTATTCAGCGGCCATTGATGCTGAGCGTTTCCAGAACTATGCGCCTCAGCGTGTCATGGCCTTCAACATATCTTGGAATGAAAACGCTGGCGCCATCTTGGAAGTGCAGTTTGTAGCTGTCACCGAAATCTTCGGCACCCAAGAGAAAGGCCAGATCTTGCGATTTGTTGACAAATGAAAGATCGAGGTAGCGCAGGGTGCTGTCTTCGATTTCGACACGGAATGTCCAAATGTACATACCCAGCCAAATCAAACCACCATTGATCCCAAAGAAGGCGACCCAAGCCGCCGGAGTGTGCAGACCTTCATAGACCAACATGTAAAATATGACCGCAAAGCCGACCAGAAACCCGTATTTCCAGCCCGGGTTGGCCCGGAACACGAGTGCATCCCCATCTCTGGCAGCATGGCTTTCGCCCAGAGAATAGATCGCCTCCACATATTTTTGCGGGTTGCCTACGGGCGAGACCACATCGGCGCCAGCCTTGAGAATGCGGTTTCCAGCCGGTTCCCGCTTGCGAATGTCCCAGCTTTCCTGAAGGCCAAAACCCTTGCGGGTTACGACAAGAAACGCGACGCCAATGGCAAGCAGCGAAATAAGCACGTCGCCGCTCAGAAGCGTTCGAAAGACATCGAGCACTATGAAAAGGGTTTCCATGGTGGGTCCTTTGCGCGCATTTGACAGTTTGTTCTTTGCACCACATCTCTTTAAGGACGAATTGGACTTCACTAAGGCTGGATCGGATCGCTCAGATGACCGACGCGAATGAAAAGACGACACATTTTGGGTTCACCGACGTTCCGGAGAGCGAAAAAGCCGGGAAAGTTCAGGGTGTTTTCAACTCTGTTGCCTCAAAATATGACGTCATGAATGACGCCATGTCGTTTGGCATTCATCGCATCTGGAAAGACGCGATGATGGATTGGCTTGCGCCGCGCCCCGGTCAGCGCTTGCTGGATGTGGCAGGCGGCACAGGTGACATTTCGTTTCGGTTCCTGAAACGCGCGGGCCGGGGGCATGCCACGGTGCTGGACCTTACGGAACCTATGCTGGTCGAGGGCCGCAAACGCGCCGAAGCGGATGCAATGGCCGACAGTCTGGACTGGGTTGTCGGCGACGCGATGAAGCTGCCCTTCGCTGACAACAGTTTTGACGTCTACACCATCTCATTCGGTATCCGAAACGTCACACGCCCCCAAGAAGCCCTTAACGAGGCCTATCGCGTGCTCCGCCCTGGCGGGCGTCTGATGGTTTTGGAGTTCAGCCAAATTCCAAACGACATGATGCAAAAGGTGTACGATCTGTATTCCTTCAACATCATCCCGCCGATGGGCCAGATGATTGCAGGTGACCGTGATAGTTACCAATACCTTGTCGAATCCATTCGAAAATTCCCGGACCAAGAGACATTTCTTGGGATGGTGCGGCAGGCCGGATTTGAGAACGCAAAATACCGGAATATGACGATGGGCGTCGCCTGTCTTCACTCCGGCTGGAAAATCTAGATGCGTGGTCCGCACAACATTTGGCGTCTGGTTCGCACGGGTGCAACGTTGGAACGCACCGGGGCGATGCGCGTTTTGCTGGATGCCTTCGAGGCGCCCGCACCTCTGCGCGTTGCCGCCCGGGTTCTCGGCTGGCCATTCAAATGGCTCGGACTCGAAGGCGATCCATCACTGCCACCGGCGGTACGCGCGCTTCAGGCTCTGGGACCGGCCTATATCAAATTTGGTCAAATCCTCAGCACCCGACCCGATGTTGTCGGGGATGAAATGGCGCAAGAGCTCCGTGTGCTGCAGGACAAACTGCCGCCCTTTTCCATATCGGTTGCCAAAAAAGCGATCGAAGAGGAATTGGAAACACCGGTCGATACATTGTTTTCCGACTTTTCAGAACCGGTGGCCGCGGCCTCGATCGCACAGGTCCACAAGGCTGTTCTGGCCGACACAGGCGAAACAGTTGCCGTCAAGGTTCTGCGGCCAGAGATCGAAAAAGCCTTTCGAAAAGACATCGACGCATTCTATCTGGCAGCCAGTTCCATTGAATTTCTATCGCCATCATCGCGACGCCTGCGGCCAACGGAAGTGATTTCGCATTTCGAGGGTGTTGTGCTCGGAGAACTGGATCTTCGGCTCGAGGCAGCGTCCGCCAGTGAGTTCCACGCCAATACAACAGAGGATGCCGGATTCCAGCTGCCTCAGGTCAAATGGCCCTACTCGGGCCGAGGTGTCATGACATTGGGCTGGGCCGAAGGTGTTCCGCTTGGCGACAATGACGCGCTGGACGCCGCAGGCCATGACCGTGAACAGCTGTCCGAGCGAGTACTTCAGCTGTTTCTGAACCATGCGTTGCGGGACGGTTTTTTTCACGCTGACATGCACCAGGGAAACCTGAAGGTCGCAGCAAACGGCGACATTATTGCCTATGATTTTGGAATCATGGGTCACATCGACGAGTACACGCGCCGCGTCTATGCCGAAATTCTCTATGGTTTTATTCGTCGTGACTACAAACGCGTTGCCGAAGTTCATTTCGAAGCAGGCTATGTGCCCGCGGATCGGGATGTGGATGAATTCGCCCGTGCTTTGCGCGCTGTCGGCGAGCCGATCTTTGGGATGGATGCAACACGTATCTCGATGGGCAAGTTGCTTGCCTATCTGTTCGAAGTGACCGAACGCTTCGGAATGGAAACACGGACCGAACTGATTTTGCTGCAACGCACAATGGTCGTGGTCGAAGGCGTTGCCCGTTCGCTTGATCCCAATATGAATATCTGGAAAGTTGCCCAGCCCGTCGTCGAGCAATACATCAAACAGTCGATCGGGCCCAAAGCGGCGCTCAATGACCTGGCGAAAACCGTGCGGGTCTTAGCGCGTTTCGGGCCTCGGTTGCCTACTCTGGTTGAGGCCGCGTTGATCCGTCAGGGTGATGCCAACGAAGCGCCAGCACGAAAACCGCGTCGCGAACGCTTGATGTGGCTTGTCGCGGGGGTTGTTCTGGGCGGATTGATTTCTGCTGCTGTCGTCGTTTTCGGCTGATCCAGAGCCCCGAAAGCGTCAGATCCATACACAATAAACAAAAAAGAAACGGCGGCTCAAAAGCCGCCGTCTCAAGATCTTTATTCAGCGAACCGAAATTTAGTCGGTGCCGGACGACGCTGCGATCGCGATGATCACTGCGATGCCACCAATGATCGCCAGAGCAGGCAGACCGCCCGCGTCAGTGGTGATGAATGGGTCATTGGCTTGCTGAGCTGCGAGAGGTGCAGCTGCCACGGCTGCTGCTGCAGCAATGATAAGCTTTTTCATAATAGTCTCCAGACTGTACAGTTTAGGGTAAAGTACCCTGCGCGTGTTTGAACTTATACTGTCGTCAAACCCCTTTCAAACATGAATTTTGTCGTGTTCGTCGGATCGAGCAATTCAGACGGAGCGAAGCGGCAAATTCGCAACATTTTTTTGCTTTTGGCTTTTGACGCACCGTTTTGATTGAGCGAGTGATTCATTTTTTTACTGTTTTACAGTACCTTATGACCGAATATTTTGGGATGCTGCCTCCGTTGGCTTGGTGCAAAAATTCTAGGCAGGACTTCGCGCAACATCGCGGTTTTCTGAAGAATTGCCTAGTTTGCGTGTCTTAGGCCGGTGATCAGACTCTGCGGCAATTCGCTTCCGTCTGACAATCGAACCAATGTAACGCCTTCATCGCTCCTGACTTCGTTGATTCGAGAATACACTTGCGCGAGCTGACTGCCGACCAAGGTTTCGTCGTTAAAACTATCAATCTCGAACCGGTAAACCCCCGCCGGAAGCAGATCACCGTTGTCATCGCCGCCCGCCCAAATGACCGACTCCTGGCCTTGCGGAATGTCGAAACGCTGAATCACTGCGCCGCTTTCGTCACGCACAACCAGTTCAGCCCTGTTGGCGCCTTCGGCGAGCTCGGGCCGGATGGAAATCGGTCCTGACTGATCAAAATAAACCGGAGCGCGTGCCAGTGCCTCCATGCCGATCAACCCGGACATATTCTGCAATGAACTTCCCCCAAGCGTTTCGGCCATGGATCTAAGTAGATCGTTGGTCAGCACTTGCTGCTCTACCGATGAAAACGTCGCGAGCTGCGTCGCGTAGTCTGTCGAATCTACCGGATTCAAAGGGTCCTGATTTTGCACCTGGACCGTCAGCATCTTTAGAAAAGTTTCAAAATCCGAGCTAAGCGCATCGGACCCCGACGCCTCGGTTGACCCTGAAAACTGAGTTGAGCCCCCCGCAATCGAGGGCGTTGAGACCAGCGTTTCTACCATGGAGTTCTCCTACAATCTGATGTCGATTCCCGCCGTTTCGGGCTTGGGGGTCAATTTTGGGATTTCTTGCTCGGGAACGCTGTCATCAGGGTCTTGATTCAGAAATGAAGCCTTTTCCGCGCCGTGCTGTCTTTGATCGCCAAACGAAAATTCTGCGGCTTCGTATCCGGCATCGGCGAGATTGCGCGCCAAGATATCAATGTGCCGCCGCAACAGTTCGAGTGTTTCCGGGCGATCCGCATGAATGGTGACAGCCGTCCCAAGATCGGTCGTCGTCAACTGCATCCTGATACTGCCTAGTTCCTCCGGGCTTAGACGTATCTCAATCCCGTTGTCTTTCGCTCCAACCGATGCATTTGCGATTTGGCGTATGACCGAGACCGGATCAGCGCTGACAGGTGCGTTTGGCGCCTGTTGAACAACAGTGCCTCCAGCAGTCCGGATTTCCGTTGGAGCAGCGGGACTCATTGGATCGGGATCGCTGGCCAAAAGGCTTGGTTCGGGAAAGAATGTTTGAACCGGTTCAGTTCGGACCGATGGCAAAGACACAGCCGTTAGCCGAGGTTTGACGGTATCAGCGGTAGTTCCGCCCGAGACTTCGGCAGGGTCATGCGGCTCATCTACAGGCGCAACCGCGCTGCCGCTTCGCGACAAAATCAGATCAGAGCGCAACGCGAATTGATTGTCTGGCGCAGTGCCGAGGCCTGAAACGGGCTTGGGGGTTTCCAACCGATTTCGTAGACCAACAAATGTCTCGACTTTGACTTGGCCTGCTTCTGGAGCAAACGCCATCGTTTCAGGTTTGGGTGTTCGGATGCCCATGTCAGGAACGGATCGAACCTGCTCCAACCTTTCTGGCTTAACCCTCTTTCCTGCACTTCCAACAATTGTCTTTCGTGGCTGGTTTTCAGAAGACTGGCCACGCGCAACCCCATTGGGCACAGGCATCCGGTCTTCATCGTTTTGTTGGGCCTTCTTCTGATGTCGAACATCACCCGCGACCAAAGCCTTGGCGTCTTGAACAAACCCTACACGGCCTGGTTCAGAGAATGGACCAATCAAAGGCAAGCCACCGGATGAGATCGACCCGACGACCAGACGTTTCTCAGCGGCGCGCTGGTCAACGGATTGGGAAACCGGCTGGTCTGTCTCAATGCGCTCGGACGGGAATTCGGCCTGCCTGTTTCTGGGTTTTTGGCCAAGTAACGCTGGTTCGTCCCGTGCATAAATCGCTTGGCGATCACCAGTGTTTTCCGGCAGTCTCTTGGCCTCCAAAACTGGCTTTTCTTCCAGCGGAAGGTGAAGGTGCGTGAGATCTTTTTCGGGTGCTTGGACAAGTGTTGCCGCGTTTGCAGGCCCCTTCAAGAGCACCGCCTTTTCAGTAACCCCGGATCGCGCGTGTGCTGGCTCAAGCTCAATGCCTTCGGCAGGTGAAAGCTGCATAGGAACCTGCGCAGTGATAACCTGAGGCCTCAAGTCAATCTCTGCGATTTTAGGCGATTTAGTCTCTATTTCACGGTAAGGTGCTTCGTGGAAAAGCTGCGTTTTTTCGCGATGTTGGACCTGCTGTAGATTCGCATTTTTCAATGCTTCCAAACCCGTTTCCAGCGATGGTACTTTCCTGCTCAGAGGCGTTTCGTGAGTGAGTTCAACCTTATCCAGCCCCCCAGATTTATCAGGGCTGATAAAGTCAAAGCCGGGCGCTTTTTCAGTTTGTTTGACCACCTGCCCAGTTGAGTGGGTGATTTCGCTTCTCCATTCCAAAGATAGCTTTTCGCTGTCGGCGTCCAAATCATCTGGTTTGGCCGCCTCGCCACTATGGTCATCAGGTTTTTCAATTATCCGCCTGCCAGCGTCTTCTTCTGGTTCGTCTTTTGCCTGTTCCATCGTTTCGGATTGGTCGGACAACAAAGCCAAAACTTCGGAAAACTCATCCGCTGCACCCGATTCATCGATCATCGGTTTCCCTGAGAGGGCCGTGGTGAGGCCTGACTGTCCAACAGTCGGAATTTGCATGTCTCAGTCTCCGGAAATCACTGGAAGCCGGACCATACAGGCAACATCGTTACCGCTTCTTTACCGAAACAGGGGACCAATAGATCAACTGAGTCGAATTGGAGAAATCTCGTGCAGATATCATCGCAACTCCCCCTGGCCACACAGGATCCGGATGCTTCGCTCAGGCAGGCCGCCCGCGAACTTGAGGCCAACTTTCTCGCGGAAATGCTCAAATCGACGGGCATGGGCCAGATACCAACCACGTTCGGTGGCGGCACGGGCGAGTCGCAGTTCCAGTCCTTTCTGCTTCTCGAGCAAGCCCGACAAATTTCTGATGCAGGCGGCATTGGGCTGGCAGAAACACTGTTCAACGCATTGAAGGAGAGATCAGATGATCAATAAAGACCGTTCAACCGCGCTTGGCGCGCTGCTTGAAGCAGAACACGACGCGCTGCTTAGCGGCGACTTTGCAAGGATTTCTGCGATATCCGAGGAAAAGGAAACCTTGCTTCAAAACCTTCACAGCGATCCAAACAAACCATCCGATCTGCAGCCCATCAAAGAACAGATTGAACGGAATCACCGCTTGTTCGATCAAAGTCTGGCGGGCCTCAGAGCCGTCGCGGCAAGGATCGGAATGCTGGCCAGTGGCCGCAAAAATCTCAGCACTTATGACATCAACTGCAAGAGACAATCGCTGGATAGTGCGCCGGGTCACACCCTGGAAAAGCGCGCTTAACAGGATTTGTTTCAAAAGCGCGCGACAGAAATTCGACTGTTAGGGACCCGTTAGGTTTTTCCGATGAGTTTGAGGGCGCACCACTCAGGTGGCGCGGGATCACAATGTACCATTCCCGCAATCGTCAGAAAGACGTCAGAGATGCCGGAACCGGCAAATGTAACCGGCGCAAAAGCGCCTTTTGACATCAAGGACTCAAACTCATGTCAAGCATCCTGACGAACAACGGCGCCATGGTGGCGCTGCAAACCCTGAAATCAATCAACTCCAACCTTGCAGACACTCAGAACGCAATTTCGACCGGCAAGACTGTTGCCAATGCAAAAGACAACTCGGCCGTTTGGGCAATCTCCAAGGTGATGGAAGCCGACGTGAAAGGCTTCAAAGGCATTTCAGACAGTCTCAACCTGGGCCAGTCAACCGTTGCAGTCGCACGACAAGCAGCTGAAACAGTCACCGATTTGCTGACGGACATCAAAGGCAAGATCGTCGCTGCACAAGAAGAAAACGTCGACAGCGCCAAGATTCAAACGGACATTGACGCGCTTCGTGATCAAATTAGTGCGGTCGTTGGCGCGGCTCAGTTCAACGGGCTGAACCTGCTGGAAAACACAGACTCCGAAGTTGAGTCCAGCCAAGTCAATGTTCTCGCCTCTCTTGATCGTTCCGCGACCGGTGTTGCGGCCTCGAACATCAGTGTGATCAAGCAGGATCTTGGCCGCGCCGAGGCGGCAGCAGGCACAACCGGTCTGGAAGTTGGCGCCAGCGCGACCGTGGCTGATGGGACTTCCGCCACATTCGCAACGCTCGATGGTTTGGGTGCGGATGATACGATCCTCGCAGGTGCATCTTATGTGGTATCAGCCGCCGGCATGACGGAGACAACCAGCGGTGATGCCGTCGATTTCGGGGGTGACGTGGTCTACGTTGCGCGGGACGGCGACACGCTTGCGGACGTGACCCGAGGGCTCGTGGATCGTATGAATGTCGCAGCAGAAGACGCTGATCTGGGCGTGTCATTTGCAGTGGATGGAACCAACGCTGGTCAGATCAACATCACCAATGATGCCGGCCTTTCGATCGACATTGATTCCGCTCAGGTGAACCAGGCCGATATTGCCGATCTCGATACCTATGAGACAGAGGCAGACGGAACCGTTGGCGGCGGTCTGGAGTTGCTCAATGATATTGACATCACGTCAGCTGACGGCGCCGATGCTGCGCTCGTTGCAATTGAATCGCTGATCCAGACGTCAATCGATTCGGCGGCCGCATTTGGCTCCGCGCAAGGCCGGATTGAGACTCAGGCAGACTTTGTCTCTGGCCTCACAGACGCACTGAAGTCAGGGATCGGAACACTGGTCGATGCCGATATGGAAGAAGCGTCGGCCCGTCTACAGGCATTGCAAGTTCAACAGCAGCTTGGCGTTCAGGCTCTGTCCATCGCCAATCAGGCGCCGCAGTCCCTGCTGTCACTCTTCCGCTAATCGTCAGAGGCGAGGGCCTGACCGGCCCTCGCCTTTTTGAACTCTTTCCAGACCAAAGGCTCTGAAGTGAACATTCAAACGCTTGCAAAACGCGCGTACAGCCAATCCAGCGCTCCGACCCGAAATGCCCGCGCTGTCGAGTTTCAGCTCCTCGCACGCATATCACACAGGATCAAAGCATCGGCGATTGCCGGCCCCACCGCTTTTCCAAAGCTGGTTGCTGCCCTGTCAGACAACCGAAAACTCTGGACTGCTCTTGCCGTGGACGTTGCTGATGCAGACAACGACCTGCCGCAGGATCTCCGGGCGCGGATTTTTTATCTTGCTGAATTCGTTCAAGTGCATACCGGCAAGGTTTTGAACCGGTCGGCAGGTGTACGTCCCCTGCTCGAGGTCAATGCAGCCGTACTGCGTGGGTTGTCAGGTCAGGGACCAAAGTCATGAGTGGGCTTGTCCTGAAACTTGGCCCGCGTGAACGTGTCCTGATTAATGGTGCCGTTATTGAAAACGGTGACCGCAGAGGGCGCATTTCAATCATTACGCCAAACGCCAATATCCTCAGACTTCGCGACGCGATTCATCCGTCTGATGCGCAAACGCCGGTCCGGCGGGTCTGCTACACGACGCAGTTGATGCTGACGGGTGATCTGTCAGTTGATACAGCACGCCAGCAGGTTCTTCGCCGCATTGAGGAGTTGAGCCGCGTCCTGATCGACGCCGACAGTCGGACCTTGCTGGCGCAAGCAACCGAAGCTTTGCTTTCCGATCAGTTTTACAAATGTCTGAAAGCGTTGCGCGCCCTCATTCCACGAGAGGATCGGCTGCTGGCCGCTGTTGATAAATGAGCTTTCAGCCCGTTCTCATTGGATCTGGCCTCGTTGGCTGGCAGTTCCTCAAGACGACATCTGACACGCAAAAAGCCACCTTCGAAAACTCTGTCAGCATCGTCCGCGAGACAGATTACTTTGAACAAAACATTCAGAGCATAACCACCGCCGAGGAACTGGTTGCAGATCGAAGATTGCTGAGCGTCGCACTGACCGCCTTTGGGCTTCAGGACGATCTGGATAATCGGTTCTTCATCCAGACAATACTGGAAGAAGGAACAACCGCGCCCGATGCGCTGGCGAATCGTCTTGCCGATGATCGATATACTGCGCTGTCAGCCGCTTTTGGATTTGACGGGATCGTCGGACCGAATACTCAAAGAAGTGGATTTTCAGCAGAAATAGTCTCGAAATATCAAGCGCAGCAATTCGAAGTTGCGATCGGCAACCAAGACGAAACGCTACGGTTAGCTCTGAACTTTGAACGCAGCCTGCCAGAGGTCGCACAAAGCAGCGGAAGCGATGATGCGCAGTGGTTTCGGATCATGGGCACCCCGCCTTTGCGTACTGTTTTTGAAACAGCGCTGAATCTTCCATCCAGTTTCGGACAGCTTGATATCGACAAACAATTGGAGGTTTTCCGCGACAAAGCGCAAAGTCGGTTTGGCGCGAAGGAAATCTCGGATCTCGCTGAAACAGAAACCATGCAGCGGGTTATCCAAACCTTCTTATTGCAGGATCAAGTCGCTCAGTTTCAGCAGGCAAATTCAGGACAAATCGCTTTGAACCTTCTGCAAGCCATTCCCCGAACATCGATCCTCGATCGCTTTTCTTGATGGTTACCAGCATCAGGCGCGTTGCTGCGCCTGAGTAACCTGGGTTCCTCCGCGGGTTGTTTGAGAACGGCGCAAAATCAAACGCAACCGTTGAAATGCACCAGGCGGTCCCTGCGGCGCTGCATCGCCACAGAACATATCCAGTTCCGGCCAGGCACGGATCGCCTGATCAAGCAACGGATCCTCGCCATCACGATATAGTCCCGCCCGGATCATGGTTTCCGACCGTTCATAGACACCTAACAGTGCTCTCGCTTGCGAAATCACCACGTTCTCATCTTCGCTCGCTGCGTCCGGCAGGCTTCTTGATACGGATCGCAGCAGGTTGACGGCAGGGAACCGGCCACGTTCTGCAATGGTCCGGTCCAATACGACATGACCATCGAGAACGCCGCGCAAAATATCTGCAATTGGTTCTTCCATGTCCGAACCTGCCACCAGAACGCTGAACACGGCCGTTATGTCGCCCTGTCCGACCGAGCCGGGACCGGCCCTTTCGGCCAAACGCATGATCTGCTGCGGAACCGAGGCCGGAAAGCCTCGCAGGGCAGGCAGTTCTCCTGCAGCGATGGCGACCTCTCGGTGCGCTTCGGCAAAGCGGGTTATCGAATCCGCGAGATAGAGAACATGCTTTCCCTGATCGCGGAAGTGTTCCGCGACGGTCATAGCAGCCAAAGCGCAGCGTCTGCGTTCAACCGGCGAACGGTCTGACGTAGCGGCCACCACAACGCTTCGGCGCATGCCTTCCTCACCCAGTATGTTTCGAACGAAATCTGATACTTCGCGCCCTCGTTCACCAATCAAGGCGAGCACGACGATGTTAGCCGATACGTCTTGTGCCAACTGGCCAAGCAGCCGCGATTTTCCCACGCCCGAACCTGCAAACAGGCCGATCCTCTGACCTTTGGCAATCGGCAAAAACGTGTCTAATACGGCCAAATTTGTTGCCAATCGCCCGCCCATTGGGCGCCGCGAGGCTGCTGGCGGCGGGCTGGCCCGAAATGGTCTGCGGTATGCGCCGTCGGCCAGCGGCCTACCATCCAAAGGGCAACCATAGGCATCAACAATACGCCCAATCCAAGTGTCATCCGGTGCCAGAGTGGGCGCACCCAAAAGCGCAACACGATCCCCTTTGGCAACGCCATCGATTGCATCATCAGGCAGCATTGCAACCATCTCATCGCGGATACGCAACACTTCACCCCCGAGTTCCAAACCAGGACGAAACAACCGCAGTCGATCACCGATCGCGCAGACCTTTGAAAGGCCTTCGACCCATAGGATTGTACCATCGACAGAATGCACGCGACCAACATCGCAAACCGGCTGCAGTCGGGTCAGACGGTTTCGTAGAGAGTCTGCTGCCTTATCAATCATCGTACGCTCCATTCATGCTCTGAAAACCGTTTCTAAAGGAATCAGCGTTAAGCCTTGGTTGAAGCCAATCGAGGGAGAAGCCCCGGTGTTCCAAAATCTGGACGTATTCAAAACGGCGATGGCCATGGCGCGCCACGCTGGACACATGCAAGCGCTGAGCGCGCAAAACATCGCAAATGCTGACACGCCCGGATTCCGGGCGAAACAGATCCAGCCCTTTGCCCAGTCTATTCAAAAGACAGAGCAGACCCTGCAGGCGAGGCGCCCCGGACATCTGCAAGGCGCAGTTGACCAAGATGTCCGACAGGTAAGCGACCGGGCGGCACAGGATCCCAATGGAAACTCGGTGTCACTCGAGCTTGAAATGATCAATGCCGTCGAGGCCAAGCGCCAGCACGATCGCGCTCTTGCGATTTATCGTAACAGCCTGTCGATTCTGCGCAGCAGCCTTGGCCGCAACTAAAGGATTCCACACATGAGTGCTTTTTCCGACGCTCTGGCTGTTACGGCCAGCGGGCTGAAAGCGCAGGCCACCCGTCTTCGTATTCTGTCTGAGAACATCGCCAATACCGACACACCTGGGTATCGCCGAAAAACTGTACCCTTCAAGCTTGAAGCCAGTGATACGGCCGTTGCCCAGGTTGCTGTTGGCAAGGTTCGTCTGGACCGGTCAGAACTGACCCGCGTGCATGACCCTGCCCATCCGCTGGCCGACGCGACGGGCCACTATGACAGTAGCAATGTGGATCTGATCATAGAAATTGCAGACGCCCGCGAAGCGCAACGCAGCTATGAGGCCAATTTGAAGATGTTTGAGCAGACCCGGCAAATGTCGAGCGGTCTGATGGAGCTGCTGCGCCGTTAAATCCCAACCCTGTTGAAGGAGAATTCCAGAATGGATGTCCGATCACTCTTTGCCGCACAGACCTATTCGGCAACAAAACCCGCTGTACAGGCAATTCCACAAGCGGGCGGTCCCGGAAAATCGACTTTCGCCGAAATCGCACGAGAACTCGAAGCAACGATCCGCGGCGGAGAGCAAACCGCGCAGGCCGCGATGGCTGGCCGTGCGGATCCCCATGCCTTGGTCGAGGCGCTGGCCCAGTCCGAACTGGCTGTGGAAACAGTCGTTGCCGTTCGCAACAAGGTCGTTGAGGCCTATCAGGAAATTTTGCGGATGCCGGTGTAGGCAATGCTGACCAATGCCATCTTCTTTGACACCCTGCAGCAGGGGTTGTGGATCGCTACGATCACTTCTGTTCCGATCCTGAGTGCGGCTTTGCTTGCTGGTGTCGGGGTCGGTCTTTTTCAGGCTTTGACGTCAATTCAGGAAATGACCCTGACCTTTGTTCCCAAGTTGCTCGCCATCGTCGCGGTGTTTTGGATGTCGATGGGTTTCATGACCACGACACTCGTGGATTTTTTCCAAGACCACCTGATCCCCATCATTACCGGAGGATAAAATGGAAACTGCTGGCTACACGGCGTTGTCTCGTCAATCCGGTTTGATGCGAGAGATGCAGATAATCGCGAACAATATCGCCAATGCAAACACCACAGGCTATCGACAAGAAGGTTTGCTGTTTTCAGAATTCGTGCAGCGGGCTGATGGGGACGCGTCTGTTGCGATGTCGGCCGGGCGGGTTCGCAACACGTCCTTTGTTCAGGGCACGATGGAACAAACCGGAAATGCGCTGGATCTGGCAATCGAAGGTGACGGTTTCTTTCTGGTTCAGGCCCCCCAAGGTCAACGGCTGACACGGTCTGGGGCCTTTTCCACCAATGCCGAAGCGACCCTTGTGACAGCCGACGGTTATCCGGTTCTCGATATTGGCGGTGCACCCGTTTTCGTGCCGCCGGGCTCCTCTGATCTCGCAATCGGAAGGGACGGAACCATTTCCACAGATGGACGGCCAATCGGACAAATCGGCATCGTGCGACCCACAGAGCCCGAGAATATGATCCGCGAGGGGGCTTTGCTGTTCCACGCGGACGCGGGTTTTGACCCGGTCGATACGCCGCGTGTGATGCAGGGGTTTGTCGAATCCTCAAACGTGGACACCATTCTCCAGGTTGCCCGAATGATTGAGGTGCAGCGCGCCTACGAACTCGGCCAAAGCTTTTTGGAGCGAGAAGACGAACGCATCCGGACTGCCGTGAAGACCTTTGTAAAATAACAGGAGCAGACAATGCGCGCCTTAACCATCGCCGCTACGGGCATGAGTGCCCAGCAAATGCGTGTCGAAGTGATCTCGAACAACCTCGCGAACATGAGTACCACGGGCTACAACGCCCGACGGGCCGAGTTTGCCGACCTGCACTACCAGCAATTGGCCCGGCCCGGTTCAGTGAACGCTTCTGACGGCACCGTGTTGCCGACCGGCGTTCAACTAGGGCTGGGTGTCCGGCCCGCTGCGGTCTCCGTGCAATTGGCACAGGGGTCGTTGTCCGCAACGGGTGGTGATCTGGACATCGCGATCGAAGGAGCCGGGTTTTTGGAAGTCACGCTGCCTTCGGGGCAGATTGGCTACACCCGCGACGGCGCTCTCAAAAGAAGCAGTGAAGGGCTGATCGTCACCGCCGAAGGATTCCCCGTATCACCAGAAATCGTCATTCCGGATGACGCACGCAGCATTTCAATTAATGCCGACGGCGAGGTCTATGCCTATTTCGCCTTGGCCGCAGAGGCTCAGTTGCTCGGACAATTCAGCATGGCCGGATTTACCAACGCCAAAGGGCTGGAAGCGATCGGATCCAATCTGTTCATCGAAACCGAGGCGTCCGGACCTGCCCTGCAATCGACACCCGGACAGGATGGTCTGGGAACCGTGCGACAAGGGTTCCTGGAAGACAGCTCAGTGGATGCGGTGAAGGAAATCACCGATTTGATCGAAGCCCAACGCGGCTATGAGCTGAACTCCAAGGTCATATCGGCTGCCGACCAGATGTTGGCCGCCACGAGCCAGGTCCGCTGATGCGCAGGCTCGTAGCACTGCTGGTTCTTTTGGCCGGGCAAAGCGGTGCTGAAACCGTCCTGACGACGCGGACCATCAGACCCGCCGAGATCATCACCGCGGCTGATGTAAGGCTCGACCACTCTGTCACCGAAGGCGCATATACACGGCTCGGGGTGGTAATCGGGCAAGAAGCGCGCGTTGCGCTCTATCCGGGCAGGCCCGTGATGAAAGGCAGCATCGGTCGTCCGGCGTTAGTAGATCGCAATCAGATCGTTGAATTGGTCTTTGATACAGGAAGCTTGAGGATCGTTACCGAGGGTCGCGCACTTGGACGTGGCGGCTCGGGGGAACGCATACGCGTGATGAACGTTTCCTCCCGAACAGTGTTGTTCGGAACAATCGCGGTTGATGGCAGTGTGGAGGTAACCCGATGAAGGTTTCCATGAATGGGTTTGGTGTGGTTTTGGGCGCTGTCGTGCTCATGGCCGGATGCGCACGTCTCGATCATATCGGAAAACCACCCGAGTTTTCGGAACCGGATCAAAACCCCGAAAAGGTCGCCATGATTTCGTCGGGCATCCCCCAGATGATCGAAGCAGAGCGAGCTTCGAATTCGGCGTCATTGTGGTCAGGTGGTCAGCGGTCTTTGTTGGGTGACAGGCGTGCGATAAAGCGCGGCGACATTCTAACCGTAGTGATCGAGATCGATGAACAGGCGGAAATCTCGAACAGCACAGCCCGGTCCCGTTCCGGGTCGGATGATCTGAGCATTCCCAACCTCTTTGGCATTCCCCAGCGGATCAATCAGGGCATTACGGACGGCGCCAGCCTGGACAATGCGGTTCAGATTGACGGATCAAGCCAGTCGCGGGGCGACGGGTCAGTGCGACGCGCCGAAGAACTGACACTGCGCATCGCTGCAACGGTATTGAACACCTTGCCCAACGGAATTCTGCACATCGAGGGCAGTCAGGAAGTCCGCGTAAACTTTGAGATGCGCGAATTGTTCGTGTCCGGTTATGTGCGCCCGGAAGACATCTCTCGTCAGAATGAAATCACATATGACAAGATCGCGTCTGCCCGAATTTCCTATGGCGGACGGGGTCAGATTACAGACGTACAACAGCCCAGACTCGGAAGACAGGTGCTGGACGCTGTTCTACCGTTTTAGAGGTCTCGATGCTGAAACTCTTTCCAATTCTCTTAGCCATACTGGGCACCGGCGCTGGCGTCGGTGCCGGTCTGTATCTCAAACCGGATAAACCACAGGAATCCGAACTGGTCGTTGACGAAAAACCAGACGAAAAGGGCAAAGAAGAGCCGACCGGCACCACTGAGTTCGTCAAACTGAATAATCAATTCGTGATCCCCGTTGTCGGCCCTGAACGGATCAACGCGCTTGTGGTGTTGTCCCTAAGCATCGAAGTAAAGCCCGGCCAATCTCAATCCGTTTACAGTCAGGAGCCGAAGCTGCGCGACGAGTTCCTGCAAGTGTTGTTCGACCATGCGAACATCGGTGGGTTCGACGGGTCGTTTACCAAGGCGGATCGCATGGAAATTCTGCGGAATGCGCTGCAGGAAACCGCAACGGCCGTGCTGGGCGATATCGCGCGTGGTGTCCTGATTACCGAAATCGCCCGGCAGGACGGTTAGTCAAACATCCGGGTTTTACGCTGATTAGTCTCGAAACAGACTACGCTGCATCAGGACAAGTGCATCCGTTCTTACCGCCTCTTTTTGCGCCTCGCCTTTTTCTCGTTCGGTTTTTGCATCCTGGATGATTTCTTGCAGGGCAAGATCCCTCGAAAACGCCCGTTTGGCCGCATCGCGCCGATCTTCTTCCTTGGCTCGGCACAGCGCTGTCTTTTGCAAGATTTCCAATCGTCTTTGCAGCATCCAACCGTTCCATAGCGTGTCCGCGCCGATTGATTGTCGCGCATGCAAACTGGCATTTTCACGCTGGCCCAGTTTGCGCATTTCATCGATCTCGGCCAACTCGCTGTCCAACGCCGCCCGTTCCTGCAACGCTTGGCGGTATCGCCGCATTGCCTGCTCTTTCAGGATGCGCGTCACATGTCTCAGCTGTTCCAGATCCTTCGTCATGTCCACCCTTTTCCACGGGCTTTCAAACGCATTTCCTGCGCAAAGCGGATCGCAGCCGCGACCGGTTTATAGTGTTCGGGGGCGATCTGCGCGCCGATTTCAGTCGTCGCATGCAAGGCGCGCGCCGTGGGTGGGTCAGAATGAATTGGAACACCGGCTTCTGTTGCGATTTCCCGGATTTTCAACGCGATCTCATCTTGGCCTTTTGCGACGCAAACCGGGGCTTCTCCGGGCTGCCTGCTCCAAGTCAGCGCAACGGCAAAATGCGTTGGGTTCACTATGATAACATCGGCATTCGGCACATCCTGCATCATCTGGCCCGTTGCCAATTGCTGTGCACGCGCGCGGCGATGTTGTTTGAACATCGGATCCCCATCGGACTCCTTGAATTCGTCGCGCATCTCTTTCTGAGACATCCTGTTCTTGCGAAGATGTTCAGCCCGCTGCCAGAAGAAGTCGATCATGCCGATGACCAGTGCAATAATGACGACCAGGATCAAAAACCGAAGGATCATTTGCACCATGATCAAGGCACCGCCATTTGCATCGAGATAGATGCTGGCGCTGATGTCGGCCATCTGCGCGCGCAGAAACAACGCCAGACAGATCGAATAGCCCAGCAATTTGACAAAGCTCTTGGCGAACTCAAAAAGCCCCCGACGCCCGAATTTGTTCTTTGCGTTTTCAATGATGGAAATGCGTGACCGTTTGAACGCCAGCTTTGACGGGGTGAACAACAAGCCACGCGTCGCAAAAAGACAAAGCAACACCGCAAGCCCGGAGAACGCGAACAACGGAAGTGTTGGCGCCAGTATTGGCCCGACCACCGCCCAGACGATCCCTTTACGACCCTCCCCAAAAGCATGAATGGCCAACCGGTCCGGCTGTTCGATCAAGGGCATCAACCCATCCCCGATCGCGCGCAGTGACCATCCGCCAATTGCCGCGCAAGACAGAAACATCCCAAGGTAGGCGCATCCAGTCAGCAGATCAGGCGCGCGTGGAATTTCACCTTTCTTTCGGGCGTCCTCCAGTTTCTTTGGTGATGCTTCATGGCTTTTTTCTGCGCTTTCGTCCTGATCCGTCATGGTTGCCTACCGAACGGGCGCAGCCAAAAACACATCAACCGCCGACACCCAGACTGACAGGATGACCGGCGCACATAGAAACAGCATGAAAATGGAGCCAAACGTGATGACCGGGGCCCCGACAAAGGCGACCATTAGCTGAGGCATCGCTTTGTTGATGACCCCCAAAGTCAGGTTGTACAGGACCGAGAGGATAAAAAATGGAGCCGCGAGACTGAACGCCAGCGCAAAACTTTGCGCAACCCGATCGCGGCCCATCTGCGCAATCGCAGCAGGGTCAGGTGCTGACAAGGCTGGCAAGAATTCATAGGACAACATGATGTAGGCTGCTGCTTTAACATGAAAGCCGGTCGCCATAAGCAAGGCCAGCGCTGCAACGGTCAAAATGTGACCAATCGCTGGGAGCGGATCGGCACCTGTCTGGCCCATGAGCTGTGAGAGGGAGGTGGACTGAGCAGCAATCGCGCCCGCTGTTTGCAGTGCAAAAATAAACAATCTCAGCAGCAATCCGATGAACAGCCCAGAAACCGTTTCCGTAAACAATGCCCAGATCAAATCTGGCAAGTTGGCAGTGGTCGCCGTGAACGCGGCGGTCTGGGTGGGTGCCACCACCAAGCTGAGCATCAAGGCCAGGGCCAATCGAATCCTGACGCTGAGAACCTGTTCGCCCAGCGCCGGCAGCACCGCCATTGCCGCAGCCACACGGATAAAGACCAACAGAAAAACCCAGGTGTTGTCCGTCACACCTGCAATCAATTGAGGCAGGCCGGTCATGCTGCGACGGTTCCGACCAGTGTTGGTTTCGCTTCGAGTCCGATCTCTTCGAAAGACATGACAGGGTTTGAGATGCCCTTGGCCGTCATCACCGTGCGGACATAGCGTCTGCGCCGGGCTGATGTCACAACAGCTGCGAAAACACCGCGATTTCCGGCTTCGCCAACCTGCTCTGCAAGACCTGTGGTCAACAACTCAAATCGATCAGGCGGCAATGCCACATCGAGCGTGCCCGGGCCGCTTTCGATCTGGTAAGCCTCAAAGGTTTCCTCCCATTCCGGCGCAAGTTGGATCAATGGAATGGTTCCATCCTCGCGCCGCATACCGGCGACCAACTGGAAACTCAGGCGCTGGCGAACGTGTTCGCAGATCGCTTCAGGCGCGGTTTGCTGTCCCCGCATTTCGGCAATGGCCTCAAGGATCAAAGGAAGGTTTCTGATCGAAACCTGTTCGTCCAGCAAAAGGCGCAAGACCCGATGCAATGTGTCGATCTGCACACGATCCGGGATCAATTCATCGAGCAGTTTGCGATTGGCCTCGGCTCTCGTATCGTTGGACAGGGAAACCAATTCGTCCAACAGACGCCGCAGAGCCTTGAGCGTCAGAAGCCGGCCGAAATTGCGGCGGATTACTTCCAGTAGATGGGTCGCAAGAACCTCGGTTGGGCTTACAATTGTAACGCCGGTCAGGGCGGCGCGATCCTGATCTTCGGGGTGAATCCAGCGGGCCGGTGCGCCGTATACCGGTTCTGTCACGTCTCGCCCCTTTGGAAGTGCCGACTTTTCATCAGGCACCAGCGCCAGAACCAGATCGGGATTCAGCTCACCGCGGGACATTTCGACGCCGTGTATTCGGATCACATAAGTGCCCGTCGGCAAAGCCGGGGCATCGGTTAGCCTGATCTCCGGCAAAATCAGCCCAAAATGGCTGGCAACATGTGTCCGCATGTTCGTAATCCGGGCATCAAGCCCGGTTCCGGGATCAAGCACCATGTTCACAAGGTCAGGTGCAAACTCCACATGGATGTCATCGAGATCCAGCACATCTCCAATTGGCTTTTCAACGGGCACGATCGGCACCGGCTGTTGGTTGGTCTCGTCAGCTTGATCAGACTTGCGTGTGATCCAAAATGCGGTCCCCCCAAGAACCATGCCACCGATCAGAAATGGGAAAAACGGCAGTCCGGGCACCAAGGCAAACAGAACCATTAGAACCGCAACAGTGGCCAAGGCTGCTGGGTGACGCCCCAGCTGAGATGCCACAGCCAGATCCGTGGCTCCGGTTGCGCCGCCACGGGCCAAGAGCAAACCAGCCGCGATAGATATGATGACGGCCGGGATCTGCGAGACCAAACCATCGCCCACCGTCAGAATCGCATAGGTTTCCATCGCATCGCCGACCGCCATGTCGTGCATGAACACGCCCATGATGATGCCCATGACCAGATTCAATCCAGTGATGAGCAACCCTGCGACCGCGTCACCTTTTACAAATTTCGAGGCGCCATCAAGCGAACCAAAGAAAGTGGTTTCCTGCTGCTCGCGTTCACGGCGAAGCTTTGCTTCGGTATGATCGATTGCGCCGGCGGACATATCGGCATCAATGGCCAGCTGTTTTCCCGGCATCGCATCCAGCGCAAAACGCGCAGAAACTTCGGCCATTCTCGCTGCACCTTTGGTAATGACCGCAAAGTTCACGATCATCAGCACGCCAAACACCACCAGCCCGAGAAACACGCTCCCGCCCATGACAAAATTGGCAAACCCCTCAATCACCTCACCCGCTGCATGGGTGCCGGAATGACCTTCTCCGATGATCAACTTGGTCGAACTGACGTTCAGTGACAGCCGCAGCATCAACGAGGCCAGCAAAATGGTCGGAAAGGCCGAAAAGTCCAATGGGCGCTCGATAAACAAGGTGACCGTAAAGATCAGGATCGCCAAACCGAAGGAGGCTGCCAGTCCGATATCGAGAACCCAAGGGGGCATGGGCAGGATCATCATGACAATGATCGCCATCAGCACCAGTGCCAGCAATATGGTCGGTTGGAAAAGAGCCTTGGCGTCAAAGTTCATTTTAAAGGTCCGCGAAAGTCTGAGGTTCGCCAAAGATCAGGCGCATTCTGCGTGTCCCAATAGCTCCAAACCAAGCCATAGGCTGGCGCTGGAAATGCTTCCAACCCAGTGCCTTGGCCGTAGACGACCGGTCACTTACTCTGAGTATCCGCAACCGGTTTAATTTTAGGTAACAACGATCAATCGATTTCGGTCGAAGCCAGAAGGTCGCGCAAAATTTCGCGCGCCGAGGCGCTTTCGCGTGACAGATTTTGGGCCTGTGCAAGAGTGATGGCGCTTTCATCGACCGAAACAGGCGGCTTGGATATCAAAGCTGCGGCTTGGGAAAGTTCAGTGTGCGACGCAGACAGATCTGACCATGCACCCGCCATACGGGCGATTTTTTCTTGCATCGCGGTCTCACCGATTTCCGCGAAAAGAGCGCTGGCATAGGTGTAGTCGCCCATTGCAGCACGGGCTTTGGCGCGCAGGCGCTTTGCATCGTGATCCTGTCGACCTATCAGCAGAATTTCAGCTTCGGTTGGCTGGCCCAGATCAAGCATGGCCCGCGCTTTCAAAAGAATCGTGTCTGGTGTTGCCTGCGCGTTGGTCAACCGTCTCAATTCGCTCAACGCCTGATCTGCAATTCCAAGCGACAGCAACCGTTCGGCAGTGTCATGAACAATGCGCACCTGATCCGTTTCGGATGTCGGGATCAATCTCCCCAGGGCGAGTTCCAGAAAAACCGCGTCGCTGGTATCTGAGATCGCGGCGCGCGCCACTTCATCGGCTGATACACGTTTTTCCCGCTCAGCGTTTTCAGGGGGGTCCAGAAAAACCTCTATCGCCTGTTTGGTCTGGCCACTTGCAAGCAACGCGCGAATGTGTGCCTGCCATAACTTGGGACCTTGCTGCGCGTTTTCCAGTTCGGATGCAAAGGCCGCGGACAAATCCACCAAATCATCCGTCACTTCGGCATCTTGTTCCTGGGTGATCTCAAGTGCGGCAATCAAGGCGTCCGGCGCTTGCCGACTCGTGCTGTCCGCCAAGTTCACAAACTCCTCGTGCGCTTTTTCGTGATCTCCTTCGGCCAAGGCAATTTCCGCCTGAGCGAAAACCGTTTTGTCATTCGGCCCGCCCAGCGACCGTTCAAGCCGCCGTAGTATATCCTGTGCCGCTGAGGTTTCACCGATGTCCGAGTACCGCTTCGCCAATTGGGGACCCAGCGTTTCACGCAGGTGTAGCGGCAATTCTTCGAAACTGCGCGCAACAGCGTTTTGATCCACCTTTGTAGGGTCAAAACGTTCCCGTGTGGCTAGTATAGCCCAGAGCCCAGCCCGCCCCGCACATTCGATTTGGCGGCCAAAAAATTTCTCAGGGTCTGGTTCTCCGTCGACGATATGAGACAATGCAACCAACAGCGCAGGTGGCTCGTCTGGCGATATCGCAAGGATCGCGCGGGTTTCAGCCCCCATCCCAAAGTGCAGCATAGTTCTGGCCAATCCAGTGATCGCCTTTGGGGAAACACGATCAAATTCCTGAAACAGATCAGCGCGTCCATTTGCCAGAGCAAGAGCCACATCCTCTTCCTCTGACCAGCCGCCTATGTTCAGCTCTTGGTCTGCGACGCAGGCCAATCCACCGATCGAAACCCGCCCATCGGTATCCATCTGCTTCTGAATATCCTGCAAGGATACTTGCGGTTGCGGCTCAGGCGGATCGAGCGTCTCAGAAGGTTTTAACACTGTACCTTCATCAACAGCGGTGTCTTGCGCTGGTGCTATCTGCTGAACGGCTGCATTCAGCAGGCCTGAATTGGCAGCTTGTGCCACATCCCGCAAGATATCCGAGGTCAGGTGCTCAGCCCGCTCTGCTGGCTCTTCCTCGTCAGGCAAGCCGAGAACACTTTCATCCAACAGAAACTCTGTTGAGAAGGGTGCAGCTTGCGCCGCCGGTCCTATCCCTGGGCCATCCCCAAGGTTTACGGCGCTCAAGGACTTTGCGAGGTCAGTCAGCTCTGGATCGCCCGTGGCAACCGGTTCCTTGATCCGCGCTGGCTTGATATCCGCGACCAACATCGCGGCGCTGGCCAGAAACAGCTCTGCCTCGCAGGCGCAGCCAAGATCAATCAGAACACTGGACTCCGCCGCATTCGGCTTAATGTCAGAAACTCTTGTGCGTGCGATGCGCTGAAACACCTTCGAGACGTCAAAGGATAAACCGGACCGTTCAAATTCAACGGTGATCCGGTTTTGATCCGGTGCAGTTTTCGATGACCAAGCCAGTCCTGCCGGAATGTCAAATACCAGTCTGGTAAAACTGCCATGCTCGCCCGAACGAACTGTGATTTCCTGCGCCTTTGCCGCCGTTGAAAAAACCGCGATCAGGCCAATCAACAGAGCCCTTATCATGCCGCCTCCTGCTTGACGGACTTGAGCGATTCCTCAAGGTCGCCAAAGCTGGGCCGAACATGCGAGGGGGTGTTTTGTCTACCAACTTCTATGCAGATGTTCGTCGCATGATTGTGCAGGTTTGCAACCAGCACTTCCCGGATCAGGTTGTAGAAATGCATGTCTTCTTCAACAACCGACTTAACCTTGCCTGCCATGGGGCCGACCAAACCGTAGGCAAGAAAGACGCCCAGGAAAGTACCAACAAGCGCACCACCAATCAGCTTGCCCAAGACCTCGGGCGGTTGATCGATCGAGCTCATGGTTTTGATCACCCCAAGGACAGCCGCGACAATGCCAAGGGCAGGCAAGGCATCTGCCGTCGTTTGCAGCGCATGGCTGGAGTGCATGGCATGATGTTCCATAGCCTCCAGACGATTGTCCAAAACCTCTTCCACCTGATGCGGATCGTCATAGTTCATCGACATTGTACGCAGCGTGTCGCAAATAAGCTCAACGGCATATTTGTCGGCGGAAATCTTGGGATATTTCCCAAAGATCGACGACTCTTCGGGGTTTTCAATATGCTCTTCCACGGCAACCGGACTCTGCCGGGCGAGGCGAACCAGTTCAAATAGCAAACACAGCAAATCACGATAGTCTTCAGGCTTCCACTTTGGACCTTTAAAAACCTTGCCGATGTCTTTCAGCGTGTGTTTGGCGCCGCTGGAGTCGTTGCCTAGAAGAAACGCGCCAGCGGCCGCGCCGCCGATCATCATAAACTCGAACGGCAGTGCCTTGAGGATGATACCCATCTTGCCACCAGCCAGAATATAGCCGCCAAAGACCATGACGAAGATAACAGCGATGCCAATGATACCAAGCATTCAAAAACTCCTGAATTTGCACTCATGAGAGTGTCTGACAGTCCTTAAGAATTCCTCAGGGCGGGAACGAAACCCCGTCACATGACAAGGAATTCTGCATGCAGAGCGCCTGCTGCTTTGATGCTTTTCAGGATATCAATCATGTCTCTCGGGCTGACGCCCAGTGCATTCAATCCTGCGATCACTTCTGACAACGAGGTGCCCCCGGGTACCTCGGCCAGACCGATACCCGGCTCTTCTTCGATTCCGGCGCCCGTACGCGGTACAATCACGGTTTCACCCTCGGCGAATGGATTGGGCTGAATGGCGAGTGGCGCTTCTTCTATGCGCAGGGTCAGATTCCCTTGCGAAACTGCGACTCGCGACAAACGAACATCCGAACCCATGACAATCGTTCCAGACCTCTGGTCTACGACAACGCGCGCACGACGTTCCGGTTCAACAGACAGGTTTTCAATTGCGACCACGGCCCGTGCGGGCGATGCAACGCCCGTGCGGCGCAAATCGACGGTTATTGTTCCGGCGTCCAGCATTGTCGCTGCCTGCCTGCCAACCCGCCGGTTGATGACATCCTCAATCCGTGCGGCGGTGGTAAAGTCCGGTTCGCGCAATGCCAATCTCAGCGTAGACAATTGCGTGAAATCGAATTCCACCTCGCGTTCAATCCGAGCACCCGAAGGAATGACACCGGCAGTTGGAACACCCTGCACAACGCGTGCCCCTTCGCCTTCGGCTTCGACTCCACCCGCAATGACCGTACCTTGAGCAACCGCATAGATTTCGCCATCAGCTGCGTTGAGTGGGGTCATGATCAGTGTGCCACCCAACAGGCTTTTGGCATCACCGATTGCGGAAACCGTGACATCGATCTGACTGCCTGCGCGGGCAAATGCTGGCAACCGACCCGTCACAAACACGGCGGCAACGTTCCGCGGGCGAAATTGTTCACCGGTAACATTCACGCCCAGCCGTTCAAGAATGTTGGTCATGATTTCTTCGGTAAATGGCGCGTTGCGAAGCCCGTCGCCGGTCCCGTTCAGGCCAACAACCAGCCCATATCCAACAAGGTCGTTCGAACGCACCCCGTCGACTTCGACCAGATCTTTGATGCGAACAGATTGCGCAGAAGCGGTCGAAACGAGGCATAGTGAAATCAATGCAAAAAGGATCGTCCGAATACTGGTCATAGGAAGTCCACCAATGAGAGACGCTGAGACCGCGCTGTAACCGCGTAGAGGGTTTCAAGCTGGGAACGCGCGGATTCATATCGCGTTGCGGTTTCAAACGGGTCCGCTTCAATCAGTTCAAGTTTCGCCAGATTGATGGCGGACCGCTCTGACGCATTCCGCGTCGCGCTGTCGGCGATGCGCGCCTCAACACTGCCAACGTCTGCCCGCAGACCCACAAAGGACTGCATTTCATCGATCATGCCAAGCGAGGCCGATGTAAGCATGTCTTGCTTGATGCCCATATCGAATGCCAAGACCTCATCCCCCGCAATTGCCGCCAAGGCCAAAGGCCTGAGCAATCCGCGCAGTGCATCCCCATCGGCCCGGACGTCGATTGACACGCTTTCATTTTGGCTCAGGCCAACCGGTGCGAGACCTATGTCAGAGCCCGAATAGATCACTGTTTCGAAGGCGCCCCCCGGTGCAAAGAAGCCGTCCAACGCGGCATTGATCGAGGCAAGGTCTGTCGTTCCGGTCAACTGAGTGCGAAGGGCATCCATCATGTCGTCGATACCGTTCACCGCAGGCTGATCCGACCGGATTCCCGAAAACAGGAACCGCCCGCCAATCGACGTGTTCAATTTGTCCAGAACGTTCCCAAGAGTTTGTCGCGCATTGTCTGAAAATGAATTGAGCGTCGTGTCGGACGGGTTCAAATCAGCCGTTATCAAGGATTGCGACAGCTGTTCTGTCTGTTCCTGAATTCCGCCAAGCGCGGTTTGCATACTGCTGGCGATCAATTGCACTTCTGACGTTGCTGTCTCGTAGGCGTTCAGCTGTGCAAGGCTCCGATCCAGAGTATTCAACAGGGTCGTGTCGCCAGCCAAATGACGGGCGGGATCGGCGACAGTGCCAGTGGTTAGTTCTGTTGCCAGTTGATCGACCTGATCACGCAACCGAAGTTGGCTACTGCGCATGACAAGCGACCGCGCAAGATCTCCAAATGCTTCCATCGCTCATCTCCTCAAATGTTCAGAAGGCGTTTGATGAGATCATCAACCACCGACATGACTTTTGCGTTTGCGGCGTAGCTCTTCTCGATTTCGAGCAAGGACTGCAGCTCTTGGTCAGTGTTTACGCCGCCTGCCAGCTCAAGCTCAGTAAGCGCTGTGTTTTGAGCCACGAAATAGGTTTGGTCGTCCTCAAAGCGGACCCGATCGCCCGCAATCGACGAGGCAAATGTGGACAAATGATCCGCCACGTTTTGCGCCATGGCTGGCAGGGATCCCGAGGCTGGCAGCCGGCTATCGCTCAGGGCCGTTGTGTATGCTTTGAGCAGCCGCGCTTCGCCAACGGGTCCTTGACTGGTTGCAGCCAAGCCGTCGCGTAGTCTCCAAACTTCACCACTGCCGGGTGCAACCAGATCATTCAGGGAAATTCGGGCAGAGAGCCCAACCTCATTCACCGGGTCAAACGCTATCCCGGCGTCGGTGAACAACCCGGGATCGCCTGCGATCAGGGTTGCATCTGGCCCGCCCGGACCAAATCGCTCTGCCAAATCCCGGGCAATTGCATCCAGGTTGGCCTGTGTTTCGACAGCACGTTCGTCACGGATCTCAAATTGAGCCGCGAGACTTCCGCCACGGAACAAGCCCTTTTGATCCGTCGAGACGTCATAACCAGCCAGAGTCAAACCAGAGAGAGCGCCGGAGGAGTGGGTCATACCCGCTTCAATCGTGCTGGTTTGCGTGAATCCGATTGTACGAACCTGACCATCCAACAGGGCAGCGCCACCTGTTGTGAAAATGGCAATTTCACCTCTGTCCCTTTCGACAACACGAAGCGGAACAATTTCAGCGATTGCATCAACCAGCTTTTGACGCTCATCCAGCAAAGCGCCCATATCCTGATTGCCACCAGCCGAACGAACCAGATCACGGTTTATGACCTGCACCCGTTCCAGTGTGCGGTTTAGTGTTTCCACCTGCGTTGCAATAGATTGGTCGGCCTGTTCCCGCGATTTCTGAATTCCATTGGAAATGGCGTTCAGTTTGTCAGCCAGTCCATCTGCTTTGTAGGCCACCGTTTCCAACCGTTGGACAGCAGCCGGATTTGAAGCAGCCGAAATCAGGGCAGTTTCAAACTCTGCCAAAGCAACCGTCAAAGAACCCGGCGCCCCGCTTTCGCCCACAAGGGACTCTAAGGTGTTGGCATGGTTCAACAGGGCGCCGCCCTGCCCCAGTTGGGCATCTGACAGCCTTCGATCGGCCAAAACCACCGGGTCCACATGTCGCTGGACGCCATCAACACGAACACCACCATACCCACCAGTAGAGTTCGCTGATAAATCCAGCGACCGTCTTCCATAGCCTTCGGTCGTCGCGTTCGAAATATTTGTCGACACGACAGCCGCGGCTCTTGCGTTGGCAGTGAGCCCGCTGAACGCGTTGAACAAGGCGCCAGAAAGTGACATGGACCAGTCTCCTCAGATGGATTGCGTCAGGGCGTTAACGTTTGATGTTGGTGGTTTCCTGCAGCATTTCATCGACCGTCTGGATGACTTTGGCGTTCGATGAATAGGCCCGCTGGGTCTGGATCATATCGGTCAGTTCGCTGGCCACATCGGTTGTGCTTTCTTCACGTGCGAACGCCACGATATCCCCAGTTGGCCCATCTCCAGCGTCCCAGAGGAACAGGCTGCCGCTTTCTGGCGACGGCATGTAGAGCTGGTTATCAAGCGCAACCATTCCATTTGGATTTGGCACATCAACGAGCGGAACCTGGAAAATGATCTGCGTAATTCCAGTGTCAAAAAAGGCATGAACAAACCCGTTTGCATCCACCTCAACTGACGTCATGTTCCCAGCGGGTGAGCCATCTTTGGCGATATTCAACGGAGCAAAGGAATCCGATCGTTGTGTTAGCCCTCCGTTCGAGCCGGGGGTGCCAATGGTGATTTCAATGGGCCCACCGGCCACGTTCACGATCACCGAGCCAGTGCTGGCATCATAAGCCCCGCCAGAAATATCCGTAACTGCCCCGAGTGTGCCACCATCCGCCTGGGTGTCGTTGAATGTGACCGTGTATTCACCAACCACGGCGCCAGCGCTGGCAGAATCCGTGATTGTCACGTTCCATTCGTTGGACGCCCCTGTCGCCGGAACGGACGGCGTGAACGTCACAGTCAGGTTTTCAGATCGGCCAAAATTGTCAAAATATTCCACAGGCAGTGTCAGCGCATCGCCACTGGCGCTGGAATAGGTTTCTGTAGCCGGAAGGTTCACGCCCAGAGTAACAGCGGTCGTTGGTTCACTCAGGAATTGGTTCAGCGCGATCTGGACAGGTTGCAGTGAATCGGCGCTGTCCCTGGCATTCGTTGGGATCGTGCCATCTGCATTCGCTTCCCAACCCAAAAGCAGCAGGCCGGATTGCGTTCTCAGGTAGCCATCGGCATCGACCCGGAACGAACCAGTTGACGCCAGAAACATCTGCGCATCGCCGTTGCCGGCCAATACTTCGGTCGCCTGTGCAACCGGCAAAAAGCCCCTGCCCCGCACAGCAAGATCGGTTGCGCTGTTCGTGGCGACCAAGGCGCCGGATTCATCGATGAGCCGCTGCGTCGTCGTGCGCACACCGCCTGCGGTGTATGTCCCGCCAATTGACCCGATGACCATCGATTGAAAATCGGTTTCGACTCGCTTGTATCCATTGGTTGCCGAATTCGCGATATTGTCTGAAATGGTTCCCAGCCGCGTTGCGTTTGCGGCCAAGCCCGCGACACCGGCATTGAGAGAGGAAGAAATCGTCATGACACGCCTTTCTGCTGTCGAATTTAATTTCCGACAACAGATAGGCCTGTCTGTTTAACGCAGCGCTAACAGCTAAAATCCAACAGAGTTTGAGGTTATTCCCTGAGGAAGATAATCTCGAGCCGGTTGTTCCTGTAGTCCATCGGATTTCGGCGTGACGGTTCGCGATCAGCATAGGCTGTCACCCGCTGGACCCGTTTACCCTCTAGGCCTTGGGCCTTCATGAGTTCGCGAAACACGACCGCTCTTTGACTAGAGACCGTCCATGCAGGATCTTCAGCCAGAACAAGCGGAAAAGCGGCCGTATGCCCTTCGATTGCGATTTGATTGGTCACAAACCCGGCTGCGTTTGTCACCACCTGCGCAATATCACGAAGCAATGCCGTTGGTTTTGTCTTGTCTTCGAACAGCTGCACATCCTCTGTTTCGAACAGCTCGATAATCAATCCTTCGTCTGTTACCCGCGTCACGATATGCTTGAGCGTTTCGTCCGCGACCATGCTTTCGCCACCGCGGCCCATCAGGACATCTTCGACCTGTTTGAACTGTTCGTCTTCGGCCGCCCGATCCTGTTCTTCTCCTTCGGAAAAACTGCCACGTGCCGCTGAATCGGGGGATGCCCTTAGCATCGTCGCGCCTGTGCCAACCCGTGGAAGCGTGTTTTCCGCAAAGACAGAGTCTCCGCCCAACGCGCCATCCCCACCGCCTGACACACGAGTCATCGCAATTGTCGGACTGAAGTAGTCCGCGATACCCTTGCGCTGTTTTTCTGTCGTTGCGTTCAATAGCCACATCAGCAGAAAGAAAGCCATCATGGCTGTCACGAAATCCGCATATGCGACTTTCCATGCGCCACCATGGTGACCGTCCCCGGCCACGACCTTCTTTCGTTTGATGATGATCGGCGCAACATTGCTGTCGCCACTCATCTCCACCACCTTTTCTCCCACCAAGTTCGGTGTAGCCTCTGCGGTGTTACCAGCGACTTAATGATTCAAAATGTTCCGTTAATTTAGCGCCTTGGCCAAAGCGTCAGCGCAAGCGTGCCGATTTTCCCACAAGGGTGCCCTAGAGTGAGGTGGGCAATGGACAGTGTTTCCCAAAACCTCTAGCACTATTGATGGTGCAAACGTCAGATTTCCGCTAAAGGGAATGGTCCATTGAAAAAGCCGATTTTTCGAACAGCAATTTTCCGCGTCAGCGCTGCAATGGCGCTCTGTACAGCCGCGGTCGCTGCCCAAGCCCAAAGTGGTCGTGATGCCCCAAGCCTGAACTTGTATGGCGTTCCGGGTCTGATCGATATGCCGACGGCGGATGCACTGCCAGACGGAACGATTGCTGCGACACTCGCCTTGTTGGGCGACAGCCGCCGAACCACGCTGACATTCCAGATTTCACCGCGCCTGTCCGGTAGCTTCCGCTACACCGCTATCAGCAATTTCAACCACCCACGCAGCAAGAACGGCGTCTACTATGACCGCAGTTTTGATCTGCGGTACCAGATCCTGACCGAAACAGATTTGCGCCCAGCCGTAACAATCGGCCTTCAGGATTTCATCGGCACTGGCCTCTACGGCGGCGAATATCTCGTTGCATCCAAGCGTCTTGCGCCCGGTCTTCAGGTCACTGGTGGCCTCGGCTGGGGCAGATTGGGCAGCTACAATCCAATCGGAACCACCGGTGTTCGGCCGAATGTGATCCTTGGTGAAGGCGGCTTGCCAACATACGACCGTTGGTTCCGCGGCGACATGTCTGCATTTGGCGGCATCAGCTATGCGCCCAATGATCGGCTTCGGTTCAGTGCAGAATACAGTTCGGACGACTACGCGTTTGAGACCGGTCGCGGGCGGATGAAGCGTGAAAGCCCTTGGAACTTTGGCGTCGATTACCGTTTCAAGAGCGGTACGCAAATGTCGCTTTATTATGCCTATGGCAATGAAATCGGCGCTCAATTCTCGCTTGTGACGAACCCGAAAACGCTCGGCATCCCGGGCGGCATTGAATCGTCACCGCTGCCGGTTCAGCCACGTGTTGCAGGCTCGGCCAGCGATTTGGGGTGGACCACTGACCCGACGCGCAAAGCATCTGCGCAAACCGGGCTCACGCAGCTGGCGGCCAAAGACGACCTGATCATCGAAGCGCTGCAGCTGGAGCCGACCCGCGCGACCGTACGGCTGCGCAACCCGCGTTACGGTGCCCCGGCGCAAGCGATCGGGCGCACGGCACGCGCCATGACGCGTTCGTTGCCCGCGTCAGTCGAAGAATTTGTCATCGTCCCTGTTGTCAACGGCATGCCGATGTCCGCTGTCGTGCTCAAGCGTAGTGACGTCGAAGCACTGGAGCACGAAGCTGCGTCAGAGATTCTGGCGCGCACGTCAATCGTCGATGCCTTTGGGATCGCACCCAAGGCCGATCCGGGCGTTTATCCGAAATTCACCTGGTCTGTTGCGCCCTATGTGAACTTGTCTTTCTTTGATCCCGACAATCCAATTTCGGGCGATGCAGGCGTGCGGGCCAAGGGCAAGTTTGAAATCACGCCGAATATCATTTTGTCGGGCTCGGTCACGAAGAAACTGACCGGGAACCTCGATCAGGTTGTGCGTGGAGACAAATCCAATCTGCCGCGCGTTCGGACAGACCGGGGTCTTTACTCGGCACAGGGTGATCCTGCGATCGAGCACCTGACATTGGCCATGTACGGTCGGCCGGGCAAAAACCTCTATGGCCGTCTGACGCTTGGCTATCTTGAAACAATGTATGCTGGCGCCTCGGCCGAACTGCTGTGGAAGCCAACGAACAGCCGTTTGGCATTTGGGGCCGAGGTGAACTACATCCTGCGCCGCGATTTTGATCAGTTGTTCGGCGTGCAGGATATGATCACAACAGACCCTGTCACCGGTGCCCGCCGCGAAATTCCCAACGTCAACGGCCACCTGTCCGCCTACTATGACTTTGGCAACGGCTATCACGGTCAGGTTGACGTCGGCCGCTATCTTGCAGGCGACTACGGCGCGACCCTTTCGCTGGATCGTGAATTTGCAAACGGCTGGCGCGTCGGGGCCTATGCAACCGTCACCAACGCTTCTTTCGAAGACTTCGGCGAGGGATCGTTCGACAAGGGTCTGCGCTTTACCATTCCGATCGCCAGCTTCCTTGGCAAACCATCCCGTCAGGCCAATACCATCACGCTGCAATCGTTGTCGCGTGACGGTGGCTCGCGTCTGAATGTGAATGGCCGCCTATACGAACAAGTCCGCGACTACCATGAACCGGATGCAGCAAAAACTTGGGGAAGGTTCTGGCGATGAACATGACCGGCTTGATCAAAACAGCCACCGCATTCGCGGCCGTGCTTGCCCTTTCTGCCTGCGGCAATGGGAACAGAGACGCCGCCGCGATGCTCAAGGCGATCCCCGCTGCGTTTGCCGCCAAAAAGGCAGGCCCCGTCGGTGTGAGCGCCGAGCAGATGGCGCAGGTTTTGACTTCGACACAGGCCCCCGTGAATCTGTTTGTCTGGGAATCCACCAAGGCCCAGTTCCTGATGGTCGAAATAGAACGGAACCGCGGCCACCAGAGCTTTGGCAATGCTGCACGCCAACTGATCGTTATCAAGGATGGCGTGATTACCGGATCGCGCGGTCTGGGCGGCGACTTGATGTCTTCTGATGCAGACGCCTTGATTTCACAGGTACGGCGCAGAGCGGCGGGCAATGTGCCTTACACCATGCGTTTCCTGACACCCGAAGACGTCACAACAACCATGAACCTGAACTGCGCAGTCACACCGCTGGGACAACAGGTTCCTGTGCAGGCTGGCGAAGTGAACGGGACCGGTGAAGCGGTCAATGCCGTTTGCAGCAATGCAGATGGATACACCGTCACAAACACGTTCATTGTCGATGGACACGGCCGGATCCTCACCACGCGTCAGTGGATCAGCCAGACCATCGGGTTCCTGACGGTCCAGCCACTGCGCCTGTGATCAGTGCATTTTGACCCGCTTCACAACGGTCGCAATCATCACCCTGAAATCACTGCAAACCGTTTGGCGGTTTGCGTAGATCAAGTCGAGTCTTGCCTTGCGAGGGATGCAGCGACGGCAATAAACGTCCTCGGTTTCCTTGGCCGTATTGCACGGCGCGAGCAGGCGTTCTTCGGTTCGATGAAAGATCAGTGAAGCAAGCCCTGTAATCCCCGGCTTCGCCTTAAGCACGTCCGCATAAAGATCTGGATACATCTCGACATAGCGGCGCAAGGGCGGGCGCGGGCCAACGAATGTGATGTCTCCGCGCATGATGTTGATCAGCTGTGGCAACTCATCCAATCGCTTATCCCGCAGAAAGGTCCCCAGCGGAGTGATCCGCGAAACCTTGTCTCCACCAGAGACGCCGGAATCCGTTTCAGCGACACTCATGGTGCGGAATTTCAAAAGGTTAAACGGCTTTCCTGGCGCCTTCATGCGTTCCGCGCGGTACAGGATCGGACGACCGTCCCGGACCAAAACCAAAACTGAAACCACGATTATTGGCGGCAGAAGCAATATGAAAAGACCGCCCGCACAAAGCCGGAAGAACAGATCGCGTGGCAACAGAACGCCGGCTAAAACGACGACTGGCACCAAGGCGATCATGACCGGTAGCTCGATCAAAAGCACCAGAAGGATAAAAATGCGGAACGCTTTCTGGCCTGAAGGGCTCATGGCCATACCCCTGTCGCTCTCGCGCTTTGCAAGAGATAGTCGGCTTGAGAACTTTCATCAGGAAAACGGCAAACAGACTGCAACAGCCTAGTGTCCATCTCTACATGTTTGATGGCATTGGTCGGCGCATCGCGCCATTCTAGCTGGCATCCCGCCGCGGTCACAAGATCAGCCATGGCCGTAACACCCGGCGCAGCAATGTTCACAGGTCCCGAAACGGAGTCGTCACCTGCCAAGGCCAACACAGACGCGGCCAAATCATGCGGTGCGATAAAAGACCGTACAGGTCCGGTTCCGTCCGAGAAGCGATCCAATGTGATGCTTTGACCCTTCGCAAGATTGTCGAACAGGCTTTGCGTGCCCGCGACATTTCCAATCCGCATCAGCACCTGCCGAACCTGCGTCGGATGGTTGAGAACAATGCGCTCCATCTCGAGTTTGGACTGGCCATAGGGTGACACTGGATCAAGTTCCGATTCCTCTGAGAGCGGGTCATCACCAAACGCATAGACAGCAACACTTGATGCGTGCAGCAGGGTTTGGGCGCCTGTTTTTTCGGCAACCTCGATGGCTTTTTCGGCAAGTACAACATTCTGTTTTAAAACCGGCGGATCGCCGCGGATCACACCCCACAATGCAAGCACCGCGTCGACCTGTGGAAAGACACCTGAATCGTCGTCCGGATTCCAAGCGAACCCACTGCCTTCGGCATCACCCAAACGAGAAACCGGAATAACTTCAATCTCTTGAAATCGTGGATTTGACCAGACCGCGCGCACCATACGCCCCAAGCGCCCGTTTGCGCCCAATACCAAAATCTTGTGGGTATGAGGTGTGCCTGCCACGATATTCATTCAAAATACTTTCTTTCGTGCGCCAGACTGTCTATCAGCAATAGAAAGCGCTAAAAAGCTGCAATGTCATACAATGCGTCGGGGGGCATTTTGAAACCGATCCTCAGAGTCACGGCACTCCTGCTCACTTTGCTTGCTGTATCCGCCTGTAGTCTGCCACGCGGTGCTGCTCTTCAATCCGAAGTTTTGAAAGAGCAACAAGCCGAAAATCCGACATTCGAAGTCATCGCGGTGACCCGCGAAAACATCCCCGGTATCATGAGCTGGCCCAAGACCGGCTGGCATGGGCATTTCCATTGGCCAGGCACTTCATCGGGCAGCAATTCGTCTGTCATTCGAACCGGTGATCGGTTGAATGTGACGATCTGGGATAGCCAGGAAAACTCTCTGCTTTCCAGCCCAGGCGAACGATCCACCGAGATCAAGGATGTCGAGGTCGACGCCAACGGTTCGATCTTCCTTCCCTACGTGAACAAGGTTGGCGTTCGTGGTCTGACCACATCCGGAGCGCGCTCCAAAATTCAGTCGCGTCTTGAACCAATCGTTCCTTCGGCTCAGGTACAGGTTAGCCTGCAGCAAGGCCGCGATCATGCCGTTGACGCCGTGACTGGCGTGGCTAAGCCGGGCGCCTACCCGATGCCGTCGCGCAACTACAAAATTCTGAGCCTTCTTGCGGACGCTGGCGGTATCCCTTCGTCTTTGCGTAACCCAAGGGTCAAACTGCTGCGCGGGTCCAAGACCTATATGATTTCTGCGTCAGAGCTCTACAAAAACGGCTCAAAGAACGCGCTGCTGCACCCGCGGGACAGTGTAATCGTCGAACAGGACGAACGCAGCTTTACCGCTTTGGGCGCCTCTGGCACCGAAGATTTGATCTACTTCCCAAAGGATACCCTGACCGCCCTCGAAGCGATGTCACTGATGGGCGGCCTGTCTGACGATCGCGCCGATCCAAAGGGTGTTCTGGTCCTGCGCGAGTATTCGGCCAAGCAGATCAGCGGCGGTGGCTATGGCCCGACCAAACAACAGGTCGTGTTCACATTTGATCTGACCAGTGCAGACGGCCTCTTTGCCGCACGTAAGTTTGAGATCAACCCCGACGACACTGTTCTTGCAACAGAGTCGCCAGTGACAAACGCCCGTACGATTTTCAGCCTCATCGGTTCGATCGTCGGATTGTCCGGACAAGTCGCAAACGTGGTCAACTGACCCGGTTAAATCGCAAATTTCCATAGAAAAAGGCGTGCCAAACAGCACGCCTTTTTTTTCGTCTAACTGACGGTTATCAGTTGGTCGCTTCAGCCTCTTCCGCCATTTCAGCGGCCGCTGGGCTGACCGACACGAGATACGCGGTCAGGTCTTCGATGTTCTTGACGCGCTGCTTGGCCATTTTCGAACGCGCCTTGGAGTCATCAAGGTAGTCCTTCAGGAACGCGGTAGGATCCGGAATGTATGCAGCCAGAGTTTCGGCATCCCAGACTAGGCCTGCTTCGCCCGCAGCGACAGTGGACTTGCCATACCGGAAACCATCAACGGAACCGGCAGCGCGGCCCACAACGTTGTAAAGGTTCGGACCTGTCTTACCGCCCTTGACGATAACCTCGCCAGCGTCGTCAACGATCATGTGGCACGATTTGCATTTGTTGAATGCCTTGGCACCTGCCTCTGCGTCGCCTTCGGCAAAGCCCGAAGTCGCAAATGTGGCGGCAGTACAGGCAATGATAACTTTGAGCTTCATAACACTCTCCCTTTCACGTCTCTGGGCGCAACCTAGCGCAGCTTGACCAAAGTCAACAGTCGCAAGCTGTTCAAAAACATGCGACCTTCCGCCTATTCGGGTCAGGCAACCGCGTGCGCGATGGCACACTGCTTCCACAATGTGGTCAGCGCCATAACCAGATGTTCAATATCTTCATCGCTGTGAAGCGGGCCGGGGGTAAAGCGCAGGCGCTCCGTACCCTTTGGAACAGTCGGATAATTGATAGGCTGTACGTAAATCCCGTAGTCCTGCATCAGAATGTCAGCCAGCTGCCGACATTTGACCGGATCCTTGATCATCACCGGAATGATGTGGCTGGGGTTGTCCAGATGTGGAATGCCCAGTTGATCCAGACGCATCCGAAGTTTGGCCACCTGCTGCTTTTGTCGTGCGCGTTCAACATCACTGGTTTTTAGATGCGCGATGGACGTCCGTGCAGCACTGGCAACCGCTGGCGGCAGGGCCGTTGTAAAAATGAAGCCGCTGGCAAAAGACCGAATGAAATCGCATAGCGCTTCAGATCCAGTCACGTAGCCACCGACAACGCCAAAGGCCTTACCCAAAGTACCTTCGATCAATGTGATCCGATCCTGCAGCCCCAATTGCTCCGAAAGACCGCCACCGCGCTTGCCATACATGCCAACAGCGTGCACTTCGTCCAGGTAGGTCATGGCTCCATGCTTTTCGGCAACCTCGACAATTTCCTGCATCGGACAAATGTCACCATCCATCGAATAGACCGACTCAAAGGCAACAATCTTGGTCGCATTGCTGGGCAGGGACGCCAGTTTTCGATCCAGATCCTCGGGATCATTGTGCTTCCAGATCATCTTCTGGCACCGCGCATGGCGAATGCCCTCGATCATGCTGGCGTGGTTCAGCTCATCCGACAGGATCACCGCATCCGGCAGACGCGACCCAAGCGTGCTCAGCGCTGCCCAGTTCGACACGTAGCCACTGGTGAACAGAAGAGCGCTTTCCTTGCCATGCAGATCGGCCAGCTCAGCCTCCAAAAGCTTGTGCTGGTGATTTGTACCGCTGATGTTGCGCGTACCGCCCGCACCACACCCACAGGCGGCGACAGCATCCTGCATCGCCTTGACGACCTTCGGGTGCTGACCCATTCCAAGGTAGTCATTCGAGCACCAGACCGTCACTTCATCCGGACAATCGGCATCATGACTCTTGGCTTTCGGAAAGGCTCCGACCTTGCGTTCCAGCTCGGCGAAAATTCGATAATTTCCCTCGTCTTTCAGGGTATCAAGCTGGGCATTGAACAAGCTGTCAAAGTCCATGGGCGTCCTCCGTCGTCGTATTTTGTCGTTCAGTTTTGGGCGCCGGCAACATCCAGCGCCAGAGTTTCTCGTCCGGCAAAGGCAGGACCATGAACCAATGTTCAAGCAAGGCCAAAGCCGTCATCGCGGACAGCAAGGCAAAGCCGATGTCATCGGCAATTGAGGGGCTGGCAGCCATGCGCTCCAGCCAACACGCCACTGCAAAGGTCAAAGCAGTGACGGAAATAGGAAACAGCCAATTCATGCTGGCGTGCCGAAAATGGCTGGGCAGATGCGCCAATGCGCTGGGCAGAAATTCGGTGTTGATCTTGGGAACACCCAAGAACAAGTTCAGCTTGGCAGAAATGCGCGCCACGAAGAGCAGTGCAAAAGTCCAGAACCCAAATGGGTTTTCAGCGCTCCACGCATAGAGGCCCATGGTGATCACTGTGCCTGCCAGCAACATCTCGTGATAGGCTATCGTGCCCCACGCCCGGATGAACCTTTCCCAAGGGGCCACGCTCTGGGGTAGAACGTGCCGGTTCGGGCCAGTGACCGTACCAGTAAGGAACGCCATTTCGATCCAACCCCAAATGGCCAAAGCTGACAAAAACGCGTGATAAACCGACCCGGCGCTCGCACTCTGAGCCGTTAGAACAAAACCCCAGATTCCGACGCCCAGAAGCGGCAAGCTCGCCAGAGTCGCAATCAAACCTGCTCGTGCCCCATGCCGGTCAGCATATTTGACCGCCATCAAGATAACCCCGGTGGAAAACCACCAGAGAAACAGGGCCACAAAGGCAGCGATCCATGGATCCGTCAGCACGCAGGTTTGTTCCTTCTTCTCTGTTCAAATACTCAAAATGGGGTCTGGGGGCTTGCCCCCAGCAGGTCGGCGCGCACAGCGCGCCGAA
>JAHDIS010000012.1:67143-68346 GCA_020630695.1 Paracoccaceae bacterium | reverse complement strand
CAAGCGAGGTGATCCAGTCCGAAAAGGCACTGGGCAGATCCGCAAAGCCCAGAAAACGGACGTAGACCAGCACACCCCAGATGATCGTAAAGATCATCACGCTCAGCTTGGCCGTTTCCAACAATGCCTCTTTGAGCTGCGGCCAGCGCATCCCGCGGTAAACAGCCATGAGAAAGACCACGAACGCGCCGATGGCCCCTCCTTCGGTCGGCGTGCCCCAGGCGTCACCGCCAAAGGGATTGTAGACAAAGCAAATAATGGTCACGACCACAAAGATGATGGGCAATGCCGGAGGCAAGGACGCAAACCTTTCGCGCCACGTAAAGCCGCTCAGTGGCGGGCCAAAATCCTTGATCGTCAGAGCCATGGTGATGATCAGACCCGCGTAGATCAGCGCGGAAAACGCGCCGGGAATGAAGCCCGCCAGCAGCAGCTTGCCCACGTCCTGTTCCACGATGATTGCATAGATCACAAGGATCGCAGAGGGCGGGATAAGGCTGGCCAAGGTGCCACCCGCCGCAACCACACCCGCAGCGAATTGCTTGTTGTAGCCGATCTTCAGCATCTCGGGGATCGCGATCCGCGCAAAAACAGCCGAGGTGGCAACAGAAGCGCCCGATACGGCAGCAAACCCGGCTGTTGCGAAGACGGTCGAGACAGCCAATCCCCCTGGCACCCATGCAATCCAGCGTTTCGCCGCCTCGAACAGCGCTTTGGTCAGACCGGCATGATAGGCAAGATAGCCGATCAGGATGAAGGTCGGTATCAGGCTCAGCGCCTGACTGGACACTTTGGAGTGAGGCACCTGCCCGGCCGTCTTCACGGCCACCGTCAGTGCCCAACCAAAATCGTCGATGCCATAGTCCTTCTTGGCCCAGAATATCCAGATCAGCCCCAGCATTCCCGCAAGTCCGGCGGCAAAGGCCACGCGCATTCCCAGAACGACAAGCACCAACAGGCCGCCCGTCACCCAAATTCCAATTTCGATCGGTTCCATCAGTCCTGTTCTTTCACTTGCTCGGCTTCCATGCGCGCTTGTGTTGCGGCATCGGCGATCAGTGGCACGGCAATCGGACGGCCGGTCACTATGGCCCGGGCGTAGGCCCAGACCTGCAGGCAGAGCCGCAGGCACAACACCCCAAAGGCTAGGGGAGCCATCAGTTTTGCAGGCCAGATCGGCAGAGCGATGTCCATCGAGCTATC
>JAHDIS010000012.1:0-67133 GCA_020630695.1 Paracoccaceae bacterium | reverse complement strand
ATCGCGGCTCCACATTGGTGCGCCAAAATCGAAACTGCGCTGGAAATGCGCCCATGAGCCCCAGACCATCAGCGCCATGAGCAGGAGAACCGCCAGCGTGGTGATCAACTCGACGCTATAAAGCGCCCTGCCCTTCAAGGCGCTGACCAGAATGTCCATCCGAATGTGGCCGCCTTCGCGCATCACAAAGGATACGCCCATAAATGCGATCAACGGCATGACCTGTTCGATCCAGTCCACATAACCCGGCAAGGGGGCATTGATTGCGTTGCGCCCGCTGACCGACACGACAGCCAGCAGCATCAGGCTGAAGACAGCCAGTCCGCTAACAAGGGCAAAGCCGCGTTCAAGCCGCAATAATGCATGGTCAAACGCACTGAGCGCGCTGTCATCGGACAGCACGAGAGAGGGGGTCGCCATATTGGCCTCATGGAATTGTGTAGGAGGTCGAACCGGCCCCGCGATCCAGAAACCGCGGGGCCAAGCGAATTACATGCTCTCGGCAATCATGCCTGTGACCATGTCATAGAGCTCTTGGGCTGGCAGACCTGCCGCGCCGTTCTGCTCGATCCACGCAGCAGCCGCAGGGGCCGCGGCCGCCTCTTTGAACGCATCGATTTCTGCATCCGAGAATGTCACGGTCTCGATGCCGCGTTCCGCCAGCGCAGGGCCCCATGCTTCCATCGTCGCGCCATTGTAGTTGGCGATGTAGTGATCCAGCGACTCTTCGATCGATCCAAGCAGCGCTTCGCGATGTGCATCGCTCAGACCTTCAAGAGCATCGGTGTTCACCACCACCGGGCAGTTGACCGTGCCGGGGTTCAGGTTTGCTGTCCACCACGTGCCGTTTTCAATTGTTCCAAAGGACATATGCGCATGCGGTGCAAAGGCCACGGCCTTGACCACTCCGCTGTCCATGGCCTGACGAACCTCGGACGCAGACATGGAGGTGGGCACGGCGCCGATGGTTTCCATAGCTGCACCGATGCCGCCAGTTGCCCGGACGCTCAGACCGTCAAAGTCAGCGAGCGTGGACGGCGCGGCACCCATACCGACGATGTTGTACTGCGGCAGTGGCGATGGCATCAGCAGCGTTGCATTCCAACGCGCCAGATCGGCGACGGTCGCCGGATGCTCATAGACCGCCATGGACAGCTTCACTTCCTGCTCCAGCGAAGACACACCAAGGAACGGCAGTTCAAGCACGGTGATCGACGGGTTCTTGTCGCGGTGATAACCTGCGCAGAACTGCGCCATTTCAAACGCGCCGATCGAGATGCCGTCAAGGTTCTCACGGTTCTTGGACAGGCCACCATAGCTGATGTTCAGCGTGAATTCGCCGCCTGTCTTCTCGCTGACCAGTTCGGCCAGTTTTTCGACGTGCTCGGTAAAGGCCCGGCGTTTACCCCAAAGCGAAACGTTCCACTCTGTCGCCAGTGCTTCACCCGCAAATGTTGCCGCGATGGTGGCCGCGACAGCGCCGCTCAGATACTTGTTCATTCCTTCTCTCCTCCCAAGGAAATACGATGGAATGGAATAAAGCAGGTTCTGGGCTGCGGGACTCATGAAGAAAAACGCGCGGGCCTGACGCACTGGCCTGCGGATTTCCGCAGAGCTGACATTGGCGGCACAAAACCCCCGGATGTCAGAGCAGAGAGTCCTTGTCCAAACCCAATTTGACGATCTTTTCGTTCAACGTGCGCCTGCCGATGCCCAGCGATTCCGCCGCGTCGTCCATACGCCCCTGATGGGTCTGAATGGCCCGGCCGATCACCTGTCTCTCAAAGGCCGCCACGGCCTCGCGCAGACCCGGACGCGCCGCCGGGTCCAGTCCCGTTCCAGAGATCGCATCCTGCATCGAGCCCGTTCCATGACGCGCCATCATGACCCGCCGTTCGGCAACATTGCGCAACTCCCGCACGTTTCCGGGCCAGTCATGTGCCAGCAAGGCAGACAGATCGGCATCCGCGACATCCGGCGGGTCAATTTCATACAAGGCACTGAATTCCTGCAAGAACCGCTGCATCAGCAGGGCCACGTCATCCAATCGATTGCGCAGAGGTGGCAGATGCAGGGCGAAACCATCAAGCCGATACAGTAGATCACGCCGCAACCGGCCCTCACGCGCGGCCTGCTCTGCGTCTTCGTTGGTAGACGAGATGATCCGCAAATCAACGGTCTGAACGCCGCCTTGGCCCGGCGACAGCACTTCGCCGGTTTCGATCAAGCCCAGCAACATCGGCTGCACGCCCAAGGGGCATGCGCAGATTTCATCCAGAAACAGCGTCCCGCCATTCGCGTTTTGTGCGATATGGGCCAGGTGCTCAGCACTGATCTGCGCTGCGCTGACCTTGACATAGGGCCCGTCACAACGGGCTGAAATATCGTGCAGCGCCCGCGCGACCAGATCCTTGCCTGTGCCTGTCTCTCCGTGCAGCAGCACTGATGCATCGCTTTCGCCAACCATGGTGATCGCCTCACGCAGACGGTGCATGTCGTTGGTCTGCCCCAGCAGAACCCGGTCCAGCCCGGACACCTGATGCAGGCGTTCACGCAGACGCATATTACGCGCGCGCATCTGGTTTTGTTCAGCGGCATGAGACAGGATCAGCAGCAGCCGCTTGGGGTCATACGGTTTTTCGACAAAGCTATATGCACCTGCGCTCATGGCTTCGACGGCCATCGGAATATCACCATGCGCCGAAATCAGGACGACCGGTTGCGTCACGGGCAAGTTCTTTAACAAATCTAGCCCGGTCATGTCCGGCATACGCACATCGCTGAGAATGACATCCGGATTGAACTGATCGATCCAAAGATGCGCTTCGGTCGCGCGCGCCAGCGCCTTGGCCGTCCAGCCCGCGGCTTCGATCAGATCAACCAGTGAATTCCGCATAAGCCGGTCATCATCAATGATCAGGATGCGATAGGCCGTCATTGGTTGTTCCCCGATTGGCGTTTTGGCAGTTCCACCCGAAAGACCGCCCCCTTGCCCGGATCAGAGCGGGCCGCGATCGTGCCGCCGTGATCGGCAACAATACCAGCTGAAATCGTAAGGCCCAGCCCCATGCCATTGCCGCTGGCCCGCGTTGTGGCGAATGGTTCCTTGAGATCCTCAAGGCTCTTGTCACCCAGCCCCGGCCCGGTATCGGCGACCTCAAACCAGACCGTATCCTGATCCGTTCCGCTGCGGATAACAATCCGCCGCTCAGGCGCGCCCTCGATGGCATCCAGCCCGTTGCGCACGATGTTTGTAACCACCTGTTCTATCCGCAAACGGTTTGCAAAAAGGCTGGTGTCATCACTCAGACCCGAAGCATCCACCGTTGCTGATCTGGCCTCAATGCTGGGTTCGAGCAGTTCCAGCGCATCGCTGATGATGTCGCGTAAATCGCATGTCTCGAAACTGTCCCGACCCTTTCGCGAAAAGAACTTTAGCTGCTGCGTGATGTTTTCCATGCGCGCGACCAGCCCCTGCATCTTGTCGGCCAGAGGTGTTGGGCCCACCGTCATCTCGGATGCCGCGATCTGATTGCGCATAGCTGCGATTGGCTGCCCCAATTCATGGGTCACCGACGAAGCGAGCGTTCCCAATGCCGCCAGACGCCCTGCCCGTTCCAGCTCGGCTTGGGTCTTTTGCAGGTTTTGTTCGGCCAGTCTGCGTTCTTCAATCTCAACTGCGAGCCGGGTGTTGGCATGGCGCAGCGCCGTTTCCTCGCGCTCGGATTCGCGAAGCGCCAGCCGTACCCGGCGCAACCGGTTGACCTGCAGAGCGCTAAAGCTGAGCAACACCAACGCCAGAAAAGCCCCGGTGGTCAGAGAGGCACGGGTCATCGCCGGATCGTCCGGCGCAAAAAAGTGCAACGACCAGCTATTGGGCAAATCTGCGGTGCGCAGATATAGCAGGTCTTGTCCTCCGACCTGCGCGGTCTGCCGGTTCAGGTCGAATTCCCAGTCCAGAGCCTCAAGCGGTTCATTCCCGAATTGACGGGAGGCCAGAATGTTCTGCCGCTGGTCATTGGTCAGTCCGCCCAAGGTGCGGTAACGCCACTGCGGATCGGACGCCAACAGCACGACACCATCTGCATTGGCCAGAATGATCCGTTCGCCCGAGGCCTGCCAGGTGTCCTGCAAGGCAGACAGATCGACCTTGATGGCAATGACGCCCTTGGTGCCTTCGCCCGGTGGGCGCACTGCCATGGCATAAAAGTAACCCGGAATGCCGGTGGTTGCCCCAATCCCGTAAAATTCGCCCAGCTCTCCGCGCATGGCGTCCTGAAAGTAGGGTCTGAATGCGTAGTTTTGCCCTTTGAAACTGCTGGGGCTGCTGGCGTTCGATGCTGCGATGGTCTGGCCAGTGCTATCCATCAGATACATCGCATCCAAACCGGCGCTTTGCGCAAAACGGGCCAGTCGATAGTCGAGATCGGGATCAACCGTGCCCGTAAGGCTGCGACCAACCACCGGGTCAAGCGAGAGCAGAAAAGGCAGATGCGCAAAGTGTCTCAGCTCAGAGGTCAGCGTGCTGCGATAGAGGGTCAGTCGCGCGGCGGCCTTTTCGATTTCTTCAGCCTTGAAATAGGAAAACGAGGCCCAGTACAGCGCCACCGAGGCAACCATCAGCAAAGCGACGGTCAACAGACTGAAAAGGCGGTTCGGCATGGTCGGCCTCGGGCTGGCGGCATCCCCTTGCCGCGTGTGCCCCCATGTCATGCCGCATTCCGCGCGGTTTTCAAGGTACTTCGGTCACAAGCTCTTCAGAGATGTCAACAACGCGGGTGCCCCAGCCATCGCAGGCTTGGGCCAAACCGGGCGGCAAGGCGGTGTCCGTGAACACGGTATCCACATCGGCCAGCGAACCGATCCGCGCAGGCGCGCTGCGTGCAAATTTCGTGTGATCTGCCACGAGAAACGTCTTGCGCGACTGGCGCAGGATAGTCTGGCTGACGCTGACCTCCTGAATATCAAAATCCAAAAGATCGCCGTCGCGATCCAGCGCCGAGCATCCGATGACCGCCAGATCGAACTTGAACTGCCGGATCGTCTCGGCCGCCAGCGTACCCACCAAACCGCCATCCGCGCGGCGCAGGCTGCCGCCCGTCACGATGATTTCGCAGCTTTTGTTGGCAACCAGAATGTTTGCGACGTTCATGTTGTTCGTCACCACCATGAGGTTTTCATGATGCAGCAACTCTTCTGCAACCGCTTCGGTCGAGGTTCCGATGTTCAGAAACAGCGAAACCCCGTTGGGAACCTCGGCTGCGCAGGCACGGGCCATGGCGCGTTTGGCCGATTGGTTCAGCGACCGGCGCTCTTCGTATCCGATGTTATGCGTGCCCGAGGGCAGGACAGCCCCCCCATGCACACGTTCCAATCGGCCTGCCTCGGCCAGATCGGTCAAATCCCGGCGGATCGTTTGAAGCGTCACGCCAAAGCGTGCCGCTAGCCCTTCGACAGTGACCTTGCCTTCGCGCCGCGCGATTTCGAGGATTTCCGGATGCCGGAAGGTCTGCGACATGATTTGTCTTTCATTCGTTTTTCGCCCGACATGTCGAGGCACAGGCACACAAACCCAAATCCAAGGCCAAATCAAACCCTATTGGCGAGCTGGGCGGCACAAACTCACAAAAACGCGCCCCTTAGTTGCGCACTTGCCTCGAAAATCGGCCATTTTCCACTGAAGCGAACACAAACGAACATCAACGGCTTGCCTTTTTGCCTCGATACGCGCAAAACGCATCTGAATTGGAACTGGGGTCGACTCATGCAAGGCAACACAGAAAAGCAGGTCAAAGACCTGTTCATCATTGGCGGTGGCATTAATGGCTGCGGGATCGCACGGGACGCCGCCGGGCGCGGATTGTCAGTCAGCTTGGCGGAAATGAATGATCTGGCCTCTGCGACGTCTTCGGCCTCGACCAAGCTGTTTCATGGCGGGCTGCGTTACCTTGAATACTTCGAATTCCGCCTTGTTCGCGAAGCGTTGATCGAACGGGAAGTGTTGCTGAAAGCCATGCCACACATCAGCTGGCCAATGCGATTTGTACTTCCTTATCATAAAGATATGCGGTTTGAATCTAACACGCCCACGTCCCGGCTATTGGGTTTCTTCATGCCATGGATGAAAGGCAGACGTCCGTCGTGGCTGATCCGTCTGGGCTTGTTTCTCTATGACAATCTTGGCGGTCGAAACATCCTGCCCGGAACACGCACCGTCGATTTGTCTGCCTCTGCCGAAGGCGGGCCGTTGGACGATCGCTTTGCCAAAGCCTACGAATATTCAGACTGCTGGATCGAAGATTCCCGTCTGGTGGTCTTGAATGCACGCGACGCACAGGCCCGTGGTGCCGAAATCATGACCCGGACCAAAGTCCTGTCTGCGCGTTCGGAAAACGGTATTTGGGAAATTGAAACGCAAAATATCGAAAATGGCGAAACGCGCACGGAATACGCCCGGATGCTCGTCAATGCAGGCGGTCCATGGGTTGGGGACATCATCCAATCCAAGGTCAGCCTGAATTCCCGCGAAGGCGTGCGTTTGGTTCGCGGCAGCCATATCGTGACAAAACGGCTCTTTGATCACGACAAATGTTATTTCTTTCAGGGAACCGATGGGCGCATCATTTTCGCAATCCCCTATGAGACCGATTTTACATTGATCGGTACAACGGACGCCGAACATGATGATCCGTCGACAAAGCCGGAATGCACCGATCAGGAGCGCGACTACCTGCTGAACTTTGCCAACGATTACTTCAAGCAGGAGTTGACCGCCGAGGATGTGGTCTGGACCTACTCGGGTGTGCGCCCGCTTTATGATGATGGCGCCAGCAGCGCCACGGCGGCCACACGGGATTACACGCTCAAGGTCGATGTAAGTACCGGTGCTCCGATCCTGAACATCTTTGGCGGCAAGATCACCACTTATCGGCGTCTTGCGGAAAGCGCACTGGAACACATCGGCAAGCATCTGGACGTGGCCAAAGACCCGTGGACCGCAGGTGCCCCCCTGCCCGGCGGAGATTTTGCGGTTGATGGTGTCGAAACGCTGATTGCCGAATTGAAACGTGCCTATCCGTTCCTGACCGAATTCTGGGCCAAACGCCTTGTGCGCGCCTACGGAACCGAAGCCTCGGAAATTCTGGGTGACGCCAACTCAGCTGAAGATCTCGGGCAGGACTTTGGCGCCACCCTGACCGAAACTGAAATCCAATGGCTGATGACACGCGAATATGCGCGCACGGCGCAGGATGTGGTCTGGCGTAGGAACAAGCTGGGGCTGAGACTGTCTGCCCAGCAGATCAAAACGCTGGACGACTGGATGGCCCAAAATCGGGCAGAGGCGCCCGTCGCAGCCGAATAGATCGGCACGCGCCGGCCCCTTTGATCTAGGGGCCGACGCCAATGACTAGGCCACGATCACTCAGCCCAAAACCGCGCGGGTGACATCGCCCAGCTTTGAGGCGATTTCATCTGCTTCATCGCGGGTCAGACAGAACGGGGGCGCAAAGCCAAGAATGTCGCCCTGTGGCATTGCCCGCGCAATCACGCCGCGCTCGAGCAGCGCAGCGGCGAGACGTGGCCCGACCTTGTCAGCGGGATCAAAGAAGCCGCGTGTTTCGCGATCTTTGACAAATTCAACCGCACACAAAAGCCCTTCGCCGCGCACTTCGCCCACATGGGAATGAGACCCCAACGCATCCTGCAAGGCGGCTTTGAAATACGCTCCGACATCGCGGGCATTCGCAATCAGATCAAGATCGTCGATCAGTTTAAGATTGGCCACGCCCGCAGCAGCGCCGATTGGATGGGCAGAATAGGTCCAGCCATGCCCGATAGGCCCGTTTTCGTCGGTCCCCCGCTCCAGCACGGCCCAGACCTTGTCACTGACAATGCTCCCTGACAGCGGTGCGTAGGCCGAAGTCAGCCCCTTTGCGATGGTGATGATATCAGGCCGCATCCCATAGTGATCCGATCCGAACATGCTGCCCAAACGGCCAAAGCCTGTCACCACTTCGTCCGCGATCAACAAGATGTCATGGCGGTCCAACACTTCTTGAATCGCGGGCCAATAGCCATCAGGCGGCGGCACCAAGCCGCCGGTTCCCAAAGCTGGCTCGCCGATGAAGGCCGCGATGGTATCGGCCCCTTCCTTGGCGATCAGCGCTTCCAGGGCCTCAACACAATGCGCGACGAACTGCGCCTCGGATTGGTCATGGTCCGCGCGGCGGTAGTAGTACGGCGCTTCTGTATGAAGAACCTGAGCCAAGGGCAGATCGAATTTCTTGTGGAACAGCTCCAGCCCCGTCAGCGACCCGGTCATCAGGCCGGACCCATGATAACCACGCCAGCGCGAGATGATCTTTTTCTTTTCCGGACGCCCGAGGATATTGTTGAAATACCAAACCAATTTGATGTTGGTTTCATTCGCGTCCGACCCTGAAAGACCGAAGTAGACCTTGCTCATGTTCGACGGAGCGCGGTCCAGTACCATTTTGGCAAGGGTGATTGACGCCTCTGTGCCGTGACCGACATAGGAATGATAGTAGGCCAGTTCTTTGGCCTGATCCGCGATGGCCTGCGCGATTTCAGGACGGCCATAGCCGACGTTCACACAATAGAGCCCGGCAAAGGCATCCAGCAAACGATTGCCGTCACGATCCTCGATGTGACAGCCACTGCCTCCGGTCACGATCCGTTGCGGCAGATCTCCACGGGCAAAATCGGCCAGATGTGTGGATGGATGAAAGAAGTTTTCCCGGTCCCATTGGTCCAGTTGGTCATTTCTGAGCATTGGCTTACCCCAAGCCTTGGGCGGCGCGCCGCCAGTTGCAGAATGGAGAGCCTGTCGCGCAACGGCCTTGGGTGGCCCGAACGGCAAGCTCCGCTCCGCCCCGGCAGCAGCGCGCAATGCCTTTATTGCCTGAGACACCGAAAAACTAACCCAAGCGAAAACAATGCGCCAGTTTGGATTGTGTGAAAGTCTCCGGTACCATCACAGCACTCAACCGGCGCCATACCGCTTGCCCGCCAAGATCCGATCTCCGAGCTGAATATCCTCCCCCGACATAATCTGCAGGAACTGATCCATATCCAGATTGCGGCCAGTGATGATTGTGGCCACCGGGCCCTTGGGTTTTCTCAGTTTTCCAGCCAGCATCGCAGCCAAACCGACAACGCAGGCGCCTTCGGCCACGATGCGATCTTCGAAGAACAAGACCTGCATGGCATCGCGGATCTCTGCTTCGCTCACCAGCACCACATCGTCAAGCAGCGCGTTGCAAAGCGGAAAACTGAGCTGGTTGTTCAAGCCGATGCCACCGCCCAGACTGTCCGCCAGACTGGCGACCTCTTCCACTTCGACCGGGTGACCAGCCTTGATCGAGGCATGCATGGCCGCGCCGCGATCCATCGAGATGCCGATCACTTCGACAGCGGGGTTGATCGCTTTGGCCGCAACACCAATTCCGGCGGCCAGACCGCCGCCCGACAAAGGCACGAGGATGGTCTTGAGATCTGGCCGGGCCTCCATCATCTCAAGCCCGATGGTGCCCTGCCCCGCGATGACAAACGGATCATCAAAAGGCGAGATTTCAACCAACCCGTCGGAATGCACCAAACGCTGGCTTTCCGCCATGGCATCGTCCTGACTGGTGCCTGTGATGGAAACCTCTGCGCCCAAGGCCTTGATGCCATCGATCTTGGCCTTGGGCACCAGCTCCGACATGCAGATCACCGCACGCAGCCCTTTTTTGGCGGCTGCATAGGCAACACCGCGGCCATGGTTGCCAGTCGAGCAACAGGTCACACCGCTAACGCTCTCGGGCAGGTTCATGACTGCATTGTAGGCTCCGCGCAGCTTGAACGCGCCAATCGGCTGCATGTTTTCAAGCTTCAGCAGGAATTCCTGACCACAAAGCCGACTCATGAATGGCGACGGCACCAATGGCGTTCGATCGGCAACGCCACGGATCACTTGCTGAGCCTTGGAAATATCTGCAAGTGTCAGGGGCACGCTCTGGTCTCCTTTTGATTGGATACGCGGCGCCCGGCGCCGTATGTCTGGCACGGGGACAGCACCACAGGTTTAACAAAGGTGTCAACGGCCCCGGTCAGACACAGCGCTAAGGAGATCGCCTTGGACAGGCTTGAAAACACCATCGCCCTTCTGTCCGAGTTTGTCGCGTTTCCGACGATCTCTTCTGACTCCAATCTCGACATGATTGCCCGTCTGGCCAATCTGCTGGAGCAGGCCGGCGCACGCGTCGAAACCTTCCACAATCCTGAAGGCACCAAGGCCAATCTCTTTGCCACCATCGGTCCCGAGCGCGATGGCGGCATCGTTCTATCAGGGCATTCAGATGTGGTGCCGGTCACGGATCAGGAATGGACCCATGATCCCTTTGCGATGGTTCGGCGCGACGAAAAACTGTTTGGGCGGGGAACCTGTGACATGAAGGGGTTCATCGCGGCGGCGGTGAGTATGGCGCCGCTTTTTGCACAGTGCGCCCGCACACGACCGATCCATTTCGCGTTCACCTATGAAGAAGAAGTCGGCTGCATCGGCGCGCAGGCTCTGGTCGAATCCCTGAAGGCCAAGGGCATTCGCCCTGCCGTTGGCATTATTGGCGAGCCAACAGAGATGCGCATCATCGAGGGTCACAAGGGGTGCTGCGAATACACCACTCGCTTTGAAGGGCTGGCCGGGCATGGGTCCGCGCCGGATCGCGGCGTGAATGCGGTGGAATATGCCGTGCGCTATGTGGCCCGTCTGATGGAGCTGCGCGAAACCCTGAAGACCCGCGCCCCCCACAACAGCCGGTTTGAGCCTCCCTGGACAACGATCAACACTGGTGCTGTCCATGGTGGCATTGCGCACAACGTGATTGCAGATCATGCCACGGTGGACTGGGAAATGAGGCCGGTTCAGGCATCGGACGGGCCATTTGTGCGGCAGGACATGCAGGCCTATGTGAACGACGTGCTGCTGCCGCAAATGCGCGCTGTCTGGCCCGATGCACGCATCGAAACGGAAACCATGGGCGAAGTGGGCGGACTGGAGCCCACCGAAACAAACGAAGCCAAGCGTATCGTCGCTGAGCTGACGGGTGCCAATGATTCAGATGTGGTCGCCTTCGGCACCGAGGCGGGGATCTTTCAGTCCATGGGCATGGATGTTGTGGTATGCGGCCCCGGTTCTATCGATCAGGCGCACAAGGCCGATGAATTTATCGAAATCAGCCAGCTTTCTCGCTGCCTCGACATGCTGGAACGGCTGGCCGGCAAGCTATAGTTCGTTTGACCTCGGGCGGGCGGTTGCGCGATGCTGACCGCGCAGCGCCCCTACGGCGTCACCCAAAACGGAGCCCACCATGAAGGCCTTTTTCGATCCGCGCCAAAAATCCCATGACCCGCAACACTTCATGGCGCGCGGACAGCGGCTGCCCAGCCCAGAGGCGCCGAAACGGGCTGACATTCTTTTGCGCGGCGCACAGGCTGCGGGGTGCCATGTCGAAACCCCGTCTGACCACGGCCAAGCGCCGATCAGCGCCATTCACAGCGCCGAATACCTGTCTTTTTTGCAAACCATTCATGCCCGCTGGAGCGCGATGCCCGGCGCCGGTGACGAGGTGATCCCGAACGTCCACCCTGCCAATCGCACCGACAGCTATCCCAGTTCGCCGATTGGACTGGCGGGGTATCATCAGGCGGACACCGCATGCCCGATCTCGGCTGAGACATGGCACGCGGCCTACTGGTCGGCTCAAACAGCGCTCAGCGCCTCTGAAGCGGCGTTGAACGATGGCGTGGCCTATGCGCTGTGCAGGCCACCGGGCCATCACGCCTTTGGCGATCTGGCGGGCGGCTTTTGTTTTCTCAACAACGCGGCCATCGCAGCCGAACACCTGCGGTGCAAGGGGCTACGCCCTGCAATTCTGGACGTCGATGTGCACCATGGGAATGGCACACAAGGGATTTTCTATGAGCGCAGCGATGTGTTGACCGTCTCGATCCACGCCAATCCAGAGGCGTTTTATCCTTTCTTCTGGGGCCACGGGTCGGAACGCGGCAAAGGCGCGGGCCTTGGTTCAAATCTGAACCTGCCCTTGGCGCTCGGAACGGGCAACGACGGTTTCATCGCCGCGCTTGAAACAGCGCTGGACCGGATCACCTGCTTTGCTGCCGATGTGATCGTCGTGGCGCTTGGACTGGATGCGCATGAATCAGATCCGTTTCAGGGCCTGACGGTGACAACCGAAGGGTTCGGTGCCATTGCCGCTGCCATAAAGGCCGCCGGAAAACCCACCGTGCTGGTGCAGGAAGGTGGCTATGTCTCGGACGATCTGGGTGCCAACCTGACCCGGTTTCTTGACGGCTATCTGGGCCGCTGACCTTCCCTGACGCGGCCCAGTCAAAATAAAACACGCGCCCCAAAGGACGCGTGTTTCTGTGTCAAAGCTTAGCCGGGATCAGTTGCCGTAGGCGTAGGACGGCAACCAAGTCACCAATGCCGGATAGGCAAAGACAATCACCAGACCAAGCAGCTGAACCAGAACGAACGGGATCACACCGCGATAGATGTGCGCCAACGAGATCTCGGGCGGACAAACCCCCTTGAGATAGAACAGCGCAAAACCCACAGGCGGTGTCAGGAACGAGGTTTGCAACGTCACCGCCACTAGGATCGCGAACCAAACCACCGACGGGTCATTGACCACTCCGAAACCATTGATCGCGAGATCAAGCGAAAGGATCACCGGCAACATCAGCGGCATGATGATGATCGTGATTTCGATCCAATCCAGCAAGAATCCCAGCAGGAATACGATGAACAGGATAAAGCCCACGGTCATGTAGGGATCACCGTCAAAGGCATTCAGAACCAAGTGCTCGATGATTTCATCGCCGCCGTAACGGCGCAGAACAAAGGCAAAGAAGTTTGCCGCAAGGAAGATACCAACGATATAACCAGCGGTGTTCAAAGTTGACCGGCTGACATCCGCCATGACGCGCATATTAAGCTTGCCATTAAACAGCGCCAGCAAGGTGGCGCCCAAGGCACCGAGACCCGAAGCTTCGGTCGGGGTTGCGATACCGGCAAAGATCGAGCCAAGAACCAGCAGGATCAACAGCATCGGCGGCACGACTGCCAAGAGCACTTCCTTGATGACAGGCCAGCCCACCTCGTCCGCCTTTTCGGGCGCGGGCATCGCACTGGGGTTCAGAAACCCGTAGATGACGATGAACACGATATAGAGCGCGCCCAGCAGCAGACCGGGGAACAAGGCCCCCATGAACAAATCACCAAGGCTGATAGCCAGCTGATCGGACATGATCACCAACATGATCGACGGCGGGATCAGAATACCCAAAGTGCCCGCCGATGCGATGGTGCCTGTCGCAATCGGCTTGGAATAGTTCTGGCTCATCATTTGGGGCAATGCCATGACCCCTAGCAGGGTCACCGACGCGCCAATCACCCCTGTTGATGCCGCAAGGATGATACCGATCAGCAGAACTGTCAGGGACAAGCCACCACGCAGACCGCCGAATAGCTTTTGCATCGATTGCATCATGCGCTGTGCCACGCCGGACTGATCCAACATAAGGCCCATGAAAATAAACATCGGCAAGGCTACGAGAACCGGGTTTTTGACGATCGATCCGAACAGACGCCCGGACAGTGCCTGCAATTTCTGATAGGCTATGCCGGTGCGATCAAACTCGATGATGTCGCGGAAGGTGCCCCGGAAAGGATCTAGGAAGAATTCCGCGATCAGGACAAAGATCAGCGAAATCCCGACCAGAGCCATAGCCACGGGGATGCCGCGAAACAGCATGAAGATGAAACCACCGAACATGAAAAGAACGGCAATTTCGTTCAGGGTCAGGAACTGACCAAGAAAACTCAGCATCAGCGTGCCCTCCGCGCGTCACGCAGGATGGCGGCGCCAATCAGCATGAGTGTCAGCCCCAAAGAGATGACAATTGTGTATTTGATATCCCAAGGACCAGCCTCGAATTCGTCAAAGATCGGCTTGCGCGAAATCGTGCGGGGGTTTTGCCCTTCGGGCAATGTCATCCAGTGATAGCTGTACAGCACGTAGTAAAGGATCAGGTTTACGACGAACATTGTCGATGGGAATGCCCAGAGCAGTTTGCGGCCCAGCGTCGGTTCGGTCAGAACCTTCATCCGGCGCAGGTACATCGACCACAGCGCCACCGCCATCAACACAAAGGACAGATTGAGCAGGATTTTCAGGATCCAGAGGTTATGCAGGCCGTTGGGACTGTCTGAACCTTCGTCGGCCATGACCGAGGCGATTGCATAGCCAAAGGTCACATCCCAGCTGAGAATGACAAAAGGCAAAAAGCACCAGACCAGCGCAAAAATGTCGATCCGCGCTTTGCGCTTGGGATCGTAGTTGTCATAGAAAATATCGACGCGCACATGGCTGTTGGTGGTCACCGCATAGGCCACGCCTATCAGAACCGCCGCACCGTACAGCCACCACTGGAAGTCGTCCAACCATGCCTGATTGTGCCCGGCCTGCCGCAAGATGACCTGCGCACAGATAGCGATCATGAGGATCGGAAAGATCCAGGCAAAGATGTTGGAAATGCCAACAACCAGGCGGTCGCCCTTGTTGTGCTCGGCCCGGTCAATTTCGCCCGGGTCGTAAATCGCCACAGGCATTTCTGCCACCTGCGGATCGGTGCCATCCTGCATGATGTCAGCCCCCGTCAATTATTTTGGGTGTTTCGCGCCATAGTGCGCAGATGGGCAGGCCAAGCGGCCTGCCCAAATGGTGTCACGAGTACCGCAATCAGTTGCGTGGTCGCGGCAGGTAGATGGTGTCGCCCCAGGTTTTATAGCCCGCGCGGAATTCGCTCAGGTCATCCCAGACTTCCTTGAAGTAGGCGTCTTCTGCTGCCAGCTCTGCCGCCACTTCGTTCCATGTGCTTTCGAACACGGCCAGCTGCTCGGGCGTCCAGCTGCGGATGTTCACGCCGTTCTGCTCAACGTTCTCAACCATCGCGCCAAAGTTGGTCGCTTCGCCTTCGGCGTAGTTGGTTGTGATGTTGGCAAGGCAGGCGATTTCAATCTGCATCTGCGATGCTTCGTCCAGATCGTCCCAGCGATCCTTGTTGACCAGCAGTTCGAACATGGTCGCAGGCTGGTGCCAGCCGGGGAAGTAGTTGAATTTGGCGATCTGGTGGAAACCAAGACGCGCATCGATGCGGGGCATCGAGAATTCTGTCGCGTCAATCGCGCCGCGCTCAAGCGCCGGGAAGATGTCGCCACCTGCCAGCAGGGATGTCGAAACGCCCAGACGCTGCATCACTTCGGCACCCAGACCGAAGAAACGCATGTTCAGACCCTTGAGGTCATCAAGCGAGGTGATTTCGTTCTTGAACCAGCCGGATGTCTCGGGCGCGATAACGCCACAAGGCTGAACGTGCACGTTGTAGCCGTTCTCGTCATACATGCGCTGCATGAGGGCGTGACCGTCATCATAGAGCATCCACGCGAGGAATTCGCCGGCCTCTGGGCCGAATGGAACCGCCGCGAACAGCGAAGCCGACGTGATCTTGCCCTGCCAGTAGCCGGACGTGGTGAAGGCCGCGTCGACAGAACCGTTGGACACAGCGTCCAGCGCTTCGAGTGTCGGGACCAGTTCACCGGGATCGAAATGTTCAAATTCTACGTCGTTTGAAATGCCGTTGATCTTTGCAACGAAGTCGGTCGCCGCGGTGCCGAGGATTGGCAGGTTCTTACCGAAGGCAGACGTCATTTCGAACGTCTCCTGCGCCTGAACGGTGCCAGCAGCGATAAAGGCCGCGACTGCGGCTGTGGTAAAGGTTTTCATTGATGATCTCCTCCCTGAGATGCGTATTTACTCGCCGTTTTCCTCTGGCGGGCGGCGTGCATTCGGAACGTTGCCCGTTTGCCAGCGGCAGGTCAACCGCGAGTTGGTAACAAAACTAGACCAAAAAGCCGCATGTCAAGAATTAGATGTGTTCTTTTCAGGCAATCAGCGCGATCGACCAGCCGTTAGCGCTAAAGCGATTCTACCTGTTCCAGCACCGTGGTCACCGCCCTCGCCAAGCTGTCCATCGCCCCTGCCAATTCGTCATCCGAAGCAACAAAGGGCGGCGCGAGCAGGACATGGTCACCGGATTTCCCGTCACGTGTGCCGGGCATTGGATAGCATACCAACCCCTCGGCAAAGGCCGCCTTTTTCAATTTACCCGCGAGACCCAGCCGCGCGTCAAACGGTGTTTTGCTGTCCCGGTCGGCAACAAATTCGATCCCCCAGAAAAACCCGCGGCCGCGAATGTCGCCAACATGTGGGTTCTGGCCGAAGCGGGCATGCAGCATGCCTGCGAAATCCGCGCTGCGTTCAGCCACCCGCGCGGGCAGGTCATTGTCGAGCAACTCGCGCACAACGGCCAGCGCCGCAGCCGCTGCCACCGGATGACCCAGATAGGTGTGCCCATGCTGGAAGAACCCCGAGCCATCGCGAATGGCGTCGTAGATTTTTCTTGAGCTCAGCATGGCCCCAATCGGCTGATAGCCCGCGCCCAGCCCCTTGGCGATACACAGGATATCCGGCGCAACCTGATCGGCATTGCAGGCAAACAGATGCCCGGTGCGACCCATGCCACACATGACTTCGTCGAGGATCAGCAAGACACCGTAGCGGTCGCAGATTTCGCGAATGCGCTTGAAATACCCGTCAACCGCGGGGACCGCGCCCAAGGTGGCCCCCACCACAGGCTCGGCCATAAAGGCCATGACCGTGTCAGGCCCCAATCGCAGGATTTCCTGCTCCAGTTCATCCGCGACCCGTGCGCCATAGGCTTCAACCGTTTCATCGGGCTGGCGTTCGGCATATTCGTAGCAAGGCGAAATATGGCTGACATCCACCAGCAGGGGCGAAAACTGTTCCCGGCGCCATTCGTTTCCGCCGGCGGCCAGCGCTCCGAGAGTATTGCCATGATAGCTCTGGCGGCGCGCGATCAGGTGGCGGCGCTGCGGCTGGCCAACTTCCACGTAATATTGCCGCGCCAGTTTGATTGCGCTTTCGACCGCTTCGGACCCACCTGAAACAAAATAGACCCTATCCAGATCGCCCGGGGCGTTCGCAATCAGCAAATCGGCCAGTTCCTCGGCCGGGTCCGACGTGAAAAAGCCGGTGTGGGCAAAGGCCAGTCGGTCAACCTGATCCTTGATTGCAGACGCCACACGGGCGTTCGAATGCCCAAGACAGGATACCGCCGCCCCACCTGAGCCATCGAAATACCGTTTGCCTTGTGCGTCCACCAAAAAACAGCCATCGCCGCGCACGGCAGTTGGCAAATCACTGTGGCAATGGCGGGGAAATACGTGGCTCATGTCTGTCTCCAAAGACGAATCCGCGACACGCGGATAGTGCCAGTCTATGTGCCGCACACCGAATGGATGCAAAGAGTTTTGCCCATCCCAAATTAAAAAACCGTGCCGGGTCAGTCATCCAGATATGTTTTCTCTGCACGCCCCCGATAGGCCTGCAGATACTCTTCGGGCACTTCGCTTCCGTCGGCCAGAAACGGCAATATCCCTTTGCGCAAAGACGCACCGCGCGCATTCATTATTTCATGGTCAGACTTGGTGACACGCTGCGCGTTGCGCCTGCCCCATTGCGCCAGCATACCGTAGAGCCGATCTATGACTTCCTGGTGGGCATCGTGCTTGGCGAGGTCGTGGAATTCGTCTGGATCCTCGTACAAGTCAAAGAGCATCGGGCGCATGCCGCCTTCGGCGTGCATCATCTTGTAGCGGCCATCAAAAACCATGAACAAACGGCAATCATTTGGCATGAGCCCAAGGCGCGCGGCCTGCTGCGTTGAGGAATAGTCGAATTCGGATATGGCATAGTCCCGCCAGTCCGGCGTCTCGCTTCGCAACCAAGGCAGCAGGGACCGCCCCTCGAGGATGTGCCCCGGAACCTCGCCGCCTGCTGCCTCAACAAAGGTTGGCGCGAGGTCGATCGACTCGACCAGCGCATCGCAGGTGGTGCCACGGGTCGTATCGGCCTCGGGGCGCGGATCATAGATGATCATCGGAATCTTTACGGATGGATTGTGGAACAGGTCCTTTTCTCCAAGCCAGTGATCGCCCAGATAGTCGCCGTGGTCTGATGTCAGCACGATCATTGTGCTGTTCAGCTGATCGGTTTGCTCAAGGTGATCCAGCAAGACCCCTAATTGATCGTCGCACTGTTTGATCAGCCCCATGTAGGCGGGAATAACCTTGGAGCGCACCTCTTCGCGCTGAAACGCCTGCGCGATCTTGTTGCTCTGATAGGCCCCGAAGACAGGATGCGGGTCTTCGCGTTCGGCCGCGTGTCGGCGTGCGGGCGGCACGTGTTCAGGGCCAAACATGGCGTGGTAAGGCGCGGGCACGATGTAGGGCCAGTGCGGCTTGATATAACTGACATGCGCGCACCAGGGCGCCTTGGCCTGCTTGATGAATTCAATCGTCTGCCGCGTCAGCCACGGGGTTTCGCTGTCTTCCTCGCGAATGTTGGCCGGCTTATCGGCATTGGCAAAAATCCAGCCCGTGGCCACATCGTTGTTTTCATCCACGCCCGCATTGGCGTGATTGGCCCAAGGGTTGTCACCGGGATAGCCTTTGGATTTCAGATATTCGTTATAAGGCGAGCGTTTTTCGTCATAGAACCCATCCGGGCCCTGCGCCCATAGCCCGTCATCCCGTTGCCATGCGTCAAATCCACATTCCGCCTGTCGCGCACCAATGACACTGTCCGCCGCAAGCCCCAAGCGGGCCATGCCTTTGGCATCGGCCTTCATATGGGTTTTGCCGATCAGCCAGCAATCCATGCCGGACGCGCGCAAATGATCTCCGAGGGTCTGTTCGCCAACGCGTAATGGAAAACCGTTCCAGGCCGCCCCGTGCGATGACACATAGCGCCCGGTGTAAAAACACATCCGACTGGCGCCGCAGATGGGCGATTGCACAAAGGCATTGGTGAACCGCACGCCCATGGATGCGACCCGGTCAAAGTTGGGTGTTTCCAGATGCGGATGGCCTGCGCAACTGAGATAGTCAAAACTTACATGATAAAAAGGATGTTCACGCCGGTATCTTTCGTCTTGGGCGACAGGTCAGTTCGCGCTGCGCATCAGTTGATTTCAGGTTCCGGCACCGGAGCGCCATAATCAGTTCGCAGGAAGTCAAAGTCACATCCCTTGTCGGCCTGCTCCACATGCTTGGAGAACATGACCCCGTATCCCCGCTCATACCGCGGTTTCGGCGCAGTCCATTCCGCCTTACGGGCCGCCATGTCCGCATCAGACACATCGACGTTCAGCGATCGGTTCGGGATGTCCATTTCGATGATGTCCCCGGTCCGGATCAGGGCCAGCGGACCGCCCACAAAGGCCTCGGGGGCGACATGCAGCACGCATGCGCCGTAGGAGGTGCCGGACATACGCGCGTCGGACAGGCGCACCATATCCCTGTGTCCCTGCTTGAGCAGGGCCTTGGGCATCGGGATCATGCCCCATTCCGGCATGCCCGGTCCGCCCTGAGGACCTGCATTGCGCAGAACCAGAACGTGATCCGGCGTCATCGGATAGTCTTCGTCATTGATGATCTCTTTCAGCTCAGCGTAGCTGTCCGCAACAATGGCCGGTCCGCGATGCTTTTGGAATTTCGGGTCCATGGCGGCGGGTTTGATCACAGCGCCATCAGGCGCGAGGTTGCCGCGCAACACCGCAAGGCTGCCTTCGTGGTAAACCGGGTTGGACAGCGGCCTGATCACGTCATCGTTGAAGTTTTCCGCGTCTGCGATGTTCTCGCCCATGCTCTGGCCGTTCACCGTCATGACGCCGAGATCCAGCTTGTCGCCCAACTCCTTCATGAGGGCCGGCAAACCGCCCGCATAAAAGAAATCCTCCATCAAATAGTCACTGCCCGAGGGCCGAATATTCGCAATCACAGGAGTGGTGCGGCCAATCTCGTCCAGATGATCCAGCGTCAGCGGAACCCCTGCCCTGCGCGCCATAGCGATCAGATGGATGATGGCATTTGTGGAACAGCCTGTCGCCATGGCCACCGTGACGGCGTTTCGGGTGCTTTCCCATGTCATGATCTTGTCCGGGGTCAGATCTTCCCAGACCATATCCACAACGCGCCGACCGCACGCCGCGGCCATTCGTTTGTGCCCGGCATCCGGCGCAGGGATCGAAGACGCACCGGGCAAGGTCAGGCCCCATCCGTCCGCAATGCTCATCATGGTTGAGGCCGTGCCCATGGTCATGCAGGTGCCATAGCTGCGCGCAATACCGCCCTGCACACCGTCCCACTGATCCTTGGTGATCTTGCCTGCGCGCCGTTCATCCCAGTATTTCCAGACGTCTGTGCCAGAGCCCAGTTTCTGACCGGCATAATTGCCGCGCAACATGGCGCCCGCCGGCATGTAGATAAACGGCAATCCCATGCTGACCGCCCCCATGACCAAGGCGGGGGTCGACTTGTCACATCCGCCCATCAGAACAACGCCATCCACCGGATGTGAACGCAGGGTTTCCTCGACTTCGAAGGCGCCCATGTTTCGATAGAGCATCGAAGTCGGTTTGAGGAACTGTTCTGAAAACGCATGTACGGGCAGCTCAACCGGCATCCCGCCAGCCTGATACACGCCCTTTTTGACGAATTCGGCCCGGTCACGCAGGTGATGATGGCAGGGCGAGAGATCGGACCATGTGTTGATGATCGCAATCACAGGCTTGCCTTCCCAGTCTGCGCCATCAAGCCCCATTTGCATCGCGCGGCTGCGGTGTCCCATTGAACGCAGATCGTCCGGTGCAAACCACCGAGCCGACCGCAGATCCTGCGGCTTTTTCATGTCTCGCCCTCCTCACGATGCATTTTGTCGTACTATCTGGCCCGCGCGTGGCGCAAGCAACCCCCAGCGCACAGGGAAATCAAATCTAGGGCTATGGCACTTGGCGGATCACGCGCATATGTTAGCGCTAAATGGCTGCCACTGCGGCCAACTCAGGGAGAGGGAGCGAGACTATGAGCAACGCCGACATCGGATTGGTAGGACTTGGCACCATGGGGGCGATGCTTGCCCTGAACATAGCCGACAACGGGTTTCGCGTTGCCGTTCACAATCGAACGACATCCCGCATATCTGAATTCATCAAGGACGCAGGCCCGCTTGCCGAAAAATTTGTTCCGGCTGAAACCCTGCAGGACATGATCGAGGCGCTGACACCGCCGCGTAACATCATCCTCATGGTGCCGGCGGGTGCCGCGGTGGACAGCCAGATCGCCGCCCTGCGCCCCCTTCTGGACGACGGCGACATGATCATCGACGCCGGTAATGCGAATTTCCACGAAACCCAGCGACGCGCCAAGGAAGCGCAGCAAACCGGTCAGGCCTTTTTGGGAATTGGCGTTTCAGGTGGTGCCGAAGGCGCGCGCTTTGGCCCATCGATCATGGGCGGCGGTGAGAAACAAAGCTGGGATCGGGTTGCGCCGATCCTGCAGGCGATCGCGGCAGACTACGACGGTCAACCCTGCGCCACCTGGATGGGCACCGATGGCGCGGGCCATTTCGTCAAAACCGTTCACAACGGCATTGAATACGCCGACATGCAACTGATTGCCGAAACTTACGGCATCCTGCGCGACGGCGCAGGCAAGTCTGCGTCTGAATGCGCAGGTATCTTCGAGACCTGGAACAAAGGGCCTTTGCAAAGTTACCTGATCGAGATCTCTGCCAAGGTTGCCGAAGCCCAAGATCCTGAAACCGGCAAGGCGATGCTGGACGTCATTCTCGACAAGGCCGGTCAAAAGGGCACCGGGCGCTGGACTGCAATCGAGGCCCAGATGCTCGGATCGCCCGTGCCCGTGATCGAAGCAGCCGTGGCCGCCCGCAACCTGTCAGCCGCTCTGGATCAACGGAGTATGGGCGAGGAATTGTTCGGATCCCTCAGTGCTTCGCTGCCACCCGAAGCGGCGGATTCCAAACTGCTGGAGCAAGCCTTGGTCGCGGGCAAGATCCTTTGCTATGCGCAGGGCTTTGACCTGCTGGCCCGGGCCAGCGCGGAATATGACTGGTCGCTTCCCATGCCTGACGTTGCAAAGGTCTGGCGTGCGGGCTGTATCATTCGGTCTGCCATGCTCGACGATATGGCCAGCGCCTTGGAAACAGAGCCGGTTTCGCTATTCTTTGCCGAACCCTTCCGCAGCATGATCGCAGAGACAATCCCATCGCTGCGCAGGGTGGTCGTCGAAGCGCAAAGCGCGGGGTTGCCAGTGCCTGCCATGGCCTCTGCGCTGGCCTATTTCGACACGCTGACCCGTGTGCGCGGCACGGCCAATATGATCCAAGCGCAGCGCGACTATTTTGGAGCCCACGGTTTCGAACGCGTCGATCAAGACGGCAAAGATCTGCATGGACCCTGGCTCGATCAGCATTTGAAAGAGTAATCAAAACAACGCACCCGGCCGCACTGAGCAATCACAGCGGCCGGGGTTTTCTGCGCCATTCAAGCGTTCCAGACCACCTTGGTTACGTCTGACACATCATATCCCGCAAGCCCCTCGGCACGCTTGCGGAAACGCTCGGACCGGCAAAACTGAACAAAGGTCTGCATGGGCGTCTGGAACCATGCTTTGCGGTCCACGAGAAGATCAAAGCGCTCTTCGATCACCGGAACAAATCCCAGCCCGTAGAGCTCTGCGATGGATTGCAGCCCAAAGGTCACGTCTGCCTCGTTGCGGCACAGCGCCTGAACTGCGTCGTCTTCGGTGCGCGCCTCAGGCACCATGTCCAGATCACCCAGAGCAAGACCCGCATCCGCCGCCAGATGCGCAAAGAGACCAGCCGTGCCGGACTCAGCCTGACGCGGCACAAACCTGAGGCCGGACAGCGCGCCCAGCCCCGTCGGTTTTTCGAGCCCGTCGCGGTAGACAATCCCGCGGCGACGGCTGGCAAAGCGGATCAACACAGCATTTTGCTCACTGGCGACACGGGCGACGGCCTCGGTGTTCCACTGACCGGACCCTTCGTCATAGATGTGCAAACCGGCTGCGATCCCTTCGGCCTGACAAAACCGCGACAACCCATCATGCGATCCGTCAAAGTAGCTGGCCAATCCGCTGCGCGATTCTCGCAACGCCCAATCCAACAAGGGATCGTGGCTGCCAAGAACGACCGCGACCCTTGGCTTTGTTGCAGTGGCCACGCCGCCCGATTGCGCGCGGGCGATCCAAGCTCGCACTTCTGTGGCTGGAAACAACAGCTTTCCCGTGGCGCGCGAACACGGCAACGCCCCGGATGCCGCCAGATCATAGACTTTGCGTTCCTTAAGCCGAAGCAAGTCAGCAAGTTCGTGAACCGTCAGGAATTCCGGCTCGGTCGTCCCTTCCATGCTCATGATCCGCCGGCCTTCGCATTGGCGAAAAACAACTGCTGCCCGTCCACCTCATAGGTCGAAATAGCGGTCTGCCCCGTTGGTGACAAAAGCCAATCCACAAAGGTCTGCGCCGCTTCGGCGTGAACCGTCGGGCATTTGGCTGGATTGACCGGGATCACGCCATATTGGTTGAACAAAGCCGCGTCACCTTCTGCCAGAATGCCGTAGTCTGCCTTGCCTCCAAAGCCGATCCATGTTGCGCGGTCTGTCAGGGTATAGGCACCCATACCGATTGCCGCATTCAAGGTCGCGCCCATGCCCGATCCGGTTTCACGGTACCACGCTCCCGAGGCAGCGATCGCATCCACGCCTGCATCCTGCCACAAGGCGCTTTCCTTTTTGTGGGTGCCGGAATCGTCCCCCCGGGAGGCAAACAATTCCCCGCTTTGCGCGATGGCGCGCAACGCCGTTGATGCGTTGGACTGCCCCTTGATGCCTGCCGGATCGGCCAGAGGGCCCACGATCACAAAATCATTGTACATCAGATCACTGCGTGACGTTCCGTAGCCGTCGCGCACGAACGCAAGCTCGGCGGATTTGGCATGCACCAGCAAAACATCCCCATCGCAATTGCGGGCATTGCGAATGGCTTGGCCTGTGCCGACTGCAACAACACGGACCTTGATCCCGGTTGCCTCACTGAAAGCCGGAAGCAGATGATCATAAAGACCCGAATTTGCCGTCGACGTCGTGGACTGTACGAGAATGCTGTCAGCCGCTTGCACAGGGATCGGCACCATCAGAGCCATTACGGCAGCGCAAAGAACATCAGTGGGTTTCATTCAAAAATCCGTCCTTGGTTATGCGGGTATCCGGCCAGCCAGAAAATCGCGGGCCGCAGCGCTTTTGGGCTGGTCAAAGAAGTCATTGGACGACTGGTGTTCGGCAATGCTCCCGGCGTTCAGGAACACAACATCGTCCGCCATTCTGCGGGCTTGCCCAATGTCGTGGCTGACAAGGATCACGCGCAACCCGTTTGCACATGCGCCGGCCACCACGGTCTCGATCGCCCGCGTCGCAGCCGGGTCGAGACTGGCCGTCGGCTCATCCATCAGCAAAACCTTGGGCCGCGTAGCCAGAGCACGGGCCAAAGCCAGCCGCTGCTGTTCCCCACCTGACAACAGCCGTGCCGGTTGCCGCGCCTTATGTGCCAGCCCCACATGCTCGAGCACGGCCAAGGCATCTGAACGGTCCAGCCCCCGCGCCTTGAGAACAAATTCCACGTTAGCCAAAACCGAGCGGCGCAGCAAAACCGGCTTTTGAAAGATCAAGGACTGATGCCTTGTGGCCTCAGCCGCTGGCAGCCCATTCCAGTCGATGGATCCGCAGGTCGGTTCGATCAACCCATGCAGCGCGCGCAAAAACAGGCTTTTGCCCGCGCCATTGGGGCCCATGATCACCGTGCAGCCGCCGCTGCTCAGGGTAAGATCAATGCCCTGCAACAGGGTGTTGCCCTCAACGCAAAGCCCCAGCTGGTGGACACGCAGGGGCATCATCGTCCCGCCGGCGCTGCGCGCAATCTGTCCGCTTGCGTCAAACATAGGCATGCCTCCGGGCGGTCAGGCGCAATCCATGTACGGCCGCATTCACCCCCAGCGCGATCACCATCAGCACGATCCCCAGCCCCAGCGCCAGCCCCAGATTGCCCTTGGACGTTTCCAAGGCGATGGCCGTTGTCATGACGCGCGTCAGATGATCGATATTGCCGCCCACGATCATAACCGCGCCCACTTCGGCCACGGCGCGTCCGAAACCGGCCAAGGCGACCGTCAGCAAAGCGAACCGGCCATCCCAAACCAGCGCTTGAATTGTCTGAATCGGCGTCAGTGACAACGAGCGAAACTGCTCTGCATATTCACCATGCAAATCTTCGAGAACCTGACGGGACAAAGCCGCCACAATCGGCATGATCAGGATCGTCTGTGCGATGATCATGGCGGTCGGCGTGTAGAGCAGGCCCAAGAACCCCAATGGTCCGGCGCGCGACAGATGCAAGTAGACGAGCAATCCAACAACGACCGGCGGCAGTCCCATCAGGGCATTCATCACCACCAACAAAACGCCCCTGCCCCGGAACCGGCGTGTTGCCACCAAGGCGCCCAAAGGAAACCCAAGCAGGCAGGCAATCAGCGTTGCGGTCACACTGACGTAGAGAGACAGAAAAACGATGGCCAGCAGATCGCTGTCGCCGGACAAAACCAGCGCTATGGCGATCGAAAAGGCCTCTCCGATTGACTGCATAATTTCCCACGATTGACAGCAGCTTGGATATTTTGCAGTTAAACGGAAAATTTCACACCGGTAAAGCCGCAATAGTGCCTATTGCGACCAAAGCCTTGGGCTGATCGTGAAACTAGTCGGCGAGGCGTTTGCCGGCCTGGTCAAAACGCATCAGGGACTGCGCGGCCCATTCCAGCGCAACGGTGTCACCTTCTTGAGGGATCGGATGGCTGGCATCCTGCCGCACAGTGATCATCTGACCCTGCGCCAATCGCAGATGTACCAACGTCTCGGCACCGAGCGCCTCTGCATAGGCGACACTGCCTTCGACCTGCCCGGATTGGGTGATCTGCATGTGTTCGGGGCGGATACCGATTTGGGCTGCCCCCGTCTGGCCGATCAAAGCCGGTTCAATGAAATTGGTGGGCGGCGAGCCGATAAAACCTGCCACAAAGGCTGTCTGCGGATCGGCGTAGACATCAAGGGGTGCGCCGATTTGGTCCGCGACCCCGCCGTTCATCACGATCATCCGATCCGCCAGCGTCATCGCTTCGACCTGATCGTGTGTCACATAAAGTGAGGTCACACCCAGTTCGCGCTGCAACGCCTTGATTTCCAGCCGCATTTGAACCCGCAATTTCGCGTCAAGATTGGACAGCGGTTCGTCAAACAAAAAGACCGCAGGCTTACGCACGATCGCACGCCCCATGGCAACGCGCTGGCGTTGGCCACCGGACAGCTCACGCGGCTTGCGCGCCAGATAGGGCTCCAACTGCAGCATCTTGGCCGCCTGAGCGACGCGGGTTTCAATCTCGGACTTTGGTGTTTTGCCGATCTTGAGCCCATAGGCCATGTTGTCAAAGACCGACATGTGCGGATAGAGCGCGTAATTCTGAAAGACCATGGCGATGTCGCGCTCCATCGGTTCGACGTCATTCACGACGCGCCCATCGATCCCGACCTCGCCCGAGGTGACGGTTTCAAGACCAGCCACCATACGCAGCAAGGTGGATTTCCCGCAGCCTGACGGGCCGACGATCACGATGAACTCACCGTCTTGGATGTCGATGTCCACACCGTGGATCACCTCGGTTTTGCCAAAGCTTTTGCGCAGGTTTTTCAGAGTTACAGTCGCCATTACTTTTCGCTTTCAACAAGGCCGCGGATAAACAGTTTTTGCATTCCGACAACCACCAGAACCGGCGGGATCATCGCCAGAATAGAGGTTGCCATAATCACTGGCCAATCAGCCGTATCATCACCCGACGGGAACATCTGTTTAATCCCCATCACAATGGTGTTCATGTCCGGATCCGTCGTAATCAGCAGCGGCCAGAGATACTGGTTCCAGCCGTAGATGAACAGGATCACAAAGAGCGCCGCGATATTGGTCCGGCTCATGGGCAGAAGAATATCAAAGAAGAACCGCATCGGCCCTGCCCCATCCACTCGCGCCGCTTCGGCCAACTCATCGGGCACGGTCATAAAGAACTGCCTGAACAGGAATGTCGCCGTGGCTGAGGCAATCAGCGGCAGGATCAGGCCCTGATAGCTGTTCAACATGCCAAAGTTGGCGATCACCTCATAGGTTGGCACGATCCGCACTTCGACAGGCAGCATCAAGGTCAGAAAAATCAGCCAGAAGAACAGCTTGCGACCAGGGAACCTGAAATAGACGATCGCAAAAGCCGATAGCAGAGAGATCGCAATTTTGCCCAGTGCGATACCAAGCGCCATCACCAGAGAATTGCCCAGCATCTGGGCAACCGGTGCGTTCACACCCGCGCTCAGCGCGCGGGCATAGTTTTCAAACAGTTTATCCCCGGGCAATAGCGGCATTGGCGGCCGCGCGATTTGTTGTTGCTCCACGGTCGAAGCCACGAAAGCCAGCCAGATCGGGAAAAAGATAAAGGCCACGCCAATGATCAGGCCCAGATGTGTAAGCCACAAACCCGCGCCGCGTTTTTCAACCATGCCGTTTTGCTGTGCCATCAGTAATGTACCCTGCGCTCGACAAACTTGAATTGCACCACTGTCAGGATCGAGACCAACACCAGCAGCACCACCGACTGCGCAGCGCTCGAACCCAGATCCTGCCCGACGAACCCATCGGCAAAGACCTTGTAGACAAGGATCGTCGTAGCCTGTTGCGGGCCACCGCTTGTGATCGTGTGGATCACACCAAAGGTTTCAAAGAAGGCATAGATGATGTTGACGACCATCAGGAAGAAGGTGGTGGGCGACAACAGCGGCCAGACAATTGTGCGGAAGCGGGTCCAGAACCGTGCCCCGTCGATGGCGGCTGCTTCGATTACGGACTTTGGAATAGCCTGTAGTCCCGCAAGGAAGAACAGGAAGTTATAGCTGATCCGGCCCCACGCGCTGGCGACAACCACCAAACCCATGGCCTCACCTTCGTTCAGAACGTGGTTCCAGTCATAGCCCAGCACCCCCAGATACCACGCGACCACCCCGACACGCGTGTTGAACATGAACAGCCATAAAACGCCTGCCACGGCTGGCGCGACGGCATAGGGCCATATCAAGAGCGTGCGATAGGCGCCCGAGCCCTTGATCAGACGGTCGGCCAGAACCGCGAGGTAAAGCGCGACCCCCATAGAAACCACCGTGACCAGAATGGAAAAGATCGCCGTCGTGATGAACGAGGTCCGGTAGTACGGATCGCCGGCGAGATATTCAAAGTTGCCCAGCCCCACCCACTGCATCGAAAGCCCGAAGGGGTCGGGAATATAAAGCGACTGCCAGATCGCCTGCCCGGCGGGGTAGAAAAAGAATATGGCCGTGATGATGATCTGCGGCGCGACCAGCAGAATTGGCAACCATATCCCTTTGAACGTGACACGTTTTTCCATATCTCAGCCCCCCATGATCCGCTTGCGGCGAACCTTCATGGCTTCGTTCGCTTCGGCAGTCCCATCGTGGAACGAGCCGAACACCTTGTCCCAAGGCACCTCAAGCGAGCCGTAATTACATTCGAAATAGCGGTGGTGCATCTGGTGGTGGAACGTGCCCAGCGCCAAACGGCTTTTGTCCTTAACCACCAGCGCTTCGAACCCGCAATGCGTGCTGGCCGCAGTTAGCGTCAGATATTGCAGGTGGTTGATGATGTGCAGCGGATGCGCCCCGGCCACAAAGTGCACCAGAACCGACCCCAGAAAAATAACGTGTTCAACCGGATGCATGGACAGACCGGACCATGGCCCGACGTTCACATTGCGATGGTGTACGGAATGCACCCGCTTGTACAGCGGCGGCCAATGCAGAAAGCGGTGAATCCAATAGAAATAGAAGCTTTCCCAGATCGGGATCAGAAAGAACAGCGCGACAAACCAGATCGGGTTGCTGTCCCAACTCACCAAAGGCATCCAGCCATTGGCAAGCGCCCAGAGCATCAGCACCTCGTATGCGGTCCAGACCGTGACCCCCGAAGCGAGCGACCAGAACATGTTGTCCGCGATCTGCCCACCCATCGTGAATTGTTTGGCTTTGCGCGCCAAAGGTCTTGGGTCGAATTTCAACCGCTCGCCTTGCTTGCGATAGCCATGAAACCAAAGGTGCAATCCCCCCGCCACAATAGTGAACAGGATGAGATTGCGCAGATAGATCGCCGCGATCCAGCCCACCGAAAGGGTTTGTGCAACCTCTTGGGAAGGATGGAAAAATGCCCATGTCAGAACCGCCAGCCCGACAAGGATCAGGCGTTCGCTGATCAAGAACCAGCGGCTCCAGAACCAATATGCAACCGCCCCCGCGCGAAACGGTTTGCGGAACACAGGCGAGACCTGCAGCGGTACATTCGGTGTGTGGTTCCAGCCCGGCAGACTGGGTTTTTTATCGGTCATGACAGCGGCTCCGGTCGTCTGCGCCCGGTCAAGGGCGCAGACGGATTTCAGATACGCTTAGCGTGCAGCTTGCTCGAAGCGACGCAGCAGCGCGTTCCCACGCTCTACCGCCGAGTCCATTGCTTCCTGAGCAGACTTGTCGCCGGACCAGATGGCCTCCAGCTCTTCGTCGATGATGCCGCGGATCTGGTCAAAGTTGCCCAGACGCAGACCTTTGGAATTGCCGGTCGGCTCTTTCGCGGTCATCTGGATCACGGCGATGTCCGTACCCGGATTTGCATCATAGAAACCCTGGCTCTTGGTCAGGTCACCCGCTTCTGCTGTGATGGGCAGATAGCCTGTGTCTTGGTGCCATTTGGCCTGAATATCGGCCGAAGACAGGAAATCCATGAAGGCGGCAACGCCAGCGTATTCCGCATCTTCGTGGCCTTCCATGACCCAAAGCGATGCACCACCGATGATGGTGTTCTGCGGCTCGGCCGCGACAGCTGTCCAATAGGGCAGCGGATGCACCTCAAAGGCAAACTCTGCTTCGGCGTTGATACCGGCATAGCCTGCCGAGCTTTCGGTGAAGAGCGCGCATTCACCGGCACGGAAGTTTGCGCCGCCTTCGTTGCGGCGACCAGCGTAGATAAACTTGCCGTCTTTTGCCCACTCACCCATTGCCGTGAGGTGCGCAACCTGGCCCGCACCGTTGAACGCCAGCTCTGTATCCGTACCGCCAAAGCCGTTGTCTTTGGTCGCAAACGGAATGTTGTGATAGGCCGAGAAGTTCTCGAGGTGGATCCAGCTCTGCCATGCGGTTGTCATCGGGCAGTCAACACCCGCGTCTTTCAGTTGATCCAGAACGGAACCAACCGCTTCCCATGTGCTGAGGTCCGCGTCAGCTGCGACGCCGGCTTCGTTCAACTTGTCCCGGTTTACCCAAAGAACAGGTGTCGAGCTGTTGAACGGCAACGACAGCATGTTGCCATCAGGGGAGGTGTAGTAGCCTTTGACCGAGCCGATGTACTTGGACTGATCAAAGCCCTCGCCCATCACTTCGTAGACTGGTTTGATCGCGCCTTTGGCTGCCATCATGGTGGCCGTACCAACTTCGAAGACCATCAGGACGTGCGGCTGTTCACCAGCCCGGAACGCGGCAATGCCTGCGTTCAACGTTTCAGAGTAGTTGCCCTTGTGGCTTTGGACGATCGTGTAGTCGGACTGCGACGCGTTGAAGGTATCAACCTGTTCCGCGACCAATTCACCCAACCGGCCGGTGAAGGCGTGCCAGAACTGAACCTCGGTCTGTGCCAGACCGCTGTTGGCAACCATCGTGGCTGCGCTGGCAAGCAATAAAGTCTTGATGTTCATGTTTTTCTCCCATTTTCAATTTTGAGCCGCCTCGGCGGCGCGTCGGGCATCTTGCGCGCCCTTTGCTGCCCACGCCGTGTAACGGCGCGGTGACAAACCCATACTTTGAGCATTTTTTTTTGAAAGCAAGCCTCGGGCGGCGGCGGGACACCGTCCGGTCCGCCGATACCACGCGGAATTAAATGATAGTTATATAAATATCAGATATTTAAGATCTGCGACGCAAGCCTACTAAAAATTTAAGAATAGGTCACAAGGCCCCTTGCCCCACCTGCTTTCCATCGACGAATTCCAGTTTATCCCATTCAAAACGAACACCGATTCCCGGCTCGGCGGGGGCGACGGCCAAGTGATCCTGCACCACAAGCGGCCGGGCCGTGTAGCGATCAATCGGAAAACTATGCACTTCGAGCCAGCCAGCATGCGGTTGCGCGGCCATAAGCGAGACGTGCAGCTCCTGCATCCCGTGACTGCACACAGGAATCCCGTGTGCTTTTGCCAGCGCTGCCACCCGCAGCCAGCCGGTTATGCCACCACAGTTCGAAGCATCCGGCTGGATGTAGGACAGTCGCGACTCTGTCAGCGCCATCTCGAATTCATGAATAGTGTGAAGGTTTTCCCCCATGGCCAGCGGCATTCCCGTTGCCTCTGCGATCCGGCCGTAGCCCTTGTAGTTGTCCGGGATGATCGGCTCTTCGAACCAAGTGATGTCATACTTTTCAAATCCGCGCACGGCGGCAATCGCCTGCTCTTCTGAAAAGCCGTAGTTCGCATCCACCATGAAAGTCGCATCAGGCCCCAGCAGGTTGCGGACAGCCGCGATCCGCTCAATGTCATCGGCCAGATCAGGCTGACCGATCTTGATTTTGACCGCATTGAAACCAGCGTCCAGATAACCGCGCGTCTGATCCAGCAGCTTTGGCAGCGAAAAGTTCAGATCGATTCCGCCCGCATAGGCGCGGCACCGGTCTGACGCGCCACCTGCCATGGTACTGAGGGACTGCCCTGTCGCAAGACCGTGCAAATCCCAAAGGGCAATATCGACCGCAGAAATGGCAAAGGATGCGATACCGCCCCGGGCGACATAGTGCATGTGCCACTGCATTGCATCATACAGGTCTTCGACATCGTCCGGGTCTTTGCCCGTCAGGAATGGAGCAAGGTCATGCTCGATCATGGCCGCGATGGCATGGCCGCCCTTGCCGCCGGTGTAGGTATAGCCAGTGCCCTGCAAACCGTCGTCCCGCGTGATCGTAACCGTGATCAGTTCGAAATGCGTATGATCCCCATGTTTTGCGTCGCTCAGGACCTCATCCAGAGGGATTTCAAAACGGCGGGCGCGAACATCTGTGATCAGGGGCATCTTTGTCTCCGGGCTATTTCGAAACACAACTCCGCGCAAACAACCCGATGTCAAGGTGTTGGTGTTCTTCAAGGATGATGGAAATCTATCATTTTGCATTTCAGCGATGACGTGCAATGAGAGCAAATGTTGTCAGTATCTGGCTGAATTCTACAAAGACTGTATCAAATCCGAAAAAACGAAAAATACTGACCGGTGAGGAAACCAAAATGCTGAACGTAGGACTTCTGGGCGCAGGCCGTATTGCGCTGGTGCATGCCAAGGCGATCGCGACGGACCCAAATAGCAAACTGGTTGCCGTTTCAGACTTTGTTCACGAGGCCGCTCAGAATCTGGCGGATGCGCATGGTTGCGCCGTAGGAACCAATGAAACCATCATCGCCGATCCAAACATCGATGCCGTTCTGATCGCCACCCCCACCGACACACATTCCGATTTGATCGAAGCCGCCACCGCAGCAGGAAAGGCCGTGCTGTGCGAAAAACCGGTAGACCTGAGCCTCGAACGCGCGCGGGCCTGTCTGGCCAAAGCCTCCACGCATGGCAAACCGATCATGGTGGGCTTTAACCGCCGGTTCGACCCGAATTTCGCGGCACTCAAGGCAGCCATGGATGCAGGCGAGATCGGCAAGCCTGAATTGATGTCGATTACATCGTTCGATCCCGCGCCCCCGCCCCTGTCCTATGTGCGGGTGTCTGGCGGGCTGTTCCGCGACATGATGATCCATGATTTTGACATGGCCAACTTTCTGATGGGCACGCTGCCAAAGACTATCAACGCGGTTGGCAGCTCGCTGGTTGATCCTGAAATCGGCAACGCGGGCGACGTTGACACGGCTGCGGTCACTCTGACCTATGCGGACGGGCGCATTGCCGTCATCAAGAACTCGCGCCGGGCCAGCTTTGGCTATGATCAGCGGGTTGAAGTTCTGGGATCCGAAGGGATGCTCCAGGCACAAAACATGCTGGAAAACACGGTCGTCAAATCCACCGCGGACGGGGTTGTCGGGGCCAAACCGGTTCCCTTTTTCCTCGAACGCTACATGTCGGCCTATCGCTCAGAGTGGGCCGCTTTCGTGGCGGCTGTGACGCAGGGCGCGCCTGTTCCGGTTGATCTTCAGGACGGCGTGGATGCGCTGGCCATGGCCGAAGCGGCAACTCTATCTGCGCAAAATGGCGCACCCGTAGACCTGTAAAACCCAAACAAAACTGCAAAACCAAGGGAGCCTCGGAATGAACGTTCGAGTTGGCATTTCACCTATCGCCTGGCAGAACGATGATCTGCCCGACATCACCGCTGGCTTCACCATGGAGCAAGCTCTGAAAGAAGCCCGCGAGATCGGCTATACCGGGGTAGAGCGTGGCCAGCGCATGCCTCAGGACACCGAAGGTCTGCGCGCCTATCTCGAAGCAGAGGATATCGTTCTCTGCGGCGGCTGGTGTTCAGGGAACCTGTTGGTCAACGATCTTGAGACCGAAAAAGCCGCCGTCGCCCAGCAGGTCGAACAGTTCATCGCACTGGGCGCGCCCTGCATCGTCTATGCGGAATGTTCAAACACCGTACAAGGCCAGATGAAAACACCCGTAAACGCGCGCCCGCAGCTTAGCCGGGACGAGGTCATGGCCTATGGGGCCCGCTTGACGGAACTGGCCGAATGGATGGCGGATCAAGGTATGCCTTTGGCCTATCACCACCACATGGGTTCCATCATCGAGAGCGAAGCGGATGTGGATGCCTTGATGGAAGGGTCTGGCGATGCCGTCGGTCTATGCTTTGATACTGGCCATCTGCTGTTTGGTGGCGGCGATGTCATGGCGACGCTTGATCGCTGGTCAGAGCGGATCAAGCATGTGCATTTCAAGGACATCCGTCCCGAGATTGTCAAAGATGTCCGCGCCAATGACCGCAGTTTTCTGGACGCGGTCATCGCAGGGGCCTTTACGGTTCCCGGCGACGGTTGCATCGACTTTCAGGCCGTTGCCAACGCTTTGAAAGGCATGGATTATTCCGGCTGGATCGTCGTAGAGGCCGAACAGGATCCGGCCAAGGCACCGCCCTATGAGTATTCAGAGATGGGCTACAAGCACATCCTCGATGTCTGTGCGGCGGCCGGTCTGAAGGTCGTCAGCTGATTTGCAACACGGGTCGCTGCCTCGTTTGGCTGCGACCCGCCCGCCCGTTTCAGGCCAGCAGTGCGCTGCTTGGCTGAATGCGGCCCGTTACGATCCCGCGCCAGTTTTTGACCTCTGGGGTCATGAAGCGTTTCACGTCGGGATGCGCAGCGTCCAACACACCTAGACGCACCAGAATGGCTGCGATCGCACATTCTGCGGCCCGGGTTGCACCGTCGGAAATCTTTAGTGCGACGCCCAGACCGCGCTTGGGCAGGATCGCCACGAAATATCCTTCCGCCCCTGTCTTGAGCGCAACCGGCTCTGACGCGGCCCGCATCAACAAGGTGCAGGCCCGGCCACTGCCCGCCACCATCTGAGGAAAGGCATACATCGCCGCGGCCAGCGTCGCCGCGGCGTTGCTTTGCGTGTCGCTGCGTTCATGCGCCGTCGCGAAATACGCCATGGCGCGCGCCATACCATGCATGCTGGCTGCAAAATTCGGAGCAGAGCAGCCATCAATCCCGAAGCCGGGGCTATTTTCCTGAGTGATCTCTTCAAAGGCGTCCTTGCAGGCCAACTGGACCGGGTGATCGGGATCGACATATTCGGGCCCCGCGCCCAGATGTTGCGCAAGGGTCAAAAAGCCTGCGTGTTTGCCCGAGCAGTTGTTGTGCAACTGGCATGGGGCCTGGTCATCGCGGATCATCTGCAGCTTCAAATCCTTGTCGCGCGACGGCTGAGGGCCGCAGCGCAAATCGGTTTCCTGCAAACCCAGCTCTCCCAACCATGCCGAGACTGCACTCACATGTTCGGGCGCGCCCTGATGCGAGGCACAGGCCAGCGCAAGCCGGCGCTCATCCAGACCACGTGCCGCCGCCGCGCCAGAGGTGATCAAAGGCAGGGCCTGAACCATTTTGGATGAACTGCGCGGCAGGACGATTTCCTTGGGATTTCCCCAAGAATCAACGATTTGACCGGTGCCGTCGCAGACAACAGCATGGCCGCTGTGAAGGCTCTCAGCCAGGGGGCCGCGCCAGACTTCGACCAATGGTTCAGCAGTCTTGTTCGAAACATGGGACATCTTGCACCTCACTTCTGAGCGAATATCTGCCAACAGGGCTTTAATTGCAGCGTTTTTTCAGGCTATTGTCGCCGCGTCGAGACTAAATGGCTTGTGCCAAAGCGAAAAGCGACAAGAAAATCGAGGCACGGGCAGTGACTTTGAGGCAAGGACAGCTGGAGGCTGCAAGTATGATTTCAGGTCTGGGGCGGATCGTGGGCGCTGGCGCGCTCGCACTCGTGATGGCGGCGGGCGCAAGCCACGCACAGGAAGCCAGCACCAACCGCGTGGATGCCATGACGGATTGGTCTGTGTTCGAAGGGGATAACCCCAAGGAATGCTGGGCCGTCAGCACTTTCAAGGAAAGCGTTAACACCAAGGATGGCCGAGTGGTGGCCGTGACCCGCGGTGAGATCCTGTTGATGGTGTTCTACCGTCCGGGTGCGAACGTTAAGGGACAGGTTGCCTTTACCGGTGGTTATCCGTTCGCGGGCGGATCGACCGTGAACGTCAACATCGGCGGCACGCAGTTCGAACTCTACACCGAAGGTGAGTGGGCTTGGCCCGCAACTCCGCAGGATGACACCAAGCTGATCACCGCAATGAAGCGCGGTGCAAATGCTGTTCTGACCGCCCGCTCATCGCGCGGAACCACCACCAAAGATACGTTCTCTTTGCTGGGTTTCACGGCCGCGGTCGAGGATGCGGAAAAGCGCTGTTCGTAACAATCGCTACAGTTTGCTGATGAAAAGGGCCGGTCTTGATCGGCCCTTTGGTTTTTGAGCCGAATCCTGTAATGGCAGGCTTTCGGATGACACTGAGGATGCAGGGCCATGGCTGAACAGTCTGGACAAAACGCGCAAGCACCAATCACGCAAGACGTGATGACAATCCCGCGCAAGCTGCCGGAAGGCGGCAAGATCAATCTGATCGGTTTGACCCGCGACGGTCTGCGCGCGGCACTCATCGAAGCGGGCACACCCGAAAAACAGGCCAAGATGCGCACCGGCCAAATCTGGCAGTGGCTGTATCACTGGGGCGTGCGCGACTTTGCCTCGATGACCAATTTGTCCAAGGACTATCGGGCGCAACTGGCTGAACGCTTTGAAATCGCAATTCCCGAAGTCGTTTCCAAGCAGGTCAGTGCCGATGGCACGCGCAAGTATCTGGTGCGGATCGCGGGCGGTCACGAAGTCGAAGTGGTCTATATTCCCGAAACCGATCGCGGAACGCTTTGCATTTCCAGTCAGGTCGGCTGCACCCTGACCTGCTCATTCTGCCACACGGGCACGCAAAAACTGGTCCGCAATCTGACGGCGGCCGAGATCATTGGTCAGGTCATGATGGCCCGGGATGATCTGGACGAATGGCCGGAACCCGGCGTTGGTACCGGGGATGCCGGACCACGCCTTTTGTCGAACATCGTGCTGATGGGCATGGGCGAGCCGCTCTACAATTTCGAAAATGTCCGAGACGCGATGAAGATTGCCATGGACGGCGAAGGCATTGCCCTGTCGCGCCGCCGGATCACTCTGTCGACCTCGGGTGTCGTTCCCGAAATCGCCAAAACCGCCGAAGAGATTGGCTGCCTTTTGGCCGTGTCCTTTCACGCCACCACCGACGAGGTGCGCGACCGATTGGTTCCGATCAACAAGCGCTGGAACATCGAGGCGCTGCTGGATGCCCTGCGAGAATATCCCAAGGTCTCCAACTCTGAGCGGATCACCTTTGAGTACGTGATGCTGAAAGACGTGAATGACAGCGACGAAGACGCGCGGCGGCTGGTTCGATTGATCAGCGGCATCCCCGCCAAGATCAATCTGATCCCTTTCAACGAATGGCCCGGCGCGCCTTACCAGCGTTCGGACTGGGCCCGGATCGAGAGCTTTGCCGACATCATTTACAAGGCGGGCTACGCTTCCCCCATCCGTACCCCGCGCGGCGAAGACATCATGGCCGCATGCGGTCAGCTGAAGTCAGCAACCGAACGGGCGCGCAAATCGCGCAAACAGATCGAGGCCGAAGTCCAACAGGGCTGAAACTCTTTACTTTTCAGACGGATGATGGCCGCCCCTACATTCGGGCGGCCTTTTTCGTTGTCGGGTCGCGTCAGCATTGCTTGACATTTCCGACTATTTTTATCAGTTATTGACATCTGAACGAAGAATGACCGATGAAACACGAACCTTTTGCCCCAAAGCGCCTAACCGATTTGAAACCGGTCGAAGCCCGTTTGATCACCTTGCTGCGGCATGTGAATGCACACCGTGCTCCGCAGCGGGCCATTTGGTCAGATCTGCGCAGGGACATGACTTTCAAACGGGCCCGGTCCTGCTGGATGGCCGCAAGCAACATGCTGGACCTTCTGAATAGCCACGGCTGGCAACCGGCACCCCTTTCGGCACCGCGCTGCAAACTGCTGTCTCAGCACGAACAGACGCTGGTCCTTTTCGTCCTGTCCGCGACCGAACAACGCCGCGAAGAAGCCATGGAACAGGCCCTGTTCCTAATCCAGCCGCACAAGATGCCGGAACTTGTCAAACAGGCCGAACGTCTCGGAATGCCGCTGCTCTGTGCTGACTGCAAACGCAGAATTCTCGGTGATCGGACCTTGACCTTCCAGTGACAGGAACCCTTATGTTTGGCGAAAGCTTGCCAACCAAAGGTCCGACAATGGCCACTGCCACTTTGCGTTTTGAAGTCACAAATCTAAGCTGTGCAGGCTGCGCCGGACGGGCCGAGCGTGCGCTGGCTTCAGTTGCAGGCGTTGAACAGGCTGGCGTCAATCTGGCCAATCGCATGGCAACCGTCGCAGGTGATGCGAGCTTCTCAGAGCTGAACCAAGCCCTGCAAGACGCAGGATATCCGGCCCGAACCGAGGTGCGCACGCTCCAAATCAGGGGCATGCACTGTGCTTCTTGCACCCAAAGGATTGAGGCCGGGTTGATGGCCCTGCGCGGCGTGACGCAGGCACAAGTCAATTTGGCTTCCGAACAGGCCCGGGTCACGACCGTGCCGGGATTGGTCGAGCAAGCAGACCTGATTTCAACGATCAAGGCACTGGGATTTGACGCCGAGCCGCTGGACAGCGACGATGTGGCCCAGCCCGATGCCTCGGAACAAGCCCAGCTGCGCCGGGATCTATGGATTGCGGGCATTCTGACCCTTCCGGTGTTTCTGGTCGAAATGGGCGGGCATCTTATTCCACCGTTTCACCATTGGATCCATGGGACGATCGGCCAGCAAACCAGCTGGCTGCTTCAGTTCATTTTGATCACGGCGGTTTTGGCGATACCGGGACGGCGGTTTTACCGCATCGGCCTGCCGCTCTTGGCCAAGGGCACACCGGACATGAATTCGCTGGTCGCCTTGGGCACCTTGGCGGCCTGGGGATATTCCACGCTCGCGCTATTTGCGCCTCAAGCGCTGCCCCAAGGCACGCGCGCCATCTATTTTGAAGCCGCGGGCGTCATTGTCACGCTGATCTTGCTGGGCCGGTTTCTGGAAGCACGGGCCAAGGGCCGTACAGGGGCTGCGATCCGACAACTTGTTGGACTTCGCCCAGATACGGCGCAGGTCGAACGGGATGGTCAAATCGTCGACATTCCCGTGGATCAGATTGTGTTGGGGGATGTGCTGTCCCTGAAAGCGGGCGAACGCGTGGCCGTGGATGGGGCCGTGCTGACCGGGCGGTCGTTCGTGGACGAAAGCATGATCACGGGCGAGCCTGTACCAAACGAAAAATCCGAAGGGTCGATGCTGGTCGCCGGTACCGTCAACGGCAACGGCGCGTTGCGGTATCGCGCCACGGCGGTGGGGCAAGACACCGTGCTGGCCCGGATCATTGCGATGGTTCAGGAGGCACAGGGGGCCAAACTGCCGATTCAGGCGCTGGCAGATCGGGTGGTGCGTTGGTTCGTACCAATCGTCATGGCACTTGCGGCGCTGACCGTTGCGATCTGGCTGACCTTTGGGCCCGGACTGACCTTTGCGCTGGTGGCCGGTGTGTCCGTTCTGATCATCGCCTGCCCCTGCGCCATGGGGCTGGCAACGCCGACCTCGATCATGGTGGGGACCGGCCGTGCGGCAGAACTGGGCGTGCTGTTCCGCAAAGGGGATGCGCTTCAACGGCTGGATACCGTTAAGGCAATCGCCTTTGACAAGACAGGCACCCTGACGCGGGGCCGTCCGGAACTGGCGGACCAATGGGCTGCGCCCGGGTTTGAAGCTTCCGATGTGCTCAGGCTGGCAGCGAGCGCCGAGACAGGCAGCGACCATCCGATCGCCCAAGCATTGATCCAAGGCGCAACAGACAGCGAAACGCCCCAAAGCGTCGAGGCGATACCCGGCTTTGGATTGCGTGCAATTGTTGATGGGCAGACCGTCTTGGTCGGTGCAGAACGCCTGATGACCCGAGAGGACATAAGCCTTGCGCCCCTTGAAAAAGCGTTGGCCTCGATGGGGGCCAAAGGGCAGACCCCCGTTCTGGTGGCGGTCGATGGCCGGATTGCTGGCGCATTCGCGGTCGCCGACCAAGTCAAACCCGAAGCGGCCCGTGCTTTGGCTGCCCTGCGCGAGAGGGGCATTTCGCTGGCCATGATAACCGGCGACACGGCTTCGGTTGCGCGCAATGTGGCTGCAGATCTGGGCATCGATCATGTGCAGGCCGAAATTCTGCCAGAGGGCAAACGAGACGCCGTAAGACAATTGCAAACCGAACTGGGCGCAGTCGCCTTTGTTGGCGATGGTATCAACGATGCACCAGCGCTGGCCGAAGCCGACGTGGGCATTGCAATCGGAACCGGCACGGATGTGGCCATCGAAAGCGCCGACGTCGTGTTGATATCCGGTGATCTGGCTGGCGCTGTGACCGCCCTTGATGTGTCCAGGCGCGTCATGCGGAACATTCGGCAAAACCTGTTCTGGGCCTTTGCCTACAACGCAGCTTTGATTCCGGTGGCTGCTGGCATTCTGTATCCAGCCATTGGCATGCTGCTTTCACCGATGCTGGCCGCCGGGGCCATGGCGCTTTCGTCGGTCTTTGTGCTCAGCAATGCGCTGCGACTGCGCCGCATGGCCCCTGCCCTTGCCCACAATCCCGACACGCAACGCCGAACATTGCAGCAGGAAGCACACGCATGAATATCTCTGAGGTAGGAAAACAGGCAGGCCTGCCCGCCAAGACCATTCGCTATTACGAAGAAATCGGTCTGGTCAGCCCCCGCCGGGATACCAACGGGTATCGGGTGTTTCAGGACAGCGACCTGCATAAACTGGCCTTTGTGGCCCGGGCCCGCGCCTTGGGGTTTTCCATCGAAGACTGCCGCCTTCTTATGGTACGAAGACGACAGCCGCGCAAGCTCAGACGTCAAGAAGCTGGCGCAGGATCATCTGCGCCAAATCGACGAAAAGATTGCTGCGTTGCAGGGGATGCGCGACACCTTGGGGGATCTGGTGACGGCCTGCCATGGCGATGCGCGGCCCGATTGTCCGATCCTCAAGGATCTGGCCCGATCCAGCTAGTGCCGCCGGTCGATCAGGACGGGTACTTGTCCTGCAGGGCCTTGACCTGTTCCGCCGTCAATATCCGCGGATCCATACCCCGGGTCATCAGTGCCAGCTTTGCGGTTTCTTCCAGCTCTTCCATAGCGAAACTGGCGGCCCAGATATCCTTGCCCGCCACAACCGGCCCGTGATTGGCCAGCAGAACGGCAGTGCGTTTACCGGCAAGCCCCCTGACGGCCTCGCCCATTTCAGGATCGCCGGGCAGGAACACCGGCAGCAACTTGACCTTGCCCAGCATCATGACAGCGTAAGGTGTCAGCGGTGGCAACACATCATCGGGATCGATTTCTGGCAGCATGGACAACGCTGTTGAATGCGATGAATGCAGATGCACAACGGCCCCTGTGCCGCTGCGCGTTTCATAAAATGCGCTGTGCAGCGGGGTTTCCTTGGTCGGCTGATCGCCGCCCAGATGGGTCATGTCGGGTGCCAGCAGGCTGATGCGGGCCGGATCCAGGAACCCAAAGGAACTGCCGGTCGGCGTCATGAGAAGGTTCCCATCGGGCAACCGAACCGAGATATTGCCGGACGATCCGCGCGTCAGACCGCGGTCAAACATCGACTTGGCGATACGGCAGATGTCTTCGCGCGCTTTGCTCTCGATGCTCATGCACCCTCCATCTGCCGCAAGGCCTGCTCGAAAAAGTCTGGTCCGCCAAAATTGCCCGACTTCAAAGCCAGCGCCAGTTCACGGCCTTCAGCGCGCACCAGCGGGACCCCGGCGGCGATGCGCGGGCCTATGGCCAGTCTGGTCGCACCAAGCCCTGAAACCACGGCACCTGAAGTCTCACCTCCGGCCACAACGATACGCTGGACACCCCGGTCTGCCAGATGCGCGGCCAGATCCGAAAACAGTGTTTCAATTCGTCCGGCCACGGCCTCACGTCCAAACTGGTCCTGCGCAGCACGCACCACTGCGGGGTCGGCCGAACTGTAGATCATCGGAACGCCGGGCTGCGACAGGGCCCATTCCGCCAGCGTTTCCACCGTGGCGGCACCGGACATGACCGTCTCGGCAGTGACTTCGCGCGACGCGGCCTTGGCGGCGTAGGTTTCGACCTGACCACGGGTTGCGCGGCTGCACGAGCCTGACAGCACGATACCCGCCCCGGTCACGGGCGCCCAGTTTGGTGTCGCGGGTTTAGCGCCAAAATTGGCCGGCAGACCCAAGGCTATGCCGGAGCCGCCACAGAGCAGGCGCGCCCCCGCAGCTGCGGCACCGATGGTCCAAAGGTCATCATCCTGAATGGCGTCGACGATCACATGACCCTTTTCCGGCATCGCATCACGGATCGCCTGCGCGCCTGCCGCCACCACTCGGGCCGAAACATGACCGACTGGCTGGTCGGACTGAAGCGCCAACCAGCGCCGCAAATCCGCATCGGTCATTGGCGTCAGAGGGTGATCCTGCATGCCGCATTCGTTCAGCAAAGTGTCCCCGACGAAAAGGTGCCCCATATAGACCGACCGGCCGTTTTCCGGAAACGCCGGACAGGTGATGACCGTTTCGGCCCCCAGTTTTTCGGCCAGCGCATCAAGAACAGGGCCGATGTTGCCCTCGGGCGTGGAATCAAAGGTTGAGCAAACTTTGAAAATGATCTGCTCCGCACCCTGCGCACGCAACCAGTCGCAGGCGGCCAGCGATTGCGAAACCGCTTCGGCCACTGGCGCGGTGCGGGATTTCAACGCCACCACCCCGGCCCCCAGATCGGGATCTGCAGGACCTTCGGGCACACCGATATATTGCGCGGTGCTCATACCAGCCTCGGCCAATGTCAGTGCGATGTCGGATGCACCGGTAAAATCATCTGCGACTACGCCAATTTTCACGCCATGATCCTTTCCGTGGGCTGTCCGTCTTGGGCCATAGGGCATAGCCAAAGGTCTCTTGTCCAGTGGCAGGGCACAGCGACCCGCGGGTTGATGCGGCATCACGTCCCGGCGTATTTCGACAATTTTCCACGATTCAAGCCCCCATCGCTGTGGACGTTCGGTGCCCTGTCGGCTATTGCCTGCGCATCAATGAGAGGTTTGTGCACCATGGCATACAATGACACCCCCGACATTATCTACACTGTTGTCGACGAAGCGCCGCAGCTGGCATCCGGTTCGCTGCTGCCGATCATCAGCAGCTTTGCCAAGGCCGCTGGCGTGAGCGTTGGCACCCGCGACATTTCACTGGCCGGACGCATCATCGCAGCCTTTCCCGAAGGTCTGAGCGAAGAGCAGCGCCAAAACGATGATCTGGCCGCTTTGGGCGAGCTGGTCAAAACCGCCGATGCGAACGTCATCAAACTGCCGAACATTTCGGCTTCGGTTCCGCAGCTGGTTGCAGCCGTCAAGGAACTGCAAAGCCAGGGCTTTGACATTCCCGACTATCCTGAAGCACCTGAAACAGCCGCGGACAAGGCGATCCGCGCCCGTTTCGATGCCATCAAAGGCTCGGCCGTGAACCCGGTTCTGCGCGAAGGCAACTCGGACCGCCGCGCGGCCGCCGCCGTCAAGAACTATGCCCAGAACAACCCGCACCGCATGGGTGCCTGGACCGCAGAAAGCAAAACACGCGTTGCTTCGATGTCGGGCGGCGATTTCTTTTCCAACGAAGCCTCGGCCACGCTGGGCGACGCAACCTCGGCCAAGATCGTGCACGTTGCAGCCGATGGGACAGAAACAGTCCTCAAGGACGGCGTCAGCTATCCGGCAGGCACCGTGGTGGATGCCACATTCATGTCCGCAAAAGCTCTGGACGAATTCCTCGTTGACCAGATTGCGCAGACCAAAGCCGAAGGCACACTGTTTTCGCTGCACATGAAGGCCACGATGATGAAGGTCTCCGACCCGATCATCTTTGGTCACGCGGTCAAAGCCTGGCTTGCGCCTGTTTTCGAACAGTTCGGTGCAGAAATGGACGAACTGGGCGTCAATCCGAACTCCGGACTGGGCGACCTGCTGGACCGGGTCAAGGATCAGCCTGCCATCATGGCCGCAATCGACGCCATCACGGCCGAACGTCCGCCCATGTACATGGTGGACAGCGACCGCGGCATCACCAACCTGCACGTCCCTTCTGACGTCATCATCGACGCCTCGATGCCTGCCCTGATCCGCGCGGGCGGCAAAGGCTGGGGCCCCGATGGCAAGGAAGCCGATTCAAACTGTGTGATCCCGGACAATTCCTATGCGCCGGTCTATGACGCGACGATCGAGTTTTTCAAAGCCAACGGCGCCCTGAACCCGGCCACCGCCGGAACTGTTCAGAACCTCGGCCTGATGGCTCAGAAAGCCGAAGAGTACGGATCGCACCCAACGACATTTGAAATGTCTGCCGCAGGCACGGTCAAAATGGTTCTGGACGACGGCACTGTCATCCACGAACACAACGTTGATGCCGGAGACATCTGGCGTTCGGCGTCCACCCGCAAGGCACCGATCGAAGACTGGGTCAATCTGGCCATCGAACGGCAGAAGGCCACCGGCTACCGGGCGATTTTCTGGCTCGATGAGAACCGTGCCCATGACGCGCAATTGCTGGCCTACGTCAAACCGATCCTCGAAGCCAAAGGCGTCGCGGACAAGTTCGAGATCATGGCACCGCGCGAAGCGACCGTGGCGTCGCTGGAGACGATCACCAAGGGTGAGAACACAATCGCCATCACCGGCAACGTGCTGCGTGACTACCTGACCGACCTCTTCCCGATCCTTGAGCTGGCGACCAGCGCCAAAATGCTTTCGATCGTGAAACTGATGAACGGCGGTGGTTTGTTCGAAACCGGTGCCGGCGGCTCTGCACCAAAGCACGTTCAGCAGCTGATGGAAGAAAACCACCTGCGTTGGGACAGCCTGGGTGAGTTCTGTGCTTTGGGTGAATCGTTCAAGTTCCTTGCGGATGCGAAAAACAACGCCAAGGCCCGCATCCTCGGCGATGCCGTTGAAACAGCGACGCAGGGCGTTCTGGACCATGACCGCAGCCCCGGTCGCAAGGTTGGACAGCCCGACAACCGCGACAGCCATTACTGGTTCGCACGCTACTGGGCAGAAGCCTTGGCCGCGCAGTCCGACGATGCAGATCTTGCGGCGCATTTTGCACCAATCGCAAAGGCGCTTGCAGATGGCGAAGAGGCTATCGTGTCTGAACTGGCGGCAGTCCGCGGCGCAGCAGCCGACACCGGCGGCTACTACCACACGGATGCGGCCAAGACCGCTGCTGTGATGCGCCCCTCCGCGACCCTGAACGCCATCATCGGCTAAACGCGGCACGATAAACCATGCATTCGGCGCGCCATGGGGCGCGCCGAAACCGCAGGCCACTCGGACCTGCGCCTATTCAATCAAAAATCGATGCGACAAAGGCAGGCTGGCCCCACCAAGGGTTCGGGCGTCCGATCCGACATGGCCCGCCTCTATTCTTGGCAAGGTCAGACCGGTGGTGTCGTTTCGTGCAAGCGCCGCCTGCGTCTTGGAAACCAAAGCTTCGCGCGCGGGCTCAGGCAACCAGCCATCAATGCGCACGGCCTCTACATCGAGAACCGCGCTGGCCGACACGACGGCATAGGCCAAAGCATCGGCAGCGCTGTTAAGCCAGTCTTCCAACATCGCCTCGTCCACACGCCAGTCTTCTGTGTTTATCCACATACTCGAGGTTTCGAACCCGCTGGACAGCAGCGTCGCCTCGAGCACACCCAGGCTGGCAAGATCGATCAATTGGCAGGTTCCACCCTTTCCATCTGGGACAGGCAAAGGCCCCAAAGCCGCCGCATTCCCGCGCCCGGTAAACAGTTTGCCGTCCAGCGCCAAACCGCCGCCAATGAAGTAGCCAACGTAAAAATACAGAAAATCGCGCGCGCCATCCTGCGGGCCAAAGACCAGTTCGGCCCCACAGGCTGCGGATGCGTCATTTTGCAGAAAAACCGGAAAATCAAAGGCCGCTGCAATTTCCGCCCGGATATCGAAGTCACGCCATCCTTCCATTCTTTCCGGGGCGACATTCAGTTTGGCGGCCCAGTTCCACAGGAAAAAAGGCATCGCAATGCCGAGTCCGGCCACCCGTGTTCTTTGGTCGTCCGGCAGGTCAGCCAAAAGCGCCTCGATCTGTGACACCGCAAATTTGACCGTTGCCTTGGGCTCTGGATAGGCATGAACCCGCGTAGCCCGGTCAAGCACCTGCCCCTTGAAATCTGTCAGCACCAGCTCAACGGACCGGCGACCAATTTTGAGGCCCAGGAAATACGCCCCACCCGCCGCGAGCGCCATCGGCACCGAAGGCTGCCCGACCTTGCCGCGGATCGGATCGCCGCGTTCCAGCAGACCATCGCCCTCGAGGGCACGCATAATCACGGATACCGTTTGTGCGGACAAACCGGTTGAACGCGCAATATCGGCTTTGGCCATAGGGCCGTGCCGACGCAACAGCGTCAAAACAAGACGTTCATTGTGCGCACGCATCCCACTTTGATTGGAGCCACGCCCAAGGATTTCCGTCTCTTTATCAATGGCTTGCCCAACCGATTTCACGTTCAAGATGGCGTCCTCCCTCATTTAAGAATGCTTAGCACAAATGACCCTGTCAATAATAATTCATTCTGATTTATTTATTATTGACACTCGGAGCGATTCTCTGCTTCCCTTACGTCCGAGGGTTGCGCACCGCTGGCAAATGCTCGGCATGCGCACCCGGAAGAACGGCTGAAGCCGTTACCTTTGGGAGGAAAGACATGACGAATTTGACTAAAACACTTGCTATGGGCGCATCCGCGCTGGCCTTTTCGGCGACTATGGCCGCCGCTGGCGGGCATGCGACAACCGTTTGCCTAATCACGAAAACCGACACCAACCCCTTCTTCGTCAAGATGAAGGAAGGCGCGACAGCCAAAGCAGAAGAGCTGGGCATGACGCTTAAGGCCTTTGCGGGCAAAGTGGATGGTGACCACGAAACACAGGTTCAGGCGATCGAAACCTGCATTGCGGACGGCGCAAAAGGCATCCTGCTGACAGCCTCTGACACCTCTGCCATCGTACCCAACGTACAGCAGGCCCGCGACGCCGGGCTGGTTGTTATTGCGCTTGATACGCCGCTGTCACCAATCGACGCGGCAGACGCAACCTTTGCAACCGACAACTTCCTTGCTGGTGAGCTGATCGGCAAATGGGCCGCGGCCTCACTGGGCGACGATGCCGCCAACGCAAAGATCGGCATGCTGGATCTGGCCATCAGCCAGCCAACGGTTGGCGTTCTGCGCGATCAAGGCTTTCTCACCGGTTTTGGCATCGACATCAAAGACCCGAACAAATGGGGTGACGAAGATGATCCGCGGATTGTCGGCAACGATGTGACCGCTGGCAACGAAGAAGGTGGCCGCAAGGCGATGGAAAACCTGCTGGCAAAGGATCCCGGCATCAATGTGGTTTACACCATCAACGAACCCGCCGCAGCCGGTGCATATGAGGCACTCAAGGCCATTGGCCGCGAAAACGATGTTCTGATCGTGTCTGTCGACGGTGGCTGCCCAGGTGTTCAGAACGTGGCGGACGGCGTGATTGGCGCGACTTCGCAGCAGTACCCGCTGCTGATGGCATCGCTGGGCGTTGAAGCAATCAAGAAATGGGCCGACAACGGCGAAAAGCCGGAGCCGACACCAGGCAAAGACTTCTTTGATACCGGCGTTGCACTGGTGACTGACAAAGCCGCCGATGGCGTCGAGTCGATTTCTGTCGAAGAAGGCAAGAACCTCTGCTGGGGTTAAGTACAAAACGTCGGACGGGGCCCCTGCCCCGTCCGATCCCGCGGCCTTGACCTGACCGGGTAAAGGCGCTCTGAATTTCAAAGACATCCAAGGCACGAGGGGACAACCATGTCCGAATCCGGCTCCAAAGGGCAGGACTACGAAGCATCGCTTGCAGCAGCCGATTCAAAGGTTGCCGAGTTTGATGATGAACAACGGGGCTTTGTGCACCGTTTGCAGCACTTCCTGCATTCAAACCCTTCGATGGTTCCTCTAATCGTTCTTGTCCTGTCTACCATTGGCTTCGGGCTTTGGATCGACTGGGAGCCCATTCAGGTCAGAATGGGCTGGGCCGCACTGGAAGACGTGTCCAATGGCCGCTTTCGGTTCTTCAACTCATTCACGCTGACGCTCATCTTGCAACAAGTTGCGATTGTGGGCGTTCTTGCGCTCGCTCAGACATTGATCATCCTGACTGCAGGCATTGATCTGTCGGTCGGCGCAATCGCTGTTCTGTGCTCGGTCATCATGGGGCAATTCACGTTCCGCTATGGGATCCCTCCGTTTGTTTCAGTCATGATCGGTCTGGTGTTTGGCACCGCGATCGGCGCTGTCAGCGGATGGCTTGTCAGCCGGGTCAAACTGCCACCTTTCATTGTCACGCTCGGGATGTGGCAGATCGTTCTGGCCGCGAATTATCTCTATTCCGCCAATGAAACCATTCGCAGTCAGGACATCGAGGCACAGGCCCCCTTCCTTCAGCTGATGGGTTACAAAATGAAGCTGGGCGGGGCCACCCTTACGCTTGGCGTTGTGTCGATGCTGGTTCTGGCGCTAGTGCTGGCCTATGCCTTGCGGTCCACGGCCTGGGGCCGCCATGTCTATGCCGTGGGCGACGATCCAGAAGCGGCCGAGCTGGCCGGGGTCAACGTGCACCGCACCTTGATGTCTGTCTATATGCTGGCCGGTCTGATCTGCGCCTTTACCGCATGGGTGATGATTGGACGATTTGGGTCAGTTTCTCCCTCGGCCACCACAGGGGTCATCGGCAACATTCAAGCGATTACGGCCGTTGTGATCGGTGGGATCTCGCTGTTTGGGGGGCGCGGCTCAATTTTGGGGGCGCTGTTTGGCGCACTGATCGTTGGGGTTTTCGAATTGGGGCTCAGAATGTCTGGCGCAGATCCGCAGTGGACCTTCCTACTCATCGGCGTGCTGATCATCGGCGCTGTCGCCGTGGACCAGTGGATCAGAAAGGTATCGGTATAATGGAACGCACACCCATTCTGCAGGGCAAAAATCTGGTCAAACGCTACGGCAAGGTCACAGCCCTCGATCACTGCGACTTCGAACTCTATCCCGGCGAGATCCTGGCGGTCATCGGCGACAACGGCGCAGGCAAATCCACCTTGATCAAAGCCGTTTCAGGCGCTGTGGTCCCGGACGAAGGCGAGGTCTTTCTCGATGGTCAACGGGTCGACTTCAACTCTCCGATCGACGCGCGCGAAAAAGGGATCGAAACCGTTTACCAGACCCTCGCCATGTCCCCGGCCCTATCGATCGCGGACAATATGTTCATGGGGCGCGAAATTCGGAAAAAGGGTCTGATGGGCAAAGTCTTTCGCCAGTTGGACAAGGCCGAAATGGAACGGTTGGCAAGGGACAAGCTGAATGATCTCGGGCTCATGACGATCCAGAATATCCGGCAGGCGGTTGAAACCCTTTCAGGGGGTCAGCGTCAGGGCGTTGCGGTCGCGCGGGCTGCGGCCTTTGGGTCAAAGGTCATCATTCTGGACGAGCCGACCGCCGCACTGGGCGTCAAGGAAAGCCGTAAGGTGCTGGAGCTTATTCAGGACGTCAAATCCCGTGGCATCCCGATTGTTCTGATCTCGCACAACATGCCTCATGTTTTTGAGATCGCAGACCGGATTCACATTCACCGGCTCGGCAAACGGCTCTGCGTGATTGATCCCAAAGCCTTCTCAATGAATGATGCGGTTGCGTTTATGACCGGCGCGGCAGAGCCGCCGCCCGAAACCATCCCGGCCTGATCCGAAAGCACACACTCCATGTATCTAGGCATCGATATTGGCACGTCAGCGGTCAAGACGGTCCTCATCGACGTGACCGGAACGGTCCTCTCGGATGCAAGTGTTGGGCTGAGCATACAGCACCCGCATGCAGGATGGGCCGAACAAGCCCCGGACGACTGGTGGCAAGCCGTGGTTAAAGCCGTTCGCTCCGCTTGTGCCGACCAGCCACCACCAAGCGCTATTGGTTTGTCCGGGCAAATGCACGGTGCGGTTCTTCTGGACAAAACCCACAAGGCCATCCGTCCCGCCATCCTTTGGAACGACAGCCGAGCCGAAGCGGATTGCAATTCACTGAGCAACACACATCCGCATCTGGCGCAACTGGCCGGCGTGCGGGCCATGCCCGGGCTGACAGCCCCCAAACTTCTCTGGCTATCGAGGGAAGAACCAAACAATTTCAAAGCGATATCCCATCTTCTTAGCGCAAAAGATTACATCGGATTGCGCCTGCATGGTGCGTGCATAACGGACCCCTCTGATGCGGCTGCAACATGGTGGTTCGATCAGGCGCAGCGTGACTGGGCCCCTGCTTTACAAACGGCAACAGCCAGTGATCCGGGTTGGTTTCCGCCCATTCTGGGCGGGGACGAACAGGCCGGACAACTCAGTCAATCCGCAGCCGAGCAACTGGGTCTGCCCCGGGGCATCCCGATTGCCACAGGGGCCGGTGACGCCGTTGCCGGGGCCATTGCACTGGGCGCGGTGCGCGACGGGGATGGCTTTGTATCACTGGGCACGTCCGGCCAGCTTTTCGTGGTAACAGACCGTTATGCCGCAGCGCCGGATCAAGGGCTGCACAGCTTTGCGCACACCTTGCCCGGGCTTTGGTATCAAATGGCGGCGATGCTGAACGGGGCCAGACCCATGCAATGGTTCGCTGACATGACCGGCGCGCCAATCGAGACGCTGTTGGCCGAAGCCCAAGACGCCCCCCTTCCCGGCACGCCCATTTGCCTGCCCTATCTGACCGGCGAACGCACCCCGCACGGCGACAGTAAAATCCGCAGCGCCTTTATCGACCTGAGCAATGACACGACGCGCGGACAAATGATGCGCGCGGTGATCGAGGCCATCGCCTACAGCTTTGCCGACGCGCGTGCCGCGCTCGAAGCGGCCCGGCCAATGCCCTGCACCCTCCAGGCCATAGGCGGCGGAGCACGCTCAGCACTTTTGCTGCAAACCATGGCGGACGTCATAGGTGTCACATTGAACCGCAGCGAAGACGCCGCGATCGGCCCAGCTATTGGTGCGGCTAAACTGGCCGCGATGTGCATCGGCGATCTGTCAGTATCAGACCTGCACCAGCCCGAAACACGGCAGGAATTCCGCCCCGATCCCGAGGCCTCTGCACGTCATGAAAGCCGATTGCGGCGCTATCGCGCGCTCTATCCGGCCTTGCAATCGCTGCCGGACGCGTAGACACGCCCGCCCTTATTGAGCGTTGGTTTCAGCCCGGATTGCCGTGCTCAGCGGGTCAAAGCACCACCCCAGCGTCAGCGTGAAAGACGTCGGGAAAGCGGGTTTGTCAAAGCTGATCAGAGCCTGCCCCCAATTGGCACTCGGGGCCTGCCCCGGCTCGGCCAGCAGCGCGCCGCAATTGTTCGGGCCAACACCGGTCCAATAGGCGCGATGCGTGTCACGGTTGGAATAATTGCCCGCGAGCCCCGGGATCACCAAACGCGCCGGCGTGCCATCCACATTGGTAAAAGTGAAAATCGCTGCGCCGTCCTGCTCATCCAGATAAACGATCTCGCCCAAATTCGTGGACCAGGTTTCATCGGCCATCGCGGCATTGGAGGTCAGAGCGAGGCTGGCGGCAAGGATAAGGCGGTACATGAGGTGGCTCCTTTGGATTTGGAGCCAATGTGACACGAAGCATATGGCTGGCGTAGTCAGGTATTCCGGTGTTGGCGAAGCCTTCTACCGACAACACCCCACCATGCAGGCACGTTCAGCGCCACTTGGCCCTATGGCGAATAGGTTTCTTTACCTTCCAAATCCAATCATTGTTTTCTTGATGTTGCTGCCAGCATTTGCCCATTGTCATTGCTGCCGCAAAAAAAACAGGCGCTGTGGCGCACAAAAAACCGATTGCAAATCGAAATCGAGGACACGGTTCGCGAAAAATATCATGCCGAACACCAGCCCAACCTGACAGGCAAAAGCCCCCAACAGTCAGACAATTGGCCGCCTTTCCACACGCCCCGACCACCAGTGCCAATACTTGGCTGACAAGTGGCTCATGGCAAAAACTATCGCGACAATCCGCCATGCAGCGTCGGCACATCCAGCGAAGCAAAGCCGTAGTGCCGCAGCCAGCGCAGGTCTGAATCAAAGAAGGCGCGCAAATCCGGAATGCCGTATTTCAGCATGGCGATCCGGTCGATGCCCATGCCAAAGGCAAAGCCCTGCCATTCGTTCGGGTCTACACCTGCCGCGGCCAGCACTTTGGGGTGCACCATGCCGCTGCCCAGAACCTCCAGCCAATCGTCGCCCTCGCCGACCTTGACGGTACCGCCTTCGAACGAACACTGAATGTCCACTTCGGCCGATGGTTCGGTGAAGGGGAAATGCGAAGCCCGGAAGCGGGTTTTGACACTGGTGCCAAAGAAGGCCGAGAAAAATTCCTCCAGCACCCACTTGAGGTTCGCCATCGAGATATCGCGATCAATGGCCAGTCCCTCGACCTGATGGAACATCGGTGTGTGGGTCTGGTCATAGTCGGCGCGGTACACTCTTCCCGGCGCAATGATCCGGCAGGGCGCGCCGTGCTTTTCCATATGCCGGATCTGCACCGGCGAGGTATGCGTCCGCAGCACATGCGGCGGGCGTTCGTCGCCTTCGGCGCGGTGCATGTAAAAGGTGTCCATCTCGGCGCGCGCAGGATGGTGGCCGGGAATATTCAGTGCGTCAAAGTTATACCAATCGCTGTCGATCTGCGGCCCTTCGGCCACGGCAAAACCCATGTCGGCCAGGATCGCCGTGACCTCTTCGGTCACTTGGCTTACCGGGTGGATAGTGCCTTGCTGACGTGGACGAGACGGCAGCGTGACATCCAGCCACTCGGACCTGAGCCGTTCATCCAGTGCCGCATCGGCCAAGGCGACCTTCTTGGCGGCCAATGCGCTGTTGATCTCGTCTTTCAGTGCATTCAGCGCAGGGCCTGCAGTCTGGCGCTCTTCCGGCGTCATCTTGCCAAGCTCACGCATCTTGAGGCTGATTTCGCCCTTTTTGCCCACCGCCGAGACGCGCAGATCCTCCAGCGCGGCCTCATCGCCAGCATTCGCAATTGCAGTCAGGTATTTGTCGCGCAGATCTTGCATCTTGGCCTCTCCTTACAGACGCGGGGCCGTGCTATCACAGCGCCCTAGGAATGCAAGCATGCCTATAGACGCGGAACCGCCGTGACGTGTCGGGCATTCCGCACAAACTGCGCGATTTTACTGGCGTCCTTTAGACCCGGCGCCGCTTCGACACCGGATGAGACATCCACCTGACGCGCCCCAGTCATAGCAATGGCATCACTGACATTGTCGGGATTCAGACCACCCGCCAGCATCCAAGGCTTGGCCCAGCGCTTGCCCGCAATCAAACGCCAGTCGAAGGCAAGTCCGTTTCCGCCCGGCAAATCCGCGTTCTTGGGCGGCTTGGCATCAATCAGGATCTGATCGGCAACCTGCGCATAAAGCCCGATCTTCGGCAGATCGGCCTCTTCACCAACGCCAACCGCCTTCATCACCGGCAAACCATAGCGCGCGCGCACCTCAGCCACGCGCTCGGGTGTTTCTCCTCCGTGTAGCTGAAGCATGTCCAGCGGAACCGTGGCGCAAAGCGCATCCAGCATGGCGTCGTCCGCGTTCACAACCAGGGCCACCTTGGCCAGCCCCACGGGCGCCAGACTGGCCAAATCCCGCGCCACATCCAAACTCACGTTTCGGGGACTTTTGGGAAAGAAAACAAAACCGCCATAAGCCGCACCAGCCGAGGCCGCAGCTTCGACATCATCCGGCCGCGTCAGGCCACAGATCTTGACCCGCACGTCCATGGCGCGACTCCCTGTTTCTTTGTGCCAAAAATATCCTGGGGTCTGGGGCAAAGCCCCAGAAAACTGTCACAACTTTCGAAAGTGGGCGAGACGCCCGATCAGCTTGCCTGATCCAGAAGGGCGAGAACCTCGTCCTTGTCCTTGTCCCGCTCGGCCTGCGTGCGCTTAAGCTCACGTTCGAGCTTTTTGACTTCGGCCTGCTTGGACGCTGCTTCTGCGCGGTGCTTGTGTTCGCGCAGCCATTCCCAAACGAAACCAACCAGCAGGCCCACAACGATTCCGCCAAAAATCACGATATAGAGCGGCAGCTCAATGGACTGACCAAGCCAGCCAAGCCCGGGAAAACCAGCCAGCCCCTCCGGTAGGGTATTCAATGTCACCGAGGCCCGGTTTGCCAAAGCTACAATAACCAACACAATGGCCAGCGCGGCCAGAAAAGCGTAGCGGATATAACGCATGGGTTTTGTTTTACTTCCCGTTCAGGCGGTCGCGCAGAAGCTTGCCGGTCTTGAAGAAAGGCACGTGCTTTTCCTCGACCTCCACCGATTCACCGGTGCGAGGGTTGCGGCCAGTTCTTGCGTCGCGCTTCTTGACGGAAAACGCCCCGAAGCCCCGCAATTCAACCCGGTCGCCCCGGGCCATGGCATTGGTGATCTCTTCGAAAATCGTATTCACGATTCTTTCGACGTCACGCTGAAACAAGTGCGGGTTTTCGTCCGCAATTTTCTGGATCAGTTCTGATCTGATCATGGTTCAACATCCCCCTGTGCCGCGCGTGACAGCGCGCAGTCATTGGCGACGACTATACGCGCGCGTGCTCAAAACGAAAACATTCAAGTTTGGGAAAAGCTATGGATTGCATCGGTTTGGCGGCGCAAAAGCGGCGTTTCGCCGCCAGTTGGGCGCTGAAACGCGCCACTTTTTGCTTCTTGCCTGCAAATCAGCATTCGCCGATTCGGCTTTGATGGCTTCGGACACTGCGCTGGAAATCCGCTCTACTGGCATACAGCGGCAAAGTTGGTCCGTCCCTTGCCGTCCTTTGCGCCCGGCTTGAAATAAATCAATTTCATCCCCGCCGAACCGCAGGTCTGGGCCGCGCGCACTTTGACTTCGCCCGCGGTCCATGCGTCACCGAAAAGGCCCCTCAACTGGCTTTGCCCTTCAACGGTCACCGAGCGCATGCGCAGGGTCGTGTCCCCTTGAGGCTGCTGCTGGATAAACCGGGTGCTGTCATCCGGAATGATGATTTCGCTCTGTGCCGAAACGAAGGATGCAGCGCAAATCAGGCTGGCTGACAAAAGGATTCTTTTCACAATGGTCCCCAATACAGGTTCATCAATCAAACGGTTTGGCGATCATTTCAGGATCGCCGGGAATAATTCACGTGGTCTGGGCCGTCTTAATCAGGCCACCAACCCGGACACAGGCAATGGTTTGGCCAGGTTCGGCCGCCGCAGTGACAAAACCCTGCGCGCTTCGTCCGTCAGCCCAAGCTTGAGCAGAACATTTGCGTAGGTCAATTCCAGAAGATCGCGCTGCGCTCGGCTGCCTCCGATCCGTTCGCTTTGCGCCAAGACCGGGATCAGGTTTTCCAATGCGTCCTGCCATTGCCCTCGTGCGATTGCCCCCCACGCGCGGGCAGCCGGACGTGCCAAATCATGCGCATAGCCTTTTTGCACGTCCATCACGGCAGCCAGGCGATCTCCGTTGCCTGACATGGCATGCGCCAGCGCGGCGTGCATATCGACAAAGCTCTGTCCCGGTTTGGGAAAGCGTTCGGCGGTATAATCGCTGAGTGCCGCCCATCGTTCAGGCGCGACGGTCAGACCTGCCAATTCCGCACGGTGGTAGATGGCTGCTGTATCTGTGACCACGTTGATCGGCATGCTGCTTCCGGTGTCAGGCGCGACACCGGCATCAACCAGCGCCCAAAGCCGCTCTTCATCTCCGTCCTGCAGCGCCCAAAGCGCCGCATGCCAGGTCAGATGTCCGTGCAACCCCCCGCGTTTGTCATATCCCGTCAGCCAATCATCCAGATAGGCCCGCCCTGCCCGCGTTTCCCCGATCTCGTAGAGCGCGTGCGCCTTGAAATGTGCGGCGTTGGCATTGTGCGGGTTCAGCGCCAGTGAGCGCTCCATCAGATCCAGCGATTCCGACGTGGCCCCCGTCTCGCAGAGCGAAAGCGCATGCATGGACATCATCCACCAGTCTTCGCCGTAGTGCGGCATCAGCATGGTTGTGTAGGAGAGCAGGTCCGCCTCACGGCCCACCTTTCCCGAAAAGCCGATCAGCCCAAAGACATTGGTGCACAGCTGCGCAATCACCGCGTCGCGCGGCCAGCGCTGCACGTGTTCCCAAACCGCGGCGCGCGTTTCCACGGGTTTGCCTGCCACCAGCAAAGCCATGACGTTGATATGTGACTGTTCTTGTTCGGTTGTCATGGGCGCAAGGCGTTCCGCCGCTGCCATGGCCGTTCGCGCCCCCGGCATATCACCGCCCAGCATCCGGGCACGGGCAAGCGCGACATATCCCAGTGCAAATTCCGGGTCAGCGCTGATTGCCTGCTCAAAGACATCCTTTGCGCCGTAGGTGGCAGCCAGCAAGCCTTTGACCCCGATGTCATAAAAGTCCCGGGACATGGCGGTGCCCGTGGTCAGCGTATTTCCGTAGGCGTCGGAAATGGTCATCCTGCGTCTCCCTTTGAAAACAGCCTACCCGGAAATGCCCAAGAGTCTATTCCAAGCGAAGCCAGCGTCTCACACAAAAGGTTATGCCGCTCTGGCTTTAACGGCGGGTCCAGCCCCACAGGCACAGCAGTTCGGTTGCAACATGCGCCCCGGCAACAGCGGTGATCCCCGCGTGATCGAAGGGGGGTGACACCTCGACGACATCCCCACCAACCAGGTTGATCCCTGCCAGTTGCCGCAGCATTGCCGCGGCCTGCGCACTGGACAATCCCCCCCAGACCGGCGTTCCGGTACCCGGCGCAAAGGCCGGATCGAGCGCATCGATATCAAAGGTCAGATACACCGGGTCGTCACCGACGATATTCCGCACTTTGTCAGCAATTGCGCCGGGATCTGCGGCGTGAACCGTCTGCGCATCAAAAATGTTGAAGCCCATGGTGTCAGGATTGTCAGTGCGAATCCCGATCTGCACCGACCGCTCGGGCACAACGGTGCCTTCCTTCGCGGCCTTATACATGAACGTGCCGTGATCGACGCGCTTCATGTCATCATCAGCCCAGGTGTCTGTATGCGCGTCAAACTGGATGATCGAAAGTGGTCCATGTCGGGCCGCATGAGCGCGCATGCACCCCAGTGTCACCGAATGATCGCCGCCCAAGGCGATGCAGGCAGTGCCACTGTCAAGAATTGCGCCCACATGCTGTTCGATCCGTTCCGGCACTTCCGAGGGCATCGCATAGTCAAAAGCCATGTCGCCATAATCGGCGATGGCAAATTCAGACAGCACATCGTAGCCCCAGCCATAGGGTGCATCACAGGGCTGCAACAATGATGCCTCGCGTATCGCGCGCGGCCCGAGCCGCGTTCCCGGCCGGTTTGTCACCGCTTGATCGAAAGGCAGGCCCGTCACGGCAATATCGGCGGCGCTCAGATCCTTGGTGTAGCGGCGACGCAAAAAAGATGGTGCCCCGGCAAAGACGTTTTCAAACGAGGGTCCTTTGAGGTCTTCCCGCGTAAAGGCATGATCCATTTGCGTCTTGGCATCTTCCAGCGCCATGTCGTGTCCCCTAAATTTTGATGCCTCGCCAAGACGTGCCAAGGCAGAAGCAAATATGACGCCTTATCAGCTGCTTACCGGAAGCGCCTTTTCGATCAGACGGGCAAAGAAGCTGGCCCCGATCGGCGCAATGTCATCGTTGAAATCATATGCCGGATGATGGCAGCCCTGCGTGTCACCCTGCCCCAGAAACAGGTACGCTCCGGGTCGCGCTTCGAGCATATAGGCGAAATCCTCGCCCGGCATGATTGGATCGCAATCATCACGAACCGCGTCCGCGCCCACAACGTCGCGTGCAACACTGGCCGCGAAACCTGCTTGGTCCGGATGGTTGATCGTCGGCGGATACCCTTCGACATAATCGAGGCTGGCCTGCATGCCAAAACTCTTGGCCTGATACTCTGCAATCTCTGCCATGCGTTCTTTGACGACGGCCTGCACATCTTTGTCGAAATAGCGCACCGTTCCGTTGATCATGGCGGTCTCAGGCACGATGTTCATTGCCGTACCTGTGTGGATCTGTGTGACTGAAACAACCAGCCGTTCCAAGGCGTCGACGTTTCTCGATACGATGCTTTGCAAGGCCTGCACCATGGAAGCCGCGCACAAAACCGGATCTCTGGTCTGATACGGCATCGCGCCGTGCCCGCCCTGCCCGGTGAGCGTGATCGTGAATTCATCAACCCCGGCCAGCAAAGCATCCCCATTGGTGTGGATATGGCCCGCGGTCTCGCCGGGCATGTTGTGAATACCGTAGACTTCCTTGATGTCGAACCGATCCATCATGCCCTCTTCGACCATGATGCGGCCCCCACCTTCGTTTTCTTCGGCGGGCTGGAAAATCAAGGCGACACGCCCCGAAAAATTGCGCGTTTCAGCAAGGTACTTTGCAGCACCCAGCAACATGGTGGTGTGGCCATCGTGGCCACAGGTATGCGCCAGTCCCGGCACTTCGCTGGACCATTCGCAGCCTGACAGATCATCCATCGGCAGAGCATCCATGTCTGCGCGAAGACCAATGGTTGGACCCTCCCCCCGACCTTCGATGATCGCCACGACACCCGATGTGGCAATCCCGGTGTGGATGTCGGTGATTCCGAACTCCTTGAGCCTGTCCACGACAAAGGCCGCCGTCTTGTGACACTCAAGCCCCAGTTCCGGATTCCGGTGCAGATAGCGGCGCCAGGTTTTCATTTCTTCGGACATCGCCGCGATGGAATTGATGGTGGGCATGAGGGCTCTCCTTTGCCGCCAGCCAATCCTGAATTCGCGGCGCGCGCAACCCTGTTCAACCGGCGTGCCGTGTCTCGATCAACCTTGCAAAGAAACTTGCCCCGATCGGGGCGGCTTCATCGTTGAAGTCAAACTCGGAATGATGCACCGAAGGGCCCTTGCCTTGGCCAAGAAACAGAAACGATCCGGGCCGGGCGTTCAGCATGTAGGAAAAATCTTCGGCGCCCATTTCCGGCGGCAGATCATCAATCACCGATCCCGAAACCGCACGCGCGACATCCACCGCCCGCGCCGTCTGCTCGGCATGATTGATCGTGGCTGGATAGTTGCGCCGATAGTCGACCGATGCCGTCAACCCGTAGGCCGCCGCCTGTCCATCCGCGATCGTTTTGATGCGTTGCTCAGCCAGATCGCGCAACTCAGGATCAAGACTGCGCACAGTGCCCGACAGCGTTACATTTTCGGGAATGATGTTGAACGCGGTGCCACCATGCACCTGCGTTACAGAGACAACCAATGGTTTCAACGGGTTGATATTGCGTGCAACAATGGTCTGCATTGCCTGACCGATGGCCAGTGCACAGGGCATTGGATCGATGCAGGCGTGTGGATAGGCCGCGTGGCCGCCCTTACCTTTGACTATGATCGTGAAATCATCCACCGCTGCCATGATGGGGCCTGCACAGGTTCGAAACTCGCCCAGATCACCGAAGGGATCTGTATGCAGAGCATAGACTTCTTCGATGCCGAACCGCTCCATGATGCCCTCTTCGACCATGATGCGCCCCCCGCCGACCGTTTCCTCGGCGGGCTGAAAGATCAATGCGACGCGGCCTTTGAAGTTACGCGTTTCCGCCAGATATTGCGCCGCCCCCAGCAACATCGCCGTATGCCCGTCATGACCGCATGCATGCATCCTTCCGGGGATTTTGCTGGCCCAGGGCGCGCCCGTTGTTTCCTCCATCGGCAAAGCGTCCATGTCCGCCCGCAGGCCGGTCACAGGTCCGCTTCCCTGCCCGTTGATGATCCCAACCAGTCCGGACGTCGCAATTTCAGTGTGGATTTCGTCCACCCCGAATTCGCGCAAACGCTCGGCCACAAAGGCTGCGGTTTCATGACAGTCGAGCGACAATTCCGGGTGCTGGTGCAAGTGTCGTCTCCAACCAGCCATTTCGTCGGCCTTGGCGGCAATGCGGTTAATCACGGGCATGTACTGGACTCCTTGCAGCGGCTGCATCAGGGATAGGCAAGCGCGAAACGCCGGAGGGTGCAATGACCAATGATGATTTGATCCACAATCCAAAGGGCGGCATGCCGCGATTGCTGGAAATCATGCGCCGTCTGCGCGATCCTGAAACAGGTTGTCCTTGGGACATCGAACAGGATTTCTCGACCATCGCGCCCTACACAATCGAAGAGGCCTATGAAGTGGCCGATGCGATCGAACGCAGCGCATGGGACGAGTTGAAAGGCGAACTGGGCGATTTGCTGTTCCAGTCCGTCTTCCATGCCCAGATGGCCAGTGAAAAGGGCCTGTTCACCTTTGACGAGGTCGCCGACGGCATGTCTGACAAAATGGTCGCGCGTCACCCCCATGTTTTTGGCGATGAAACCCGGGACAAATCGGCAGAGCAGCAAACCGCCGACTGGGAAGCCATCAAGGCCGCCGAGCGCGCAGCAAAGGCACGGGGCGGTGTTCTGGATGACGTGGCCTTGGGCCTTCCGGCCTTGATGCGCGCTGTCAAACTGCAAAAGCGCGCGGCGCGGGTCGGCTTTGACTGGCCATCAACAGACGAGGTGATCGACAAGATCGTCGAAGAAGCTCAGGAACTGCGCGAGGCAGACGATCCCGCGCACCAGCGCGAAGAATTCGGCGATCTGCTCTTTGTCATGGCGAACTTGGCACGGCACCTCAAAATCGACCCCGAGGAAGCACTGCGCGCTGCAAACGCCAAATTCACCCGGCGGTTTGAATCGATTGAACGCGCGCTTGCTGAACAAGGCCGAACCCCCAAAGATAGCAATCTTGAGGAAATGGATGCGCTTTGGGACGCTGCCAAGGCGCAGGAAAAAGCGGGCTGAGACCGCCGCTTAGAGCGGCCAAAACCATGGGATGAGCAGTGACGCCAAAACGCCAACGCTCAGGTTCAGCGGTAGGCCAACCTTGATGAAATCGGAAAACTTGTACCCGCCCGGACCGTAAACCAGCGTATTGGTCTGGTATCCGATAGGCGTGGCAAAGCTGCAGGACGCGGCCACCATGACCGCCACCACCAAGGGGCGCGGATCAACGCCAATCGCCTGCCCCAGGGAAATCGCAATCGGCGTGACCACCACTGCAACCGCATTGTTGCTAACTGTCTCGGTCAGAACAGATGTGAGCATGTAGATTGCCCAGACCAGCAAAACCGGATGCAATCCCTGCATATAGGGGGCGATCGTCTCGACGATCATTTGCACCGCGCCAGAGGCTTCCAAGGCAGCACCAATCGCCAGCATGGCAAAGATCAAAGCCAGCAACTGCCCTTCGACAAAAGAAAACGCCTCGTCCGCATCGATACAGCGGGTCAGCAAGACCAAGGCAACCGCGACCACAGCAAGCGCCAGAATCGGTGCGATCCCAAGGGCCGAAAGCACCACGATGGCCGCCAGAGCCAGCAGCGCAATCGGCGCGTGGCCGCGCCGGTAGGCCCGCGCGGACGGCTGCGAGACATCGACAAGATCCATGTCCTCGGCCAGTCTCTGAATGTCGTCCGGGGCACCTTCGATCAGAAGCGTATCGCCCACGCGCACAACCAGTTCGTCCAGTTGGCGGCCAATATTCTGGTTCCGGCGATGCACCGCCAGCGGATAGACACCGTAGCGGCGGCGCAGGCGCAGCGCGCCAAGGCTGCGGCCCACCATCTTGCATCCCGGCGTAATCAGAACTTCGACCGTCGAGGTCTCGGTGGCCGAAACCTGATCCACGCGTTTTAGCTCTTTGTTGCGCTGCAGGCTGAGCAGTTCTGTCATCTGTGTGCGCAACACAACCCGGTCACCCACCTGCAAGGACACGCCCTGCAGATTGCGCCGCAACGACGCATCGCCGCGGATAACGTCAACCAGCCGGACGCCCTCTCTTTTGAACAGCTGCACGCCCAGAACGTCACGCCCCACGATGTTACTTTCAGGCGGGATCACGGCTTCGGTAAAGAACTTCATCTTGGTTCGGTCAGAGAGCATGCCCGCCAAAGAGGTCCGATCCGGCAACAGGAAGCGCCCCACAAGAACCAGATAGATCATGCCCCAGATCACCAGTATCGCCGCCAGCGGCGTGACCTCGAAAATAGTGAACGGCTCCCATCCTTCGACATTTGCCGAACGCGCCACACCATCGACCAGCAGGTTCGTCGAGGTACCGATCAGCGTCGTAGTACCGCCAAGAATTGCCATGTAACTCAAAGGGATAAGTAGCTTTGACGGCGAAATTCCCAGAGAATTGGCGATCTGCACAAAGATCGGCAGCATCACGACAACCACCGGCGTGTTGTTCATGAAGGCTGAGGCCACAACCACAACCGCCAGAATTCCGCCCATTGCCCGGATGGGTCGTCGCACGACCTGAGCCTGAGCAAAGTTGGTGAAAGCATCCAACGCGCCGGTGCGAACAAGCGCGCCCATGACAATGAACATCGCCGCAATTGTCCAAGGTGCCGGATTACTCAGCACACCCAGCGCCGCATCATAGGGCAAAACACCAAGCACCAGCAAAACCGCGACGCCGCCCATTGCGGTAACCTCGGTCGGGTAGCTTTCACGCAGAAACAGAATGAACATGACGATTACGACAATCAGCGCAACCAAAGCCTGCCCATTCTGGCTGAGGGTGATCAGTTCCATTGGCCTGTGGTACCCTTGCTCTTATTTTGGTCTATTCTGGCCTGCGTCCTGATCGGGCACAAGCTGTTTGGGCCGGGGCTGCACCAGCGCCATGCCCGCCAGCATCGTAACAAATGCCGCCCAAAACCAACCGGAATAACTCTCTCCCAGCAGCAAAATCGCCCATGTGACCCCGAACAAGGTGACAAGATAGGCAACCTGAACTGCGAAAACCGACCCGGCCCATCCGACCAGACCGACATATCCGGCATAGGCCAGCCCATGCAGCAGTGATGACGCGACAATTGCGCTGTCCGGCGCGCTCCAGTTTGCACCCGGAATGATAAACTGCCCCATCCAGAGCGCCGCCGGGCCAGTCAGCCCCATGCCGATTATGGAAGCACCGGTCAAAACCTGCATCGGATCCAGTCCCGCCGTGCCGTAGCGCGCCACGTAGTTGCCTTCGATCGCATAGCAGGCCGAAGCCAGCAGCGCGATCGCCACCCAGAACGACGACACGCTTGCCGGCAACCCTTCCTGCGGCAGCACCAGAAGCATGACCCCACAAAACCCCAAGGCCAGCCCCAGCAGTCGCCGCAGCGCGAAATTGTCGTTGCCCATGATCAGAGCGACCGGAAACGCGAGCATCGGCACAGCGCTCAGAAGGATCGACAGAACACCGGACGGCAAATACACGGCAGCGCTGTAAGACGCGATGCCCGGCAAAACCGTACCGATCAAGGAAATTACAAAATAGCGCTGAAACGCGCCACCTGTGATTGGCAGCGCTCGGCCCCGCAACAGGCAGATCGCCCCCAGAAAAACCGCGATTATGCCGTTCTGCCAGAACAGGATGCCCACATGGCGATAGCCGTCAGAGACCGCGATCTTGGCCAGCGGCTGCGTCGCGCCCCATGCCGCACCGATCAGCGCAAGCGCAAGAAAGGGCAAGGCCGCTTTCACGGCCCGGATTGCTCCAGCCGCCCACCCTGCCGCACCATGCAAATGCGTGTGGCCTTGCCGGTCCTGTCGTCGGTCTCAACATAAACCCCGCTTAGCGTCGCTTCGCCAAGCGCCGGGGTGAACCGGGCCTTGGCCATGCCGGTCACGAAGCGCCGCATCGGTTCGGCTTTTTCCATGCCAATGACGGAATTGTAGTCTCCGCACATGCCGGCATCACTCAAAAAAGCGGTCCCACCGGGCAATATCTGCGCATCCCCTGTGGGCACATGCGTATGCGTGCCCACAACCAGACTGGCCCGGCCATCGCAGAAATGACCCATACCCATCTTTTCCGATGTCGCCTCACAATGCACATCGATCAGACGGGCCTGTGCCTGCCCCCCAAGCCGGCGCAACACATCGTCCACAGCGGAAAACGGATCATCATAGGCCCGCTTCATGAACACCTGCCCCAGAACCTGCGCCACCAGCACCTTGCGCCCGCGGCGATCAGAAAACAGCCCTGCACCGCGGCCGGGCGCCTGCTTGGCGAAATTCATCGGGCGCAGGATGCGTGGCTCTTCATCGATGAACTGCAACATTTCCTTCTGGTCAAAGGCGTGATCGCCCAGCGTGATCACATCAGCACCGGCGTCCAGCATGGCCTGCGCATGACGGGCGGTCAGCCCGGCGCCATTGCTTGCGTTTTCGCCGTTGATCACGACGAAATCCAAGCCCCAGTCCGCGCGCAATGCGGCCAACCGCTCGGTCACGGCGGCGCGGCCGGCGCGGCCCATGACATCCCCAAGAAACAATATCTTCATGATCCAAGGCGTAGTGCGCGGCGCGCCGAAAGCAAAGACCCATTTCGCGATGACGCGCGCCCGGCTGCGCGGCATTTTTGCTTTCTTCTCTGCACAATCCACTCTGGGGTGAATGCCGCATGCGGCAGAGGGGCAAAGCCCCTTTTCTGCCGTCCAATTTGAACTTCAGGCATCAGCGCAGGATCAACCGCAGGCCAGCGCCTTGGAAATGGCCGTCGCGCTGTAGTCACTGACAGCCTCCGAGCGTAAATCCGTGCCATCCCATCTGACAATCTGCACACTGCGCCAATTGCCGCTGGCCAACACCATCTCGGGCCCGCGCCCGCAATCGCGTATACCGCCCTCGATATAGTCCCAACCGATGCGGTGATTGGAAAATCCGGCCTGGCTTGCAACCGGCTCCAGACGCACTTTGCCCGCCCCGTCCGGGACATAACGCCAAACCCGCAGGGTCTTGGCCAAATGCGGACGATCGACATAGGCGAATTCCATCACCCCGTCGCCGTCCAGATCGGCCGCGCCCAAAGGCGCGAGCCAGCGAAACCGCGTGCCGATCCACGGCGTCGTCGCAAGCGGCGCCAGCGCGCCATCGACCAAGCCCCAAAATGCCAAACGCGCGCCTTGTGTCTCGTGGCTTTCGATCACCATCACTTCAGGCTGGCCATCGGCATCCATATCAAACAGGCGCGGCTCGAGATCTTCGAAAACCACGGGCCGTTCATAACGCGCCTTCAGGCTGCGCCCATCCGACAAGCGGACAACAAGGGTGTGCCACTCGAGTGCATCCCCGAGAACAGCATGCGGATACCGGTCCGTAGCGCCCTCATAGCGCGCAGCCTCAATCTGCTCGGCTGCGGCAGCCCCGGCCAGCCAAAGGCCCGTCATCAGCCATGCGCCGCGGGCAAGACCGCGACAATGGCACGACGGCAGACGCGGCGCCCGGCTTCGGGACAGGCCCGACCGCCGGTGCATCAGATCTGTTTTTCCGGCATTTGCACAACCAGACCGTCCAGCGCATCCGTGACCTTGAGCTGGCAGGTCAAACGCGACCGGGCCGGATCAGGCTCATAGGCAAAGTCGAGCATGTCTTCTTCCATGTCTTCCTTGCCCGGCAGTTTGCCGACCCAATCGGGGTGTACATAGACATGGCAGGTGGAACAGGCGCAGGCGCCTCCACAGTCCGCTTCGATACCCGGGATACCATTGTCGCGCGCGCCTTCCATGACGGTCAGCCCGTTTGCAACGTCGACCACATGTTCGGTTCCGTTGTGCTCGATGTAGGTAATTTTCGCCATGACAGCGCTCCTTGAAACTTGCTCCGTCACATACCTAGTGCGCGAAAACGCCCGCCGCCAGCCCCTTTTGCCGGCAATTCCGCGCTCCTTTGGGAACTGCGACCGCCGTGGCCATGCCACTTGGCTTTGCTATTCAAATGTTCTACTTATGTTCCATGCAATCCCACGGCTCCCCCTGGCCCCGTCCACCCGCAGCCCTGACCGCTGCCCAGCTTGAACTGCCACCGCAGAACGCACGGATCTGCGTGGCTGGTCTTGTGATTCTGCGACAACGGCCCGGCACCGCCAAAGGGGTCATCTTTCTCACGCTTGAGGATGAAACCGGCGCTGTGAATGTCATTGTCTGGCGCAAGCTATATGAACGATACCGGCGTGCCGTGATCGCCGGGCGCCTGCTTCGGGTGACGGGCCGATTGCAGCGAGAAGGCGGCGTTGTACATGTTATTGCCGAACAGATTGAGGATATCTCGCCACTGCTGGACACTCTTCTGACTGGCCCGCTTCCCACACAGGCCGAAAACGGGTAGTTTCGCGCAAACTAAGGCACGACAAGAGGCCCGAGCAGTATGAAACCCACACCAATCGCCCTTGCGGCGCTTTTGGCATTTGCGGCCTGTTCCAGCGAACAGCAGCCCTCTGTCACCCGCGCGCAAACGGCCCCCGCACCGACACCCGCGCCTGTGGTCAGTGCCGCAGACAAGAGCGGTCAATGCTGGGCCCGCGAAGTCACCCCGGCCGTCTACGAACATGTTATGGGCGAAGTTCAGGTTGTTCAGGCGGAAATCGCGCCTGATGGAACCGTTCTGCGCCCCCCTGTCTATCGTCGCGCACCCGTACCCCGGATCGTCAAACCAAGGGCCGAGATGCGCTTTGAAGCGCCCTGCGCCGAGGCGATGACGCCCGAATTCATTGCCTCTGTGCAGCGCGCACTGGCGGCGCGGGGTTATTTCGCGGGGAACGTGACCGGCGTTATCGACGGCACAACAGCCGCATCGATCCGGCGCTACCAGACAGAACGCGGCCTGAGCAGCGCCCAGTTGTCCTTGCAAACCGCCCGTGATCTGGGCCTGATCGCGGTCGAGATTGAACCCCGGGACAGCTGATCCAGCGGGTTCTTGCTTATGCGTTGCAGGCTGGCCTTGCGGCCATCAGGCCAGCGAAGGCAGCCAAAGGACGATCGCCGGGAAACTGACCAACAAGGCGATTGTGATCGCATCAGCCACAAAGAACGGCGTCACGCCGCGGAACACATCCTGCACGGACAGTTCGGGCCGCACACCAGCCACCACAAAGCAGTTCAGACCAATGGGCGGTGTGATCAGGCAAAACTCGGCCA
>JAHDIS010000081.1 GCA_020630695.1 Paracoccaceae bacterium | reverse complement strand
CCGGGGGGGGGGCCCCCCAATAAGGCCGCCCCTTTCGCTCAGAGCAGGTCGCAGACCAGCCAGTAATCCAACCCAATAACGAAGGTTAGGCCACCATCTTTTCGGCGCGTTTCAGATCAACGGAAACCAGCTGACTGACCCCCTGTTCCTGCATTGTCACGCCAAACAAGCGATCCATCCGGGCCATCGTTACAGCGTGGTGTGTGATGATCAGGAACCGCGTGTCCGTGCGGCGGCACATTTCGTCCAGCATATCGCAGAACCGGGTGACATTGGCGTCATCCAAAGGCGCGTCGACTTCGTCCAGCACACAGATCGGCGCCGGATTGGCCAGGAAGACCGCAAAGATCAGGGCCAAGGCCGTCAGAGTCTGCTCGCCACCGGACAACAATGACAGGGTCGACAGTTTTTTGCCCGGTGGCTGGCACATGATCTCAAGGCCGGCCTCCAGCGGGTCTTCGCTTTCGACCATGACCAGGTTCGCCTCACCACCGCCGAACAAATGCGTGAACAACATCGAGAAGTTGCTGTTCACTTGTTCAAAGGCTGTCAGCAGGCGTTCCCGGCCCTCTCGGTTGAGACTCGAAATCCCGCTGCGCAGGGTCTTGATCGCTTCTTCAAGATCAGCTTTTTCTGCAACCAGTTCATCGTGCTCGACTTGCACTTCCTTGGCATCTTCTTCTGCGCGCAGATTGACTGCTCCCAGCGCATCACGCTGGCGTTTCAGCCGGTTCACGTCCGCCTCGACCTTGTCTGCCGGTGGCATGGTGTCGGGATCCACATCAAGCCGCGTCAGCAAGTCTTGCGGCGTGGTTTCCTGATCTTCAGAAATGCGCTCTGCCGCTGCGGCCACCGTCTCTCTGGCCGCCTCCGTTCGGGCTTCGGCCCGAGCCCGGGCCTCGCGCGCTTCGCCCGCAAGCCGCTCGCATTCACGTTCATTGCTGATGGCTTCGCGCAAGACGCCTTCGGCGCCTGACAATTTGTCCGCAGCTTCTGCGCGGCGTGCCTCTGCATCGCTGATCGCGCCGGACAGTTCATCGCGTTTGGCCGCCAGTTCCCCCGGTGCGGTCGAGGCCTCCTTCAGCTCCAATTCGGTCTGAACCTTGCGATCAGCCAATTCGGCTGCACGCTTTTCCGCTGTATCCAGACGGTGGCGCCAACCGGACAGGTCTTTGGTCACCTGCTGAGCACGACCCTTGCGGGCCTCGCCTTCCCGGCGCAGTTCATCATGAGCAGAGCGGCGCGCCATCATCGTCATACGGGCCGCTTCGACTGTCATTTTCACGTCTTCCGCCTGCGCCCGCGCCGTTTCGAGATCATCGAGCGATTCCGCACTGCGCTCGGCTTCGAGCAACTGACCTCGGGCCGATGTGGCTTCATCCTCATAACGCTGCACGGCAAGCGTCGCGCTTTCCAGTTTGCCTTCTGCCATATCGCGATCAGCTTCGGCCCGGTTCAGAGCCCGCGTGGCCTGCGTCAGTTGCTGATCGGCCTCGCGCCGCGCTTCGCGGGCATTCTTGTCAGCCCGAGACAAGTCGGCCAAGCGCTGCGACAGGGCTTCGTGCGCGGAAATCGTACCATCCATCCGAGCCGTGGCTGCCGCCATTTCCTGTTTGAGTGCCTCAAGCCGGTTGAGTTGCTCGAGCCGCAGCGCTGCGGCCGAAGGTTGATCCTCGGCCCAGGCGCGATAGCCGTCCCAACGCCAAAGGTCACCTTCAAGACTGACCAACCGCTGGCCCGGCTTCAGAAGGGATTGCAGCCTTGCGCCTTCTTCCCCGTCGACCAGACCGATTTGCCCCATGCGCCGCACCAGCACATCCGGCACCGACACATGCCGCGACAATGCCGTGACGCCGGCCGGCAATGCCTGTTCTGCATCATAAGGTGGCAGCACTGACCAACCTGTAGGCCCGTCGTCTTCCACCTCTGGCGCACGCAGGTCATCGGCCAACGCGGCACCCAGCGCCTTTTCGAACCCCTGTTCAACCTGCAGACGGTCGAGAATCTGGCCACCTTCGGCGGTGTCTCGATCTAGCAGGCGCGCAAGCGCAGTGACTTCGGCGCGCAGGGCATTCATTTCACCCTCTGCCTCGGATCTTTCGGCACGGGCCTCTGCTTCGCGCGATTGCGTTTCCGCACGGGCCGACTCGGCCTCGGCCAAAACATTTTCGGCACGTTCTGCCATGGCATACGCGTCTTGCTGGGCCTTTGACGCCGCCGCCAATGCTTCGGCCGACCCATCAAGGGTGTTCTTGGCCGCGCCGACCGTATCGCGCGCCCGTCCTGCCTCGGTCTCAGCCCGTTCAAGCGTTTTACGGCAATCAGCCAGATACCGTTGCGCAGACTGATGTCGGGCGGCCAGTCGGGCCACATCTTCGGTCTGCTGAGCGAGATCGGCTTCGCGCGCCTGCAGGACACTGTTGGCCTCTCGGGCGCCTTCGGCTGCCTCAAGCAGCTTGTCGTCGTGCCCTTCGGCTGCCTTTTCGAGCTCGCGCGCTTCCCATTCCAGCCGTTCGATCGTTTCGCCTGCGTCGCGGTTCAAGCCTGCTTCACGATCCATGTCTTTGGCCAGCTGTTCGATCCGGCGCGTTAGCGTTTCGATAGTCTCTTCGGCGCGTTTTTCCTGGTCTGCAATGGTGTCACGCTGGACAGTCAAACGCTGCAACACGGCCGCTGCAATGGCTTCTTCTTCGCGCAAAGGCGGCAGGTCTTCCTCGCGCTGCGCACGGATCTTTGCCGACTCCCGTGCCAGCCCTTCGGCCTTGGCGGCCTGCGTGACGCGCGTGCGTAACTCTTCCTCGGCGACCAGCCTTGCCTCGTCCGCTTCTCGCCAACGCCGATACAGCAGCATCCCTTCGGCCTGCCGCAATTCTTCGCCAATGGCACGGTATCGGGCGGCTTGCCGGGCCTGCCGTTCCAACTGCGCCAGTTGGGCTGCAAGTTGCTCAATAACATCGTCAACACGCAAGAGGTTTTGCTCGGTGTTTTTGAGCTTGAGTTCGGCCTCATGCCGGCGCTGATAGAGACCACCAATCCCGGCAGCATCTTCCAGAACCTTGCGGCGGTTCTTTGGCTTCGCATTGATCAGTTCGCTGATCTGCCCCTGACGCACCAATGCAGGCGAATGCGCACCTGTAGCAGCGTCCGCGAACAGCATCTGCACGTCGCGCGCGCGGGTATCTTTGGTGTTCACCTTGTAGGCGCTGCCGACATCACGGGTGATCCGGCGCACGATTTCCAGCTGATCGGAATCGTTAAAGCCAGAAGGCGCAAGCCGATCGGTGTTATCAATCGTCAGGCAGACCTCGGCAAAGTTTCGGGCCGGTCGGGACGCGGCACCGGCAAAGATCACATCCTCCATGCCGCCGCCGCGCATGGCCTTGGCGCGTGTTTCGCCCATTACCCAGCGCAGCGCTTCAAGCAAATTCGACTTGCCGCACCCGTTTGGACCAACCACACCGGTCAGCCCATCTGCGATCATAAGATCGGTTGGGTCCACGAAGCTTTTGAAGCCCGTCAGTCTGAGTTTATTGAATCGCACGCGTTGCGCCTTCCCGATTCCGCTTTGGGCATGCAGCGTGGAGGGCGCAATGGGGGTCTGTCAACGAATTTGATGGCCGATATGGCGTGGGAACTGCAGTTGTCCACAAGATATTGAGGTATTCTTCAAAGTTTTGAGCATTCAACTGTACCAGCGGGGTACAGATTTCCGCCGGTCAGCGTTTGAAAATCACAACTCAGCATATTGCGCCTTTTGGGCTTTCGGGGCGCCTTTCCGCCGTCGCAAGCCAATCCCAAAAGCATCATCGCGGGATCACCTTCGACCCAAGCTGTCTCGCATCCCGCGCGCTCTGCTTCTGCGGCGCGCGCTGCCTTACGCGCCACAGCCTCAAATTTGGGAAGCATTTCAGGGGAGGTGCGGATCGCCTCGACCAGATCACCCCGGAACCGGAGTGTAAAACGCGATCCATCCACGTGACGCGTGACAGGTTCGACGCCGCGAAAACCGGGCCCCGCCGCGTCGCATCCCAAAAGAGCAAAGGCCAGAACTCCGCAAACAAAACGATCCATTGCTCCAGTTTCCGCCAAGATGGTTACGCCAAAGTTAATGCCATCCAGAAGGGCTGTGCGGATTTGTCCAATTACATTCCACTTATAGAATGTCTTCATGTGCAATTATCGGAATATGAAAGGATGCAAGATGTCTTCCCGCAGTCGCGTAGCAGATGAAACGTACAGTCCACTCTATTTTTTGGCCTCGCTCGGAGCAGGTGGCGTGACAGTGACGTTTTTCATGATCCTTATGTTCTGGGTCCCGCATCCGGGCCGACCGGTTCCGATCTTCGAGGACATCGCCGCCGCCTTTGGCACCGCCGATGCGGGCCTAAGCCTGGCAATCTTCATCGCTTTGGCTGGTATCGCAGCCTTTGCGTTCAAGAACGTTCAGTTGCTCATCTGGAATCTGCGTGCGCTGAGCCGTTTCAAACAAACACCCGCATATGACGCTTTGAGAAACTCAAACGGAGAAACCACATTGCTGGCCATGCCGCTTGCGATGGCTATGACCGTAAACGCGCTGTTCATCGTCGGGCTGGTTTTTGTACCCGGCCTTTGGAATGTCGTGGAATATCTGTTTCCGCTCGCCTTGATCGCCTTTGTGCTGATTGGCGCCATCGCGTTTCGCCAGATCGGACACTTTCTCGGCCGCGTTCTGTCCAAAGGCGGCGTCTTTGATGTGACGGCACACAACTCCTTTGCGCAGCTCTTGCCAGCCTTTGCGGTCTCGATGGTCGCCGTTGGCCTTGCCGCCCCCGCAGCCATGAGCACGAACCCCGCAACCGTTGGAACCAGCATTGTACTGTCCAGCATTCTGGGCGTGATCGCGATCCTATACACTGTGCTGGCAGCCACGACGGCAGTCAGTTCCATGCTTCAACACGGCACCGCGCGGGAAGCCGGGCCAACCCTGATGATCATCGTGCCGATCGTCACGGTTTTGGGCATCATGTTGCTGCGTCAGAACCATGGCCTGCACACGACGCTGGATGTGCATGGCAGCAGCGGCGAGACCCTGATCCTGTTGACGCGATTGCTGGCCATCCAGATTGCCTTCCTGGGCCTGGGTGCCGTGGTCCTGAAAGCGCAGGGCTACTTCGACGACTTTGTTGTCGGCGACAAAACCTCGCCCGGCTCATACGCGCTGGTTTGTCCGGCTGTTGCCCTTTCGGTGATGCTGCATTTCTTCATCAACAAGGGATTGGTCGCAGCCGGTCTCATCGCCAAATTCGGTGTGGTCTTCTGGGGTCTGACTGCGCTGGCGATTGTCGCTCAGATTGTTGCCATCGCCTTAGTGTTGCGCCTCGGCCGCCAGCACTTCAGGGCCAAACCCCTTGAATCCATTGTACCGGCCGAGTGATCCTCCTCACCGCCGATACAGCAGCGAAAGGCCGGGTCAGCTGATCCGGCCTTTCCATTTGGATGCCAGTTCCCGAAGCATGGCCGCCATCATGACAAGATCCGCGCCAACCGCGACGAACTGCGCGCCATTTTCAAAATGGCCATCAATCGCATCATCCGGAAAATCGATAATGCCCGCGGGCTTCCCATAGGCCTTGATCCGCCCCAGAGTTTCAGCAACCAAAGCCTGCATTTCCGGCGCATTCATGTCTTTTGCAAACCCGCAATCCGCCGCGAGATCTGCCGGGCCGACAAAGGCTGCGTCGACGCCATCCACAGCCAGAATTTCCTCAAGGTTCTCTACAGCTGCACGGCTTTCGATCTGAACAATGATGCAGATCTCGTCCGCTGCAGTCGCTATATAGTCCGGAACCGCTCCAAAATAGGACGCCCGCCCCAACACATGCCCGACGCCGCGTATGCCATCAGGGGGATAACGTGTGGCCGCAACCACGGCGCGCGCCTCTTCGGCGGTGTTCACCATGGGGATCAAGAAGCTTTGGACACCTGCATCGAGCAATTGCTTCATCAACCAAGGCTCGGCCATGGGTGGCCGCACAATCGATGCGACATGCGGTTCCGCAACCTGCAACTGGCCTACAATGCTGCGCAGGTCATTGGGTGCATGTTCACCGTCGATCAGGACCCAATCAAATCCCGCCCGGCCAACGATTTCCGCCGCATAAGGATCACACAATCCCATCCATAGCCCGATAGACTTTTGTCCGGACTGCAAAATCGCCTTGAATGGGTTGCTTGGGGCTGTCATCGACATGACTCCGTTTTGATCAGGCGGGCTCGCGCAGGACGCGGGGCACTTTGAATTCAACGTTCTCTACGGCTGTTTCGACCAGTTCGACCGAAACCTCGTATCTGTCTTTAAAGGCCTGAATGACCTCTTCGATCAGCACCTCGGGCGCCGAAGCGCCTGCCGTGATCCCGACGGACGAAATGCCGTCCAAGGCGCGCCAGTCTATGTTTTCAGCTCGCATTACCAACTGGGCGTAGGAACATCCCGCCTTGCGACCCACCTCGACCAACCGTTGCGAGTTAGACGAATTCGGCGCACCGACAACCAACATCGCATCACACTTCGGAGCGATCGCCTTTACGGCCTCCTGACGGTTGGTTGTGGCGTAGCAGATGTCTTCCTTGTGCGGGCCGACAATTGCCGGGAACCGCGATTGCAAGGCCGCCACAATGTCAGCGGTGTCATCAACAGACAGCGTTGTCTGGGTAACAAACGCCAGCTGCTCGGGATCTCGGACGACAACATTGGCAACGTCTTCTACCGTTTCGACCAAAAGAACTTCGCCATCTGGTAACTGCCCCATGGTGCCCACGGTTTCCGGATGCCCCGCATGACCAATCATGATCATCTGGAGCCCGTTCTCGTGGTGGCGCGCAGCTTCGATGTGGACTTTGGAAACCAATGGACAGGTCGCATCCACGTATACCATTTGCCGTGCGGCGGCAGCGGCGGGAACAGCCTTGGGAACACCATGTGCGGAAAAAATCACCGGGCGGTCATCGGGGCAGTCTTCCAGTTCCTCGACAAACACCGCGCCTTTGGCCCGCAGATCATCGACCACGAATTTATTGTGTACGATCTCGTGCCGAACAAAGACCGGAGCGCCCCATTTCTGTAGAGCCATCTCAACGATCTTGATCGCGCGATCCACACCCGCGCAAAACCCGCGTGGTGCCGCGAGATATAGAGAAAGATCCGGTTTCTTCATCGTCAAAATCCTTGCGCGCTTTGGTCCAGACGTAAGGCTTTCGCGACGTGCAGTCCAGAACAGCGAAAAAAGTTTGATCCAGTGTGTCCACTAAATCGTACACATCAGTGTACAAAAAAAATGACAGGGATGGAGATGACCAAATTAAACCGCCGCAGCTTCGCTTTTGTCCCACTGGCTGACGAAAATCAAACTTCGCTGAAAGGCCCAGCATTGGATGGCTTCGTGGACGATGTCATCTATCAAGTTGCGCTGCAGATTGCCGCCAAACGCAGGGTTCAGGCCGACACGGCAAACAGAGTGCCGCTGTTTTCCAGCCTACCCAAACAGCAATGCGCCAAAGCACCCGGGCAAGAGCCAACAACGGTTCATATTCTTTGGGAAGACGAGCTGACCCAAGCCGAGCAAACTCTGCAATAGAAAAAGCCGCCCCCGAAAGGACGGCTTGTTTGGGCAATTGCAATCAGCCGTTTGGAGGAGTGACCCAATCGGCATCGGCTTAAACTGTTAGTTGCCTCCGGCGACCTCAAAGCTGCGCTGAGGCGCGTCTTCGCGCGGCGGACGGCCGATGACATCACGCAATTCGTCCAGCTCGATGAAGTTATCGGCTTGCCTGCGCAGTTCGTCCGCGATCATTGGCGGCTGGCTGCGGATCGTCGATACGACAGAAACTCGGACACCCTGCCGCTGAAGGCTTTCGGCCAATGGGCGGAAGTCGCCATCACCCGAGAACAAAACAATATGATCGACCCGGGGCGCCAGCTCCATGGCGTCCACTGTCAATTCGATATCCATGTTGCCTTTGACCTTACGGCGGCCTTGGCTGTCGGTGTATTCCTTGGCCGGCTTTGTCACCATCGTAAAGCCGTTGTAGTGGAGCCAATCGACCAGTGGTCGGATCGGAGAATACTCATCGTTTTCAAGGAGCGCTGTGTAATAAAACGCCCGCACCATTTTGCCACGACGGGCGAATTCCTGGCGGAGGAGTTTGTAGTCGATGTCAAACCCAAGCGCTTTGGCTGCAGCGTAAAGGTTGGAGCCATCGATGAACAGCGCGAGCCGTTCGTCTTTGTAAAACATCAAAATGTCCTTTCGTTCAAAGGGTCGCGCTAAAATTCCGTGAGTGTGATTAGGAGTGACACGACCTACGCTAGGTAGATAATAGAATATACCGTGCGATCAAGCGCAGATCGCCACCCCAAAAGGATAGCCGCTATATGCTTTCTAGGCAAGAAATCCTCATCGCTCTGGGTTCAAATCTGGGGTCAGAACGCGGTGATCCAACCACGACTTTAACTTCCGCATTGGTTGATTTGTCGCAAAGCGGCTTGAGCATAAGGAGAATTTCCCGTTTCTTTGCAACGCCCTGCTTTCCGGCAGGCACAGGCCCGGACTATGTGAATGCCTGCATCGTGGCCGAGTCCGATCTGAACACGGATCAACTTCTTGAGTTACTTCACATAGTTGAAAATGAATATGGGCGCGCACGGCAACAACGGTGGGGAAGCCGGACCCTGGATCTTGATTTACTCGCCCGCGATTCTCTGGTCCTGCCCGATGCCGAGACTCATGATCGGTGGATGAACTTGCCTCTGGAGGCGCAAACCCGCACTGCGCCTGACCAACTGATCCTTCCGCACCCGAGGATTCAGGACCGCGCGTTCGTGCTTGTCCCGCTTTGTGACGTAGCGGCAGACTGGGTTCATCCTGTGCTGAATCAGACTGCGGCAACCCTTTGTGCCGCGTTGCCCCGTGAAGAACGCGATTTGATCAGGCCGCTGTGACCGAATCGCCCTTGTATTGCGCCGTACTGCGCGCTAGATGAAACGCTTCTGAGACAGCTGACTTGCACTGGAGTTCCCATGGCCCGCGTAACGGTAGAAGATTGCGTCGATAAGGTCCCGAACCGTTTTGAGCTGGTGATGCTCGCTGCACATCGTGCGCGCGAAGTATCGGCCGGTGCTGCGATCACCGTTGATCGTGACAACGACAAGAACCCGGTGGTTGCCCTGCGCGAAATCGCAGCAGAGACACAGAGCGCCGAGGAACTTCGCGAACGCCTGATCGAGTCCAATCAGACCCAGATCGAAGTCGATGAGCCCGAAGAAGACGCGATGGCGCTGCTCATGGGTGCAGAGGCGGACAAGCCTGCCGAAGATGACCTGAGCGAAGAAAAGCTGCTGCGCGCTCTCATGGAGGCACAGGGTCAGGGGTAACCCAACACCCTGCCCACGGGGCGCCCCAGCGGGGAAGGATGGCGCATATGATCGCGGCCGATGACCTCGTAGCACTGGTACGCAACTACAATCCGAAGACCAACGAAGCGATGATCCGCGCGGCCTATGACTATGGCCGCGAGATGCACGAAGGTCAGTTTCGCAAGAGTGGAGAGCCCTACTTCACTCACCCTGTTGCTGTTGCCGCGATTTTGACCGAACAGCGACTGGATGATGCAACCATCATCACGGCGCTGTTGCACGACACGATCGAGGACACCCGGTCCACCTATTCTGAAATCGCTGAAAAGTTTTCGCCCGAGGTTGCTGACCTCGTGGACGGCGTAACCAAGCTGACCAACCTGCAACTGTCGAGCACGGAAACAAAGCAGGCCGAAAACTTCCGCAAGCTGTTCATGGCAATGTCCAAGGACTTGCGGGTCATTCTGGTCAAACTTGCCGACCGTTTGCACAACATGCGTACGATCCGCGCAATGCGTGTGGAAAAGCAGAGCCAGAAGTCACGCGAAACCATGGACATCTACGCGCCTCTGGCGGGCCGGATGGGGATGCAGTCCATTCGCGAAGAGCTGGAAGATCTGGCTTTCCGCGTGCTGAACCCCGAGGGGCGCAGCTCCATCATCCGGCGTTTTATCACACTTCAGAAAGAAACCGGCGACGTGATCCACCGGATCACCTCTGACATGCGTGTTGAACTCGACAAGGTGGGTATCGAGGCCGAGGTGTTTGGCCGAGCCAAGAAGCCCTACTCGATCTGGCGCAAGATGCAGGAAAAGAAGATCGGCTTTTCCCGTCTTTCCGACATCTACGGCTTTCGGGTCATCACCGGAAGCGAGGCGGAGTGCTACGCAGCCCTCGGTGCGATCCACCAACGCTGGCGCGCGGTGCCCGGACGGTTCAAGGACTATATCAGCCAGCCAAAGTCGAACGGCTACCGTTCAATTCACACAACCGTGTCCGGACGAGATGGCAAACGGGTCGAGGTGCAGATTCGCACCCGCCAGATGCACGAAGTCGCGGAAACTGGCGTGGCGGCGCATTGGTCCTATCGGGACGGCGTGCGGGCCCAGAACCCGTTTGCGGTCGATCCGGCAAAATGGATCGCCTCGCTGACCGAGCAATTCAGCGAAGATGACGATCACGACGAATTTCTCGAAGCGGTCAAGCTCGAGATGTATTCGGATCAGGTCTTTTGTTTTACGCCCAAGGGCGATGTGGTCAAACTGCCCAAGGGCGCCACACCGCTGGACTATGCCTACCAAATTCACACGCGCATTGGATCGGCTTGCGTGGGGGCCAAAGTCGATGGCATTCGCGTTCCGCTCTGGACCCGGCTGAAGAACGGGCAGTCTGTCGAAATCATTACCGCCGAAGGTCAGACGCCACAGGCGACCTGGCTGGATATAGCACGCACCGGCAAAGCAAAGTCCGCCATCCGCAAGTCGCTGCGCGAGGCGAACAAGGAACGCTTTGCCAAGCTGGGGCTGGAACTGGCCCGTGCTGCCTTTGAAGGGGTCGGCAAAAAAGCCACTGACAAGGTGCTTGAGAAGGCTGCCAAAACCCTGCGCTTTGAGGATGCCGAAACCCTGCTGGCGCGGCTCGGTAGCGCCGAGATGTCCGCGCGAGAGGCCGTAGAGGCCGTCTATCCCGAGCTGGCTATTTCCGAAGACACCCAATCGCAAGTGTCTGCCAAACGTGCCGTTGTCGGGCTGGCCCACGGTCAGGGCTTTGAGCGCGCAACCTGCTGTCAGCCGCTGCCCGGCGAACGGATCATCGGGATCTCGCATCGTGGCAAAGGGGTGGCGGTCCACGCCGCCGATTGTGTAGTTCTGGCCGATTTCGAAGAACAGCCCTCGCGTTGGCTTGACCTGCACTGGGCGGACGGATCGCATCCCCCTGTCTACACAGCGACCCTTGATCTGACGATCACGAATGACGCGGGCGTACTGGGACGGATTTGCACATTGATCGGCGAGCGGAAGGCCAATATCTCTGACTTGAATTTCATGGATCGAAAGCCAGATTTTTATCGCTTGATGGTCGACGTTGATTTGCGCGACGCCGAACATCTGCATCTCGTCATGTCCGCGCTGGAAGCGGAAGGTAACGTGGCATCGGTCAACAGGCGGCGGGACACGGAACCCGCAGTGCAAGCTTCGGCTGCTGAATAACGAAAGGGCGGACGTTGGTCTTCAAACGGCGCGACAGGCGACCCCTTTGGAGGATCGTGTACGAATTCCTCTGGCCGCGTGGCGGTTGGGGGCGTGCCGCGCGTTACGTCAAACACCGCCTGCACCGCCTGCCGGATCCGCCCCACCGCATTGCCCGTGGGATATTTGCCGGGGTCTTCACAACCTTCACGCCCTTTTATGGGCTTCATTTCGTTGTTGCCGGTTTTCTGGCTTGGATCATGCGGGGAAACCTGCTGGCGGCACTGCTGTCGACGTTCTTCGGCAATCCGCTGACTTATGTTCCAATCGGGGTCGTGTCGCTGACAACCGGACATTTCTTGCTGGGCGGCGATAAAGCCGCGCGTCATGAACACGGCAGTATCATCAAGAAATTCGGAGAGGCTGGGCGCGATCTTTGGCAGAACATCAAAGCGATGTTTCACGGAACCGAGCCGGACTGGCGCGATCTGTCGATCTTCTACGACGAGGTATTCTTTCCCTACCTGATCGGCGGCATCATCCCCGGTTTGGTGGCTGGACTGATCTGTTACTATGTGTCCTTGCCTCTGATCACCGCCTATCAGAACCGGCGCAAGGGCGCGATCAAAGCCCGCCTTGCGGCGCTTAAGAAAAAGAGGGGCGATGCTGGGTCGGCCGACTGAGAAAGCCAATCACGGTTTGTTATGGGTTCACTGAAATAATTTGATCAAATTATTAGTTTCCCAAACGCGCAGCCCGGTCTACCTTCAACGCACAATTCAGGAGTCTTCGCCATGACCGACTATGTTGGTGCCCTGCGTCTCGGGGTAAACATCGATCACGTCGCAACCGTGCGCAATGCGCGCGGCGGCGCTTATCCTGATCCTTTGCGTGCCGCGAAACTGGCGCAAGAGGCCGGCGCAGATGGGATCACGGCGCATCTTCGCGAAGATCGTCGGCACATCACGGATGCGGATATCGATGGGCTCATGGAAGTTCTCGAAATCCCTCTGAACTTCGAAATGGCCGCGACACCTGAAATGCAGGCCATCGCCTTGCGGCATAAACCCCATGCCGTCTGCATCGTTCCCGAAAAGCGCGAAGAGCGCACCACCGAGGGCGGTCTCGAAGTGGCGCGCGAGGAAAACCAACTGGCGCATTTCATTGCTCCGCTGCGTGAAGCAGGCTGCCGCGTTTCAATTTTCATCGCAGCCGACAAGCGCCAGATTGAGGCCGCACACAGGATCGGCGCACAGGTCATCGAACTGCACACGGGTGCCTATTGCGACGCGCATTCCGAAGGCCGGTTTGCCGACCGGGACGCCGAACTGGAACGCATGCGTGAGATGAGCGCCTTTGCACACTCGCTTGGCCTTGAGGTCCACGCCGGGCATGGCCTGACCTATGAAACGGTCAAACCCGTTGCGGCGTTTCCAGAGATTCTCGAGCTGAATATCGGTCACTTCATTATTGGCGAGTCGATCTTTCTGGGTCTGGCGCCAGCCATAGCCGAGATGCGGCGACTGATGGATGAAGCACGCGACTGATCGCAATGCACCATTGTAACAATACCACGGTGCGATAGCATACCCTATCGCTGACCGGAGGATTTTTCATGCATCACTTCGCACCCCTTATCGCCGCATCACTGCTTGCGGCACCTGTTGCAGCTCAGGACGTTTTCGATTGCGACTGGCAATCTTCGGCCCGCAACATCGCCGAGCCGTGGGAAGAAAACACGCGGACGTTTTCGAACGGCAAGACCCGGCTTGCGCTTATGGACACGGTCGAACCCGCCGGAGGCGCATTTTGGCTGTTGGTCCTGTCTCCCCCCTATGACGAGCTGGGTGGACGGCAATGCAAGGTGGTTGGACACAACGGCATCGGATTTACCTGGCTCGATTTTTCGCAATTGCGGTCCAGTTATGACCCGTCGCGCGGCCTAACCTTCACGCTGCCGGGCCAACTCTACGGGGACGGCGTCAACAACATCGACATAACGGTGTCCATCACCCTGAACCAAGCGACAGGCGAGATCACCAAAGAGGTCTGGCGCTGAAACGGTTTTTCTTTGCGGTTGCGGTCGTCACGGCCCTTTGGGCACTGTGGGTGCTCGAAGGGGCAAGAACGGGTGTGACCCAATCCGATGTCTGGGTTGATGGCACACCTGTTACGACCTGGACCGACGGCAGCGACGGGCCTGCGGTTGTGATCGCGCATGGATTTGCCGGATCACGTCAGATGATGCAGGCCTATGCCCTGACGCTGGCCCGCGCAGGTTATACCGTTCACAGCTTTGATTTCGAAGGGCACGGACGCCACCGGGACCCAATGTCCGGAGACGTGACATCTCTGGATGGGACAACGCGATTGTTGATGAAGCAGACCGGACAGGTCATCGCATATGCTCGGCAGGGCAAGGAGCCTGTGGCGCTACTAGGTCATTCGATGGCGACAGACATTCTGGTCAGAACCGCCGCAGAAGTGGAAGACGTCGGGCCAATCGTTTTGCTGTCTGCCTTCTCGCTTGCCATCACGCCAGAGTTTCCCAAAGATCTTCTGTTGATCGTCGGGGCGTGGGAGCCTGGAATGACAGACTTTGCTCTGAAAGCCGCAGGCATGGTTCAGCCAGATGCTGGCTTTGGTGATCTTGCTCAGGACGAAGGCATCCGGCGGCGCGCCATGTTGGCACCCTATGCCGAACATGTCGCCATTTTGCATTCACGTGATGGCCAGCGCGCTGCCCTTGATTGGCTAAACGAAAGCTATGCCAGAACAAGCACTACGGCTGTTCCGCCGACCGGCTGGGCGCTTTTGGCTTTGCTGGCGGCGATAACCGCTCTGGCCGCGCCATTGGCACGGATTTGGCCCACCAATCCGGAACCACCAGAGGCAATACAAGCGCGGGACTTCACCCTGATCGCCCTGTTGCCGGCCGTGGTTGCGCCTTTGGTTGCGGTGCCAATCAAGACTGGGTTTCTGCCCGTACTCGTTGCCGATTATCTGGCTATGCATCTGCTCGTTTTCGGGATCATTCAACTTGCTCTGTTGCGCAGGAAGAACCGTTTGACCGGCAAAGTGCGACCAGTCGCTGCCATATTGCTGGTGGTCTGGGCGCTGGGGGCTTTTGGCTATGCGCTGGATCGCTATGGCGCCAACTTCTGGCCAACCGGCGACCGCGTTTGGATCATCGCCGCGTTGAGCGTGGGCACCCTGCCCTTCATGCTGGCCGATTCACTGGTTTGTGCGACTGCGCCTGTTTGGCAGCGCATCGCGGCCCGTCTGGCCTTTCTGGCATCGCTGGCGATTGCCATCGTGCTCGATTTCGAAAGGCTGTTTTTCCTGGCCATGATTGCACCGGTGATTTTGTCGTTCTGGCTGACAATCGGCACCATGGGGCGCGCTTTTTCCAAACAGGCCGGCCCTCTGAGCGCAGGACTGGCTTTAGGGCTGGTGCTGGCATGGGCTTTGGGCGTAAGTTTCCCGCTGTTCAAAGCTTAGGAATAATGCGGAAATGATCCTCGGCATCGGTACCGATCTGGCCAACATCGATCGCATCGCAGGCGTGCTTGAGCGTCATGGCGACCGGTTTCGCAACCGGGTGTTTACGCAAGTGGAACAGCACAAGGCCGAACGCCGCCGCGACGTTGCTGGCACCTATGCCAAACGCTGGGCCGCCAAGGAGGCCTGCTCTAAAGCGCTCGGCACGGGCCTTCGTATGGGGATCTCGTGGAAGGATATGGCCGTGTCCAACCTGCGAACCGGACAACCGGTTATGGAGGTGACAGGGTGGGCCAAGGAACGCCTCGAAAGCATGACACCACCGGGCCACGAGGCCATCATCCACGTCACCCTGACAGACGATCACCCGTGGGCGCAGGCATTCGTTGTGATAGAAGCGCGACCTTACGCAGGATAAAATGAGCAGTACGTCGAGCTTCCAAATTGGAAAAGTTGGATGCGAGCCTTCATCAAAAACTAAATTTTCCTAAAAATTCGTGCCTCCATTGTTTGTTTTGATGCTCTAACGATCGTCCCGAATATGG
>JAHDIS010000080.1 GCA_020630695.1 Paracoccaceae bacterium | reverse complement strand
GCTGGCGCGGTCATCTGGTCTATATCTCATCAGGTGGCGCCATCTACGGCGACGTTGACCGCCTGCCGATCCCCGAAAGCCAGGCGCCCCGCCCCAAGGGGTATTATGCGCTGCAAAAGATCTCGGTCGAAAACGCATTGGTGTTTCTGGCCAACCAGTTCGATTTCCAACTGACGATCCTGCGCGTGTCCAACCCCTACGGCAGCCACGTGCCAAAACGCGGGCAGGGCGTGATCCCGATCCTTCTCGAATCAGCAATGACCGGCAGCCCCTTCACAGTGATCGGCACCGGCGAAGAAATGCGCGACTACCTGCATATCTCGGACTTCTGCTCAGCCGTTGCCAAGGTTTGCGACACCCCGCCTGAGGGCCGGATCAACACGTTGAACATCGGCTCCGGCGTCGGCACCTCGCTCAATGCGCTGCTGTCTTTGGCCACGCGCCTGACCGGTAAACGGATCAACGCCACCGTCCGTCCATCTTCCTACGATGTGAAGTCGAACATCCTCGACATCAGCCGCGCCAAGGCGTTGCTCGATTGGGAACCTCAGGTCGGCATCGAAGAAGGCATCGCCATGATGATCGCCGACTACCGGGCGCTTGAAGAAGAAAACAAAGTCACGCACCTGCACAACCGTATGCGGGCCGGCCACTAACGGCTGCAACGCTCTTGAAAACGGGAACATAAATGAAAATTCTGATCATCGGGCACTCGCATACGGGCTGCTTCGCAGCAGCTCTCAAGGAACATCAAAATCTGCCCGGGACAGCTTCGTTTAAAGTGCTCGCCTTGAATGTCGAGCGCTTTAAACCCAATACCGAGAGGGTCACCGTTTCTGAGGTTCTTTCCAAGACCGGTGACAAGTCCCCTTTGCAACGGCGCAATAGCCGCGCTGCCGAAAGGATCAAGGCCGCTGATTCCTATGCGAGCATGACTGGCGACAGCCTGATCAGGGTTCTGACCCCGAAAATGGAAATCCGTCTGGCCAATCAGATCGCGCGTCATCGACCTGACGTAATTTACACTATTCCAAAAGGCAACGAATACGCGCGCTTCAGCATGGTCGAATACCCTGATCCTTTCCGGGTATCGGACCTCGACAACCCCGACATTCCTGCTCCGGAAAACACCAGCCTCATACCCGCCAGCGTGATGCGTGCCCAGATGCGCCAGCTGGCCGAGGAAAGTGGACTTTTGTACTGGCGTGCCATTCGGGAAATGACAGATGTCCCAGTCGTGATGCTGCCCCCGCCCCCTGCCATCAGAGACGAAAGCCACCTGCGTGCTCATCCCGGTGCCTTCAAAGAAAACGTTGAAAAGTTCGGACTGACGCCGCCGCAAATGCGACGTCAGTTTTATGATTATTATGCTGATGCCTTGCGGGCGGGCGTAGCCGAGGCAGGCGGCCAATTTGCCGAACTGCCCAAAGAGGTAAAACAAGACGGTTTTCTGACACCTGAGTTCATTCGCAGCGATCCGATCCATGCAAATCCAGCCTACGGCAGTCTGATGCTGGGCCATCTCGCCCAATTCGCTGCCGCCATTACGGAGCAAACCTGAACATGGCCAAACCCCACACGCCATATTCCAGCCTCGGGAACCACTGCTTCTGGAGCCGCACGCATCGCAACGTGCCCATGCAGGATGTGGACCCCGTGGTCAAAGGCGGATTTACCCTGACGCCGGACATGAAGATCGCCACCGCAGGCAGCTGTTTCGCGCAGCACATTGCACGGCATCTGCAGGGTCAGGGCTACAACTATCACGTCACTGAGAAACTGCATTCGGTGATTGATCCGGCTGTCGCACGCGCTTTTGGCTACGGTGTATTCTCAGCGCGCTACGGCAATCTCTACACCGCCCGGCAACTGCTTCAGCTCGCACAACGCGCCTATGGCACTTTCACGCCAAAAGAATCCATCTGGGAAGTCGAAGGCGGCTACGTTGATCCGTTCCGCCCGAATATCCAGCCAACGCCCTTCGCGACCCGACAAGAATTCGACGAAGCCCAACAAATCCATTTCGCAGCCGTGCGCGAGATGATCGAAACGGCAGATGTCTTTGTCTTTACCTTTGGCCTGACCGAGTCCTGGGTGTCCAAGGAAGATGGCGCTGTCTTTCCTCTCTGCCCCGGCGTGGCCGGCGGTGAATTCGACGACAACAAACACGCCTTCCACAATTTCTCTGTCGAGGAAATCGTATCGGATTTCGAGGCTTTCGCCGCGCTGATGCGCGAACGCAATCCAAACGTGAAATTCCTTATGACGGTCAGCCCGGTGCCATTGATTGCCACTGCGCGCGAAGACCAGAGCGTGATTACCGCAACCAGCTATTCCAAGGCTGTGTTGCGCGTTGCCGTTGAACAACTGACAAACGTGCTGACTGACGCGTTCTATTTCCCCTCTTACGAAGTCATCACCGGCAACTACAACCGCGGCGCCTACTACGGCCCCGATCTGCGCGAAGTGGAAATGGCGGGCGTGGATCACGTCATGAAGCTGTTTATGAAGCACTACACCGACGGCGTCGAAGAACCAGCGGCAAAACCGGCTGCAAAACCAAAGGCAGAAGACACGGATAGCTTTGCCAAGAAAATGCAGGCCAGCCTTGATGTGATCTGCGATGAAGAGATGATCGAAAAATCATTGTGACGGGGCACACCCTGCCCCGCCTTTGCTTGCAAACTCAGCCTATTTTCATACCCCAGAACGCCGTGTGATCCGCCATCGCATAGCCGTCTGACAATCGCAGGTGATACTGCAATTCCACTGTATCGCCTGCACTCAGAACACCCATACAAGACATCTGCGTGGTCGTGCTTTCGTTCACATGACCTGCCGAGTTTTCGCCAAAGCTGCCCGGCATGACATCAGTCCCGTTGACCAGCAATTGCACGCGTGACTTGGCTGACGATGTCGCCCGTTTGTACAGAATATTCGCGCCGAACAGGTAGGTGCCATCAACCGGCGCCGTGAACAGGTTGGTTGCCGCATCGAAACAGGCCTGATCGTTGTACTCCATCGTGTTGATGGCGATCGTCTCCCACGTGTTGATGGCAACGTAATTGTCGAAATTCGTCACACCTTTGAACCGGGGCAAATTAGGCTGGCTGACAACGCCGGTCGTCCCATCGATGATCAAACCGTCTCGAAACTGCACCCCGTCCTGCGACACGGCGAAACGCAACGCATCATTGCCGAACAAACCCAGCAGCGCCCGGGGAACGAAACCGTCTTGCAAAACCAGTCCGACATCTTGCGCAGCGCCTTCCCGGTTCATCACCTGAATGACACTGCCAGTGCCCCCCTCACTTGTTTCCAATGCTGTCCAAAGCGCTGAATTCAGACGGGCGGAAAATGGGTTCGTGGCGTTGGCATTGATGTTCAGACCGAACCGCACCGCGCTCTGAATGCGATCAATAGGAGACGCGTACCAGTTCGTCCCATCATGCATGACCAGTCGTTTCTGATCCATGCGATAGCCGACAAAGCCCTCTTGCGGATCAATAAAGACCCAACCGTTTCCGTCAAAACGCGCAATCTTGCCTGCCTGCCCGGCCCAATCCCCGTTCGCGGGATCGCCGACAACATGCACCTCACCCGCCTCGGGCGCGGTGGGCGGATCGCTCGCTTCAAAACTGGTAAAGGTAAGTTGCGTGATCATATCGAGCATCAAAAGCGCTTCGTTATGCGTCACATGTTTCTGCGCCTGAGATGGCAGCAGCAAAGGAATATCGAGTCTTGGGGTCGTGTCAGGCATGAGAAATCCTCCGGGCAAAGCTGTCGTCAAGCATTGCCGGTAAGGTCTTTGCTCATCCTTTCGAAAATCCTGTGGAACCAAGCGTTGCAATTAACAATCGGTTAACCACGAAAAGCGGGCGGGCGTTTCCAGACGCCCTGCCCGCAAATATGCTCAGCTTGCTTCTTTTACCGCCGCAGCATCGTAGGTCATTGTCACGCCCCGACGCTCCAGCTGGCGCACCAGCTTGCGGGCTTTCTTGGTGACGTCCGGCTTAGCAGCCTTGAACGCTTCCTGACGCGCGGCGTTGTCCCCAGGCACGTCTTCGCTATCCAGGATCCACATAACGCGGGCTACTGCGCGTACCAGTTCAATGTTCTCTTCAGACATGATTTTCTCCAATTATTTTCACGTAATATTAGCACCCTACCATTTCCGTCACCAGAAGTGCAGCCCTCCAGTTTTCCATACTTTGGGCAATATTTTGCTTAGCTTAAATAACAGGCAGTTCGGGCTGCAGGGCTGGTAACAGATTAACCCTCATGCTATTTCCCGAGGATAATATAGCAGTCCAGAACTTCTGGATTTCGCGCCCAATTGTTCATTTTTCGCTGCCTTTGAGGCCATCATGAAAGCCATCCTTCACATCGGTATGCACAAGACCGGCACGAGCTCTATTCAAGCCAGTTTTGCCCGAAAACCGCCTCCGAGCAGCCACTATTTTCACCATATTGGTACGAATCTAAACGGCTGGGCTCGTTTGATGTTCGCGGATGACACTTCGGTCCGCGAACTCAAGACCTTGCGGGACGCAACGCCCGACCAGATTCAAGACCGCCGCCTTGCCATTCAAGCTCAATCGGATGAAACCTTTGCCTCGGCACAATCCGACACCATCATTTTTTCCGCCGAGTACTTCACTTACCTTGAAGCCGATGAGGTTCATAAACTGAAGAACTGGATGTCTTCACGGTTCGATCAGATCGAAGTCTACGCCTATATCCGCGACCCACTACCCTTTGTCCGCAGCTCTTATCAGCAGCGCCTCAAGGCAATGGCAAAGGCGCAAAATTTCCTCCCAGATATGCCAAATTACCAGTACCGCTTTAGAAAATTCGAACTAGCCTTCGGTACTGATCACATGCACTATAGATTGTTCCGACGCAATTTGCTGACCGACCAGAACGTGGTCACGGACTTTGCCGATTGGATTGGCTTAAGCTATGACACCGCTGATATCCTGACAGAGAACGAAAGTCTTTCAGCCGAGGCGCTGGCCTTTCTGGTTGCCGCCCGCACAGGCTACCGACCGAATAGCGACCTGCCCCTCGATCGCACCGAAAATTCTCCGATCGTTGGCCGGCTTTTGGAACACAGTGGACAAAAGTGGTCCCTGACATCCACTGTCCAAGCGAGGATCATCGAAGATATTGCCAAAGATTGTGACTGGATGGATACTCGGCTGGACGCCCCCTTGCACCGCAGCGAAGGCACCGAAGGCTACGCAATTGCCGACCCCATGGATTTCATCCCTCTGGCATTGAACACCTTTGCCGAAATGCGCGCCTTCATTCTGAAGGAATTGCCGCTACCGAAAACCCGCGCAGCCTTGCTGGCGGATCTCGATAAACTAAGAAAAATCAAGAATCGGATCACAGCATGAAGGCCATCTTGCATATCGGGATGCCAAAGACTGGCACGTCGTCGATTCAAAACACCTTTGCAGCGGCAAAGGTGAACGGCTTGCGTTATTTCGACTGGTACATGCCAAACCACGGCTCGCTTGTCGCTGCGATCAACCATGACCCCAGTCTGCCTTTTGTGGCAAAGCGCAGCGCGGAAGAACTGGACAGCTTTGTCGGCAAGTATCGGGCTCGCTTTGAACAAGGTCTCAGCGAATCTGACACAGGGACATTCCTAGTCTCAGCAGAACGTCTCTACACACTGACCATGGAACAAGCGCAGCAGATCAAAGCCTTCTTCAGCCAATATACGAATGACTTCCAGATCATCGTTTATGTCCGCGAACCGACCTCCTACATGGCCAGCGCGTTCCAACAGAACGTCAAAACCGGTCTAGACAGGTTCGATATCGTCCGAAGCGTTCCCTTGTACCGCCCCGCTATCAGCATCTACGACAAACTGTTCGGCAGAAAAAATGTCGAAATTCGTTTGTTTGACCGCGCTAGCCTGTATCAGGGGGATGTCGTTCTGGACTTCGCCAAGGCCATCGGCTTCCCTCTCGATCCCAGCGATGTGCAAAAAGACAATGAAAGCCTTAGCGCCGAGGCTGTCGCGCTGCTGTTTGCTGACCGAAGATTGGGCCCCGGGTTTAATCGCATGGGCCCAGAAAACAACGCGGAGAACCGTCGTTTCATTGAACGACTATCCACAATTCAGGGCCGCAAGTTTATCCTGGACCCGGAAAAGACCACTGCGCTGTTGGCAAATCGCGCCGCCGACATAGAATGGGTCCAAAGCCGGATGGGGCGACGCTTCCCAGCCCCTAAGAAAACCGGGGAGGTGGTTTTCTCATCAACGCAGGATCTGCTGGACCTGGCCATGGCCTCACATGATCTGTTGCGTCAAGCCTTACTGCCTACCAAGGCGGAAACCCCACGCGACATCACCGACTTCTTTCTGGCCACGCTGTGACAGCGGCGAAAGTCAGTCGGCCAGTTTATCTTCAAGGGTTTTAATGCGCCGCGCGATGTGCTGCATTTGAACCGACTGCGACAACACAATGTCAATTAGGTAGTCAACAACCCGATTCCGCAGCTCGTCCACATCCGGCGCGCTGCCAGTCTTTGACGTACCGCCCAGAAAATCCAAACCGATGTCCGCTGCAACCTGCTTCAGCTCCTCACCGAATGGTTCAATCAACTTTTCAACACCATCGAAATCCAGGTATCTACCCACAACATCGCGCATCTCCGGCACCGGCTGCCGGGCCTGGCTCAGAACAAAGTTGTCAAAGCGGCCGGGAAACACCTCACCGGGAAAGCGGTTATTGTACAGCGCACGCAGCAGCAGTTCAGCGTTTTCAGCCCGCTCCAGCATCCGTTTTTCCAGCTTCGGGATATTCACGCCAACGGTTGCTGCGAAATCCTCAACTACATCCACACCTTTGTCGAACTTCCGGAACTTCAAATATTCGCCAAATTCACGCTGCCAAACACTCAAGGCGCGGTAGTGCGGCATCCAGCGCAGCGCCTCTTCGCGGAAAGGACGGATCGGGCCGGGCAGTTCCTTGTGACGGATCGCCCATTGCACATAGGCCGACGGCAACCAGGACTGGATATCGCGCACATAGAGAATTAGTGTCAGATCAACCTTGGCGGCCAACGCGCGGATCAACGGACCGACACGGACAACATGGCCAAACAGATCCTCGTTGGAAAAGATGAACGTCTCGCAACCCGTCTTCGCCTTGACCTGCTCCATCCTTTGCACAATCACATCCGCCGCCGCCTGCAAGTTTTCCTCGCCGCTAACCATGATATCCCGCACACCCTGAATGCCCTTGTATTTAGGATCGACGATGTCGAACCACATACCGAGGTAATGCACCCCCTGTTCATTCAAGACCGTCTCGGCAGACTTCAGAGCGTTCTGAATCGAACTGGTGCCGGTCTTACCCATCCCAACGTGCAGGAACAGTTTCATCGCTTATCTCCGTGGTTGGTCTGGTTTGCTGACAAAGACCGACTTCAATCCGGCTTCATATGTCGCGGTTGGCCAGAGCCGTTCAATCATGTGGAACACTGTACCATCATTTGCGATCGGTTCATTGGGCCATGGATAGTCATCGCCAAAATAGCTGTTCATCTGATCCACCACCTTGCGGCGGGTAAAGAACATGTTGCCAACCGGGAACAGGATCGGATGGGTCGGGAACGGCGTTTCCACCAGCTGCTGATAGATCGGCAAAATCCGCTTTGATCCGAACCAGCCGCAGATGAACGGATCGAAAGGCGCCACGAGACCGACTTCGGGGTCTTTCATCTGCAACAATGCGTTCGAGATTACATCCTGACCACCGAACAGAATCCGCAGCAGGAAGTTCCTCCAGACATCACCGCCCGGCGTCGAGGCAAAACTCTTTTTCTGGTGAACATGCGCCCAGATATCATCACCGCCAAAACGATCAATGTCGTGGAAAAGTTCCATGAAAGGCAGAATGTCCCGGCCGGTATTGGGAACCTGAACGACCTCTGCTTCGATCCCTAGCGACTTGGTGATCTCGTGGATGGCATTGGCTTTCTTGACCATGTCCGTGGTGATCACGATCCGGTTGGCGCGTCGGTAGACATCATAGCTGGTAATGTCGTGATACAGATCGTCGGTATAATATGCGTGGATGTGGATCGAGAACGGCGGCAGCTCCTGATCCGCATGTTCCTCGAAACACACCACAGACCCACTGCGATGGACCGGGTGATCCGATTTCTGCAGCGCATTGGCCGCTTCGCGATCAGATTTCCACACGGTCTTGCGATCCAGTGACCAGACTTTCTGACGTTCGGCCTGCCGACAGGCTTTGTCCTCGTCACGCTCTGTGAACAGAACCGGCAGATCATATTCGCCTGTACCCAAGTAGAACCGCTTCTGCTTGGACAGATGTTCCACCACTGCGCCATCAATCCGCGAAAACAGCGTTTCGTCACCGTTGTCCGGCTTTGCCACACGGCGGTTCTGCGGCTTTTCCATTTTTCGGGGCTGTTCGATTGCCACGCGGGCGGCTTCGTCTACACGGCCATATCCGACCCTGTGGAACCGAGGCTCATCGTTGTACGCCTCATCGTCAAAGCCTGACGCGTTGTGGAACATCACCACTTCGCAATCGTATTTCACCGCGTCCAGAATGACGTTTGGCAGCGGGTCCATCCGCGACGGCAGAATCATGACGTCCGACGCCATGCACAGGTCACGATAATAATCGCCGCCCGGGATATAGTGGAAATACCCGTCCTTGCGGTTCACACCGGCCTCGACCATCTGCTTTTCCAACCAGACCCCACAGTGGAAATCTTCGTGGTTCATGCCGTCACCGATCCAGACCCACACCGCGTCAGGATCAATGTCCTTGCCGATCTGCGCCATCAGGATGAACAGGTCGGTGCCTTTGCGCCAATGCGTGCTACCAGCGCCGTAGATCAGCTTGCGATCGCCCAGCTCAATCCCAAGGATCGTCTCGATCCGTTTCCGGGCCTTGGCATGCGCTTCCGGGCCAATACGCCCCGGCTCCAATTCCGCCTGCGGGATAATCGTGGTGCACCGGTCGGTATCAAAACCGAGGTCCTCCTGAATCCCACGCCACGATTCCCGCACCGTATCTGACGAAAAGATCATGTAGTCAGCATAGAGCGATGGCCACATCGTCTTGTGCAGGGGCAACGAATACTGGGTAAATTCGTGCACATAGGCCGCAAAGGGAATGCCCCGCGGGACCAGCATTTTCACATAGGGGCTGCTGTCTGTCGAATTCAGCAGCGCATACTCCACGTGCGGCAGGTGATCGCCCAGAACAAAATCGATTTCTTCGTGCGGCATGAAGGTCACGAAAACGCACATGGCCTCGCGCCGGAACTGCTCCAGCAGGGCACCGGCCTGCAGGCTCAGAACGATCACGTTGTGGGTCTTGTTCGCTTCCTTCAGGACGTCCAGCGCTACAATAGGCGCCCCTGTAGTGGTGAATTCATGAACCGTCAGAATGATGGTCTTCTTGGCAGGATCGTAGGGCACTTCACCCTGATAGAAATTGCGCCGGATCGTGCGCAGCGTGACACGTTTTTCCTTGAGCCCGAACATAAGATAATGCGCGAGGGCCGGAATGCCGGCAGCCTTGGTATCAGGGTATTGCAGCTGGTAGTGCCGCTTCGAGAAATCAGAGATCTTCTCATCGACACCATGAGGCAAAACCATCAACTCGAACGCCAGTTCAGCCGCGCCATCCTGCTCGGATTCCACCGCTTCCTTCAGCTCGGGATCGACCAGAATATTGGCGATCAGCCGGTCAACTTTGGGTTTTGCCTGCTTGATCTGATGGTACAGCGTACCGAACCGGCCTTCCTTCTTGCCATGCGCATAGTAATGCTCTGCAGCATTCACGCCCTTTTCAACCAGCTCGGGATGGCGGTTCATGTAGTATTCGGCATCAAACCGGAAATCAGGGCGTGTTTCACTCAGGCCCAGCGGGTCGGTATGGCGGTGCCAGATTTCGTCCAAATCAAACATGCTCAAGCTCCCAGATACTGGTCCAGCAGCTCAAGGCTGGGTTTGGTGTTTTCCTTGGGCATACCCGGAGCCATATTCTGGAAAAACGTGAAAAAGCTGGGGTTCTCGACCACCGATTGCGCACAGTAGAGCGTCTCCAGCTCGCCTTCGGCATCAAGCGTATAAACGACCTTGCGGTCCCCTGCCCCACCATCACGAATGATATCCCGAAGCAGGTCATCCGTATCTTCGCGCAGGGTGAACAGCAAGGCCTCTTGCGGACGCGCAGCGCTGTAGCGACGCCCAATCAAAATGATCTGCCGCAGGGTATCCAGAATGCTGATGGGGGCACTGGTGTCGATGAAACGCACAGTGTCGTCATCGTGGGCCGGTTCAGGCTGCCCGTAGGCGTGATAGATCACCTTTGGCGCAGGCCAATTCGCAAGTGCTGCGTCATCAGCCAGATGGCTGCGACTGTCGATAATCAACATATTTGCTTCCCGAGTACACGCGACCTCATGTCAGGCAACGCTGGGTCAAAAGCCACGTTCAAAAATTTTTCTAAAAACCCTGTCTCTTACTTTGCGGTGCAGGTCAACCGCATACCCCATTCTGCGCACCGACATAGCAAAGGCCCGCCACCTAAACAGGCAGCGGGCCCCAATTTGCTAAGTCATCCAAATGTCAGATGAAATCATCTTCTGTGAAGACAATGCTGGATGCAGTGTTGTTCTCGATCCGCAGGGAATCAACGCCGGAGATCAGCGTATATGCACTGCCTGCGGCAATCGTGAGGCTAAAGCTTGGATCTTCTACAAACCCGATCAGGATTGGGTCCCAGCCAGATATGTCGATCAGATCAACACCGTCTTCAAAATCGGTGATGGTGTCGTTGCCATAGCCTGTGGCAAAGACAAACGTATCCTGATCGCCACCGCCAATAAGCACATCGTTGCCGGCACCACCATTGATAAGGTCTTGCTGATCACCGCCATCCAATGTGTCGTCGCCAGCCTCGCCGAACAATGCGTCTTCGATCGCGCCACCGTTCAGTTCGTCGTTTCCGGTTCCGCCGCGCAGTGTATCGGCGCCAAAATCACCATTGAGCGTATCGTTACCAGATCCACCATTCAGCAGATCCTCGCCGACACCACCATTCAACAGGTCGTCGTCGCCTTCGCCAAACAACTCATCATTGCCATCGTCGCCGTTCAGCGTGTCGTTGCCGGTGTAACCATAGAGCGAGTCATTGTCCGCTCCGCCGTTCAGGTTGTCATTGCCAAACCAGCCATCGACCACATCTTCGCCAGCGCCCGCGAACACCGTGTCATCTCCGGCATCAGCGAACAAACTGTCATCCCCATCGGTGCCGATCAAAAGATCATCCCCAATGGTCGGTGTCATCGTGGCAAAACCGTCTGCCTTGATGTCCGACCCAAAGGTCAAATCGCCCACCGACACGCCCTCCAGCAGCACATCCTGGCCGCCCAAGGTTGTCACCAGAATATCCGATCCGATTACAGTAAGGGTCACGGGGCCCAGGCCGCGCAGGTCCACGCAGTCTTCGCCGGGTGTGAAGTCACGGATCACGTTCCCGGTCTCAGAGCTAGCGCGGATCAAGAACCGGTCTGAGCCATTGTTGCCAATCAGGATGTCCGAACCGGCACCGTCCATGATCACGTCGTCACTTGCGCCGCCCCGCAATGTGTCGTTGCCACCGCCGCCGTGGATGGTATCCGCGCCACCGCCGCCATCGATGAAATCGTTGCCGAGTTGGCCACCGATGACGTCACCACCGCCGCCGCCATCAATCACATCGTCACCAAGCTGGCCGTCGATTTCATCAGAACCGTCATCGCCGTTGATCGTGTCATTGCCCGCACCACCGGCCATGACATCATCAGCAATGCCTCCTGACATCACGTCGTCGCCGCCATAGCCGTACATACGATCTGCACCGGCACCGCCATCCATGGTGTCGGCATCTCGGCCACCGAAAATACGGTCGGCGCCGTCATTGCCGTTCAGGATGTCCGTACCGCTGCCACCACGGATGACGTCAGCACCTGCACCACCTTCGATCTCGTCAGCACCATTACCACCGCGGATGGTGTCGTCGCCAGCATCGCCGCGCAGCACATCACCGCCCGCCATACCCACGATCAGATCGTTGTCGTCACCACCTTCAATGGTGTCGGACTGGTTGCCACCGCGCAGCGTGTCGTTGCCTTCAGAGCCCTTGATCCAGTCACTGCCGTTGCCGCCGAAAACAAAGTCACCACCCGCTCCACCGTCGATGGTATCGTCGCCCGCATTGCCCCGCAGGGTATCGCTGCCTTCGCCGCCCTGCATCAGGTCATGACCACGTCCACCCAGCACCGAGTCATCGCCCAGACCGCCATCGATCGTGTCGTCGCCGTTCCCGCCTTCGGCAGTGTCATTGCCTTCGCCACCAACAACAGAGTCGTTACCGTCTTCGCCCTTGAGCCAATCATCGCCCAATCCGCCGGCCACGATGTCATCACCGCCTTCGCCGTCCATCGTATCATTGCCGTCGCCGCCCAACATGCTGTCGTTGCCTTCGCCGCCCAGCACAAGGTCAGCACCATCACCGGCTGACAGGAAATCGTCACCGAGGTTCCCCTCAAGCGTGTCATCGCCTTCTTGACCAATGACAGTATCCGCACCGTCACCGCCGCCAACGAAATCAGCGCCGATACCACCAATGACCGTGTCATTGCCGTCACCACCCAAGAGCAGGTCATCGTCCGCGCCACCATCGAGTGAGTCGTCACCGGCTCCGCCCATCAGTTCGTCAAAGCCGTCTTCACCCTTGAGCCAATCATTGCCCAGTCCGCCCAGCAGGGAATCGTTGCCCGCTTCGCCGTCCATGGTGTCATTGCCATCGCCACCCTGCATGGTGTCGTTGCCAACGCCGCCGAGCATCAGGTCATTGCCCTCGGCGCCGTCCATGACATCGTCGCCGTCGTCGCCCTGCATCTTGTCATCGCCAAGACCACCGTCGATCGTGTCGGCCCCTGCTCCACCGGACATGAAGTCATCGCCGTCGTCGCCAACCAGCACGTCGTCACCGTCTTCACCGAACAGCACATCAGAATCCAGACCCGCGTTCAGCGTGTCGTTGCCCGCGCCACCAATCATCGTGTCTTCGCCAGCGCCGCCATCGAGCAGATCGTCACCAATCCCGCCGAGCAGGCTGTCTTCGCCGCCGCCACCAATCAGGATGTCATCGTCTTCGTTGCCTTCCAGCGTATCGTTGCGGCCACCGCCGATGAGTTCGTCATAACCCATACCACCAACGAGCCAGTCGTTGCCGCGGCCACCCAGCAATGTGTCATTGCCAGCCTCGCCATCCATGGTGTCAGCACCGAGGCCACCTTCCATGAAGTCATCGCCTTCGCCGCCCAGCATCAAATCGTCGCCTTCAGCGCCGTTCATGACATCGGCGTCTTCGTGGCCATACATCTTGTCGTCGCCCAGACCGCCATCAATGGTATCAGCCCCGGCCCCGCCGTGCATGGCATCGTTGCCATCGTCACCAACCAGAACATCGTCGCCACCGCCGCCGGCCAAATAATCATCGCCGGTTCCCGCGTTCAGTGTGTCGTTGCCTGCGCCGCCGACCATTGTGTCTTCGCCGGTGCCCCCATCCAGAAGGTCATCGCCGATTCCGCCCAGCAGCAGATCTTCGTCAGCACCACCAATGAGAATGTCGTCGTCTTCCCCACCGTCCAGCGTGTCGTTGCCCGCATCGCCAATCAGCTCGTCAAAGCCCAGGCCGCCTTTCAGGAAGTCGTTTCCATCACCACCGATAAGAGTGTCGTTGCCGGCTTCACCGTCGGCAGTGTCGTCACCCTCCAAACCTTTGAAACGGTCGTTCCCTTCCAAAAGCGCAATGGCATCAGCCAGAGGTGTGCCTTCGAGATCATCATCGAAAATCGTAGGAGTTGGCATTTTAATCGTCTCTTCCTGTTCCAGCGTCCCTGTCGGATCGCACGTTTTCAAAAATGTCTTCGGTCAAATGAGGACATGCACCGGGAATTGAACTTCGGATTTCCCCAAGGCGCATCGCAGACCAGCGGACACTCGTGACTCAGACGCCTCCACCGCAACGGCGGATTTGTCCCATTGGCGCAACATTACAGGGGCGTTTTCGAATTGTGCAAAAACTAAGGCACGATTTGGATGATTTGGGCCAAATCAGTTGAAATGACCCAAATTTGGTTTCCGGTTATGCAACGATACGGCAAGTTGTTAAGAAACTGTTTACAACCTTCTGGTTCGTTTTTGCCGATTTGGTTGCGAATCATCCAGCCTTCAATCCCCGGTTGAATAATTGGGGACTGAAGCTGAACACTCACAAAAAAATCAATAATTTCAATGACTTACTGTATTACGACGGGTTTCGCACGCGAAACCCTAGCGCGGTTCCAACAGCCGCTTGATTTCCTCCATGACCACGTCGACCATCTCGAAATTGACCTGCTTTCCCTTGATCCGGATGTAGTAGCCTTTGCTATCGCTGTCGCGGATCAGCGTGATGCCATTTCCCAGCTTGTAGTACCCCGGACCTGCCTCGGATTTGGATGGCGCCGGGGCCTTGCGCGGCCGACCCGGGGCCCCCTCCTTGCGGGTGCTCAGCTCAGCTTCGGCCGCTTCAATTACCGGTTCGATCTGCGCCCATTCCGCGGCCGGATCCGTGCCCATACCGGTGGCCAGAGCCGCCCTGATTTCGCGCGCGAAACCATTGCGGACAGCCGCCGACAAACGCAGACCCTGCCGTTCGGAAAGATGGGTTGGAAAGGCCAGCAGGTCGCCCAGGACTTCGTGCAGTTCAGCAAAAGAGCGGATCTTGGACCGCTTGGCCTTTGACCCTGTGGCGAACAATGCGTTGACTGCGTCCTCGGTGCTGGCATAGGCCCCCTGCCCCGCAGCCATCACCGCAATACGACCGCGCTCATAATGGCTCAGGTCTGACCGGATTTCATTTTCTTCCACCATGGCCAGATAAGCCTGCCCCGGATCTGGAACATCACGGACAATCGCCTTGGCCGTCGCATAGCTGTCATCGCCTGTTTCAGCAAAGAGCAACCGCAACGCACTAAGGCGGCGAAAGCCTGAGATCAGCGCAAATTCTGCTTCACCGTCCTCTGACGGCTCCAGAGGATAGAGTTCGATCGGAAGCCGTTGACCGCTGGTGGCCAATGATGCCTTTAGCTCTTCCATAGCCTCGGAATCCTCGGACAAGCGATCACGCACCATGGCGTCCGTTGCGATCCGAGACAGCGGAATGTCCTGCACCAAGAGCCCAGCCGCAAGCGCAGCGCGATAGCGTTCCGCCTCAGCGGCGTCTTGCGCCGCACGGGCCCTGTCCTGCGCTGATTGCATCGGCGCAGATTGGGCCGCATCAGCAGCAACCTTGGCGATGGGCGGCATGGGCCCCAATGCGCCACCTGCGGACGTGGTTTCGCGCGCGAAACCCTCTTCGAGATCTTTCAGGGCCTCTTCGGTCGGGGCCTCAAGTCGCTTACGCCTCGCCATTGCCGGTCTCCTCGCTTTGCTCTGCCTCGGACATTGCCAAATCACGCCACCACGCGCCGATCAGCAGTTCCTTCAACTCGGCGTAGGTTCTGTCGAATGCCTCGCGCCCGCGCACATAGGTGTCACGGTTGAAATCACGGTAATCCGCTTCGTAGATGCCGTTCACCTGTTCACCCGCCTGCCCGACAAGTGCGGTAAAATCCTGTCGATAGGCGTTCATGAAGTCCCCAAAGTACGCCTGTATGACGTTGGCCAGATCGGTTTGTTGCCCCGCATCAAATCGGGTGATCAAGGCGCGCACCGCATCCCATTCGAATTTCATCTCGGGCAAACCCGCACGCCGGCGGGCCGCATTTTCACCCTCTTCAATCGACGCGAACGTCGAATAGAGCATGTCAAAAAAACGGCCCGTGGAATCGAACTCCAGGAACGAAGCGCCCAGAGGCACCAGCAGGATATCCGCGGCGGCCAATGCGTTGATCGTCAGATAGCCAAGGGCAGGGGGCGTATCAAGGATGATCACGTCGTACTGCTGCAGGACCTCTTCGTCCTGCAGGAAATTGGTCAACGCATCCCACAACGGCCAGGATCGCAGCCCCATCCGCCAGACCGGCACCTGAAATTCCGCCCAATACAGATTCAGCTGCGCGCCAATCAGGTCGATGTTGGGCCAGTGGGTTTTCTGAATTACCGAAGCCGCATCGGTTTCCAAAGCTGCGGTCAGGGTTTC
>JAHDIS010000079.1 GCA_020630695.1 Paracoccaceae bacterium | reverse complement strand
TGGGTAATATATCGCCATGGCGCCCAACAGCAGCCCCGCCACCGAAGGCCGCAGCCAATGTGGCAGGCCCATTCGGTTTTGCAGGCGGGTTTCGAAATCATCCGCCCAGAAAATCGATTTCATCAGGATCACCGCGACCAGACCACAGACCAGCCCCAGCAAGAAAAACGCCGGAAGCTCTAGATAGAACTCAACCGTTGTTGTTCCCGGAAGCATGAATTCGGTCACATCGCCGTAAACCAGCCGGTTGATGACTGTTCCCGCGGCGCTGGCCACCACGATGGGCGCAAAGGCATGCACCGCAAAATGGCGCAGGATTACCTCTAGCGCGAAAAGAGCGCCGGCAATGGGCGCATTAAAGCTGGCGGACACCGCGGCGGCAACGGCACAGCCCAGCAGATCGCGGCCTGTGATACCATCCACGCGCAGGAAATTTGCCACCCAAGACGAAACCATTGCAGCGATGTGCACAACTGGCCCTTCCCGGCCGGTGGAACCGCCGGTCGACAATGTGATCCAGGAACAAAGCGCTGAGGCAATCCCCGCCTTCTTTTCAACCCGGCCATCGTTGAGCGCAGCGCCTTCGATCACGTCGGCGACCGAACGCACGCGGCCATCGGGCGTAAAATGATGCAGGATTATGCCGACCGCGATGCCGCCGATTGCCGGGATCAGCAAGACCCACATCCACGGCAAGGTTTCTGCAAAGCTGTGCAGCGTGGCCACGTCGTCGGTGCCGTAGAGCGTGGTTTGCAACTTGGCAATCGCCGCACGAAATCCGATGGCGGCAAATCCTGCAACGATTCCAACGATAAGGGCGATAAACCAGAATTGGATCTGCCCCGGGCCCTCGTGACGCAGCAAATCCCAGCCGCGCGCAACCTGTGCGCCGGTATTGCGTATCTGATCACGCAGCAGACTAAGCAAAGCCGGGTCCTCCAATCCGGGAACTATCGCTCGTCCCGACCGTTGTATAAGCTGCCCCGGGAAAACTCGTGAGGCATTGCAATGGCCAATGAACAGGCGCTCGAAACCCTGTCCCAACTCCTAGGCGAACGGCTCAGCCGTTCCAAGCCCGATCTCGATCAGCACGGGCGGTCCGAGACACATTTTCCGCCAATGCCACCCGAGGCGGTGGCTTATCCTGAAAATACCGCTCAGGTTGCTGAAATCATGCGCATTTGCGCGCAGGCGCGTTGCCCGGTGATTGGATGGGGGGCGGGGACGTCGCTCGAGGGGCATGGTCTGGCCCTAAGAGGCGGGATCGTTGTGGATTTTCGCGATATGAACAAGGTTCTTTCGATCCGTTCAGCAGATATGGATGTCACGGTTCAGCCGGGCGTGACACGGGAAGCACTGAACGAAGAGTTACGCGCGACAGGGCTGATGTTCCCGGTCGATCCGGGTGCAAACGCCTCGATTGGCGGGATGGCCATGACGCGCGCCTCTGGTACGACGGCGGTGCGCTATGGCACGATGCGCGACAACGTGATGGGTATGCAGGTCGTTCTGGCGGATGGCCGCGTTATTGAAACCGGTAGCCGTGCGCGCAAGTCTTCGGCTGGCTATGACCTGACGGCGCTGATGGTGGGCTCGGAAGGGACATTGGGTCTGGTGACCGAACTCACGTTGCGCTTGCACGGCATTCCCGAGGCCACCAGCGCCGGGATTTGTTCATTCCCGTCCATGGGCGCAGCCGTGGACACCGTGATCGAGACGATCCAGATGGGCATACCCATGGCCCGCATCGAATTCGTGGATGCCGCCAGCGCGCGCGCCTTCAATGACTATTCGGGCTCATCAATGAATGAAGCGCCTCACCTGATGGTGGAATTTCACGGATCGCCCGATGGTGTGGCAGAAGACGCCGTCCGGTTCGGTGACATTGTAGCGGATCACGGTGGATCGGAATTTCAATGGAGCGCCCGCGAGGAAGAACGGCGTGCGCTCTGGGCGATGCGGCACAACGGCTACTACGCGATCTTGGCGGCCCGCAAAGGCGCGCGGGCGCTGGTCACGGACATTTGTGTGCCGATTTCCAAACTGGCGCAGGCGGTCGAGGAAACCCAGGCCGACATTGAGGCCTCTGGTATTCCCGGGCCCATTCTGGGGCATGTGGGCGACGGCAACTTTCACGCCATCCTGCTGGTTGATCCTGAGCAACCCGCGGACCTTGAAACGGCCAAGGCGTTGTCCCACCGGATGGCAGAACGGGCGATCGCCTTGGGCGGAACCTGCACCGGCGAGCATGGCGTGGGAATGGGGAAACTGGCCTATATGCGTGCCGAACACGGCGATGGCTGGGATGTTATGGGCGCCGTGAAACGGGCCTTGGACCCGGACAACATCCTGAACCCCGGAAAACTTGTGCCGGGCAACTAAGCAGCTGTGGACAATTTTTGGCGGGCCATAGGGGCGTTGATTCCGATCGCCAAGGCATGCGGCATTCGCGCCACATCCCCCCGAGATCATGGCAAAATTCTGGACAGTGCCCCCGGTTATTTCCTATTCTATCCCAAAGCGGGGCGACAATGATCCCGCAACCAGAGGCAGTCATTCATGTTTCCCGAGCGGTTCTCGAACCTTCCGGCTTATGCGTTCCCGCGTCTGCGCGCCCTTTTGGATGTGCATGCACCGGGTGGGCCTGTCCGGCATATGACAATCGGTGAGCCGAAACATGCGTTTCCGCCTTGGATCACTGAAATCATTGCACAAAATTCGGATGGCTTTGGGAAATATCCACCCAATGACGGCACGCCCGAACTGCGTGAGGCGATCACGAACTGGCTGGCCAAACGCTATGGTGTAATGGCCGATCCTGACACGCAGGTCATGCCGCTGAATGGCACGCGGGAGGGGCTCTACAATGCGGGCATGGCGCTGTGCCCAGAGACCAAGGCGGGCCAGAAACCGGCTGTCTTGATGCCAAACCCCTTCTATCAGGTCTATATGATCTCGGCGATTTCGGTCTCGGCCGATCCTGTCTTTGTGCCTGCAACGGCCGAGACGGGGCATTTGCCCGATTTCTCCAGCGTGGACGAAGACACCCTGAAGCGTACGGCTTTGGTCTATCTGTGCTCTCCAGCCAATCCGCAGGGCGCCATCGCGGATGCAGACTATTGGGAATCTCTGATCGCGCTGGGCGAACGCTATGATTTCCAGATCCTCGCGGACGAATGCTATTCGGAAATCTATCGAGACAAACCGCCGGCGGGGGCTTGGCAGGTTGCACAAAGAGTAGGCGCGCATCCCGAGCGGGTTGCGGTGTTCCATTCGCTTTCCAAGCGGTCGAATTTGCCCGGATTGCGGTCCGGGTTCGTGGCGGGGGGTCCCGAAACGATCAAGCGGATCAAACAGCTTCGGGCTTATTCCGGTGCGCCGCTGCCATTGCCGCTTCAACATGTGGCCGAAAAGGTTTGGGCCGACGAGGCGCATGTGGCGGAAAACCGGGCACTGTATCAGGCAAAGTATGATCTGGCCGACCGAATTTTGGGGAATGTCCCCGGATACATGCCGCCCCAAGCAGGTTTTTTCCTTTGGCTTCCGGTCGAAGATGGCGAAGCGGCGGCATTGAAGCTTTGGACCGAGACAGGCGTGCGGGTGCTGCCCGGCGCGTATCTGTCTCAGGAAGGGCCGGATGGAAATCCGGGCAAAGGATACATTCGCGTGGCCATGGTCGCCGCGCAAGACGAGACCGAGGCAGGCCTGATTGCGATCAGGGATTGTCTTTACGGCGAATAAAACAAGAAGAAACGAGGCAGGCATGGCATCATATCAATCGCGGGGGCGGGACCCTCTATTCGATAGCGAGACAGCGGTTTCACTGGAACGGCGTGGCCGGGAACTGTTTGGACTGGCTCTGGTGGTGCTGGGCCTGATGGCGGTCGCAATGATCGCATCCTATACCCCCGAAGACCCAAGTTGGTTGTCGGCAACAGATGCCCCGGTTCAGAACTGGATGGGCCGTCTGGGCGCGTCCGTGGCTGCGCCCTTGTTCATGATCGTCGGTTGGGGATCATGGGCGCTGGCTTTGGTTCTGCTGGTCTGGGGCGTGCGCTTTGCGGCACACCGCGGTGAAGGCCGCGCCTTTGGACGGCTTGTGTTTGCGCCAATCTGGGTTGCGATGTGTTCGGTCTATGCCTCGGGACTGAACGAATCCGCCGGTTGGAGCCACAACTTTGGCCTTGGTGGCTTGTTTGGTGACATGATGATGGGCTCCTTGCTGAACCTGCTGCCTGTCGGAACAGAATTCGGTCTCAAGCTCATCCAGTTCGTCATGGCCGCGATCATCATTGCGTTCGGTGCATTTGTTTTGGGCTTTGTACGAGAAGAAATCCGGGGAATATCGCGTTTCCTGATTGTCGGCGTTGTCATGGTCTATGCCACGCTGATGAATGTACTGGGCCGGGGCGCGACAGGTGCCGTGGGTGCAGCGCAAAAAATGCAGGTTGCCAACACGGAACGCCGGGCGCGCAAACAGGCGGAGGCGGCAGAACATGCCGCGTGGGCTGCCTCGCAAGAGGCCATTCCGGCGGCGCCAGCGGCAGCGGCCGCGCGGGTTCGCAGGGCCGAGCCAGCGATCACGGCGGAACCGGATGCCATTTTGGAACACGTCGAAGACCCAATTGAAATGCCGGCAGAAAAAACCGGATTGCTGGCCCGCATGCCTTCGTTGCTCAAGCGCAGTGATCCCATGCCCGAGCCCGAGTTGGTGGATGCCGGAGTGGTTGGTCACGATATGGAGGCCCCGCAGGATGATCGTGTGAAGGCCAAGATCGCGGATGCGGTCAAAACCCGGATGCGCGGGCAGCCTCAGGTTGCCGCAGCTGCGCCTGCCGATCCCAGCAAACCGCTGACCAAGGGCAGGGGGTTCGGACCTCAGCCCTTGATCTTCAAGCCGCAGGCGCGTGACGCTGGTGTTGGATTGCCGCCAGAGCCACCTTTGACAGCACCTCAGACACCATTGGCCAGCGCGCAGGGCGAAGCAGCCGCTGTTCTTGGCAACGCCATGGCGTCTTTCGGCGCGCAACCGATCCCGCCAGCGCCAGAGGCCACACCTGTCGCTGATCCCTATGCGGACATGTCGGCATATACCGAGATGCGCGATTTTGATGACTACGGCGATCCGGACGAGGCAGAAATTCTGGATGATCGCGCTGGCCCGGCACCTGTCGCCAGCGCCGCGCCTGCAGCCATTCCACAGCCAGTCGCAAAGAAGGTCGTGCAGCAGCCTGCACGTAAGCCGATCAAAACCTCGCGCCGCGCGCAGGAAGAAGCGCAACCGAGCCTGAAGTTCGAGGAAAACCGTCCCGAATATGAGCTTCCGCCGCTGAGCCTGCTGGCCAGCCCGGAGACCATCGAGCGGCACCACCTTTCGGACGAGGCACTGGAAGAAAACGCCCGGATGCTCGAATCCGTGTTGGATGACTATGGCGTGAAGGGTGAAATCGTCTCTGTTCGTCCTGGTCCGGTCGTGACGATGTATGAACTTGAGCCTGCTCCGGGTCTCAAGGCCAGCCGTGTCATCGGTCTGTCTGATGACATCGCGCGCAGCATGTCTGCCTTGTCGGCGCGTGTGTCCACCGTGCCCGGCCGCAGCGTGATCGGTATCGAACTGCCCAACGACAATCGCGAAATGGTCTCGTTCCGCGAAATCCTTTCGACACGCGACTATGGTGACGGCAACCACAAACTGCCACTTGCACTGGGCAAAGACATCGGGGGGGATCCGATTGTCGCGAACCTCGCCAAGATGCCCCACCTGCTGATTGCGGGGACCACGGGTTCTGGTAAGTCGGTTGCGATCAACACGATGATCCTGTCCCTGCTTTATAAGCTGTCACCAGAAGAGCTGCGGTTGGTAATGATCGACCCCAAGATGCTCGAACTCAGCGTCTATGACGGCATCCCTCATCTTCTTTCGCCTGTTGTGACAGACCCGAAAAAGGCCGTGGTTGCCTTGAAATGGGTCGTTGGCGAAATGGAAGATCGCTATCGCAAAATGTCCAAAATGGGTGTGCGCAACATCGATGGCTTTAACAGCCGGGTTGCAGATGCGCTGTCCAAAGGCGAGATGTTCGAAAGAACCGTTCAGACAGGTTTCGACGATGAAACCGGCGAGCCGATCTTCGAGACCGAAGAGATCGAACCAAAGAAAATGCCATACATCGTCGTGATCGTCGATGAAATGGCAGACCTGATGATGGTTGCGGGCAAAGAGATCGAAGCCTGCATTCAGCGCCTCGCCCAGATGGCGCGGGCGTCGGGCATTCACCTGATCATGGCGACCCAGCGTCCGTCCGTGGACGTGATCACCGGCACGATCAAAGCGAACTTCCCAACCCGGATTTCCTTCCAGGTGACGTCGAAAATCGACAGCCGAACCATTCTGGGCGAGATGGGCGCCGAGCAATTGCTGGGTATGGGGGACATGCTGTTCATGGCTGGCGGTGCCAAGATCACCCGCTGTCACGGCCCGTTCTGTTCGGATGAAGAGGTTGAGGAAATCGTCAACCATCTCAAGGCCTTTGGTCCTCCGGAATATGTATCTGGTGTTGTTCAAGGCCCGGATGATGAGAAGGCTGACAACATTGATGCTGTGCTGGGCCTGAACACAGGCGGCAACACGGGCGGCGAAGACGCGCTTTATGATCAGGCGGTTGGCATCGTGATCAAGGATCGCAAATGCTCGACCTCCTACATTCAGCGTAAATTGGGCATTGGCTACAACAAAGCTGCGCGTCTGGTTGAGCAAATGGAAGATCAGGGTGTCGTCGGTGCAGCCAACCACGTCGGCAAACGCGAGATTCTGGTGCCGGAGCAACAATAGGGGGCGCTGCCCCCGCCGCCCTGCGGGCGCCTCCCCCGGAGTATTTTGGACAGAGAAGAAGGAGGCGACGGGTTTGGACAATGATACGCTGGCCGCTGCGATGAAAGCGGCGGAGGCCCTGCCGATCAAGGAACGCCGCAAGCAGGCGCGTGGCTGGGGCCATGCGGCGATGCTGCTTGAAAAGGCTGATGCTCTTGAGACCCGGCAAGAGATGGATACAGCCTTGCGTGCGCTTGCGGCCGGGGCCGGGGCGCACAGCTATCCGCAACGCTATCACATGTCCCGCGCGCGGCTGATGCAGAAGCGGCGCGCTCTGTTGCAGTTGCCTGAGCCAGTGATTGCGCAGGAGCGGGCAAGAACCATCGATATCGAGGCTGGCGGCGCCTTCGTTTGCGACTCGGAGACGGATCTTGCCGCGTGGCCCGCAAAAACCTCGATGCTTCAGTTCATGACCGAGCAGGGGTTTTATTACATCGGTTTTGGCGGTGATGGTGGGGTCAAGATTCGGCTGCGCATCCACGACAGTGGCCCGGTGGAGCCGCAATCGCGCGAATTTCGCCGCTTGCGGGAGGCGACGCCCGAAGGCCGTGTGATGCTGCGCTCGGGTGCGGTGCGCGTGCACGGTGGCGGCGCATCGGCCATCCAGCTGCCTGTTGCACCCGGGGACTACCGTGTCGCGGCCTACGGGCTGGGCATCGGGCGCTGCCCGGAATGCCTGATCCTGTTGTCGCCGCTTGTGGGACAGCCGCCAGCGCCCCTGACCGATACGCCGGAGTTGCTGTTGTAACGCGGGCATTACCCTTGATTGGCGGAAAGTCACCCACGATATCGAATGAAAGCCGCGGTGATATCGCATATCATCGCCAGAGGTGCCACATAAGGTGCCAGGACGAGCAGCCAAGGAGCGCATGACCATGCTTCGGACTTTGATCACCGCCGCAACCCTTGTGGTTCTGGCCAGCACGGCCAGCGCACAAAAACTGTCGCTGGGCGAAATCTCCAGGTATCTGAATTCTATTCAGACAGCCCAAGGCACCTTTACCCAGATCAATGGTGACGGGACGATCTCGACTGGTACGATTTCGATCAAACGCCCCGGCAAGGTGCGGTTTGACTACAATCCACCCGAGCGCGCCCTGGTTCTGGCCACTGCGGGATCCGTCTATATTCTGGATCGCAAGTTTGGTGGCCAGCCAGATAGCTATCCGCTGAACCAGACCCCCCTGTCGATCATTCTGGCGCGTAACGTGAACCTGTCCCAAGCTGGCATGGTGCGTGGTCACAGCTTTGACGGGACTGCAACAGTGGTCACCGCGCAGGATCCGAAGCGCCCTGAATATGGCTCAATCCAGCTGAAGTTCACGGGCAAGCCAGCCGAACTGCGCCAGTGGATCATCAAGGACGGAAATGGTGGCAGCACCACCGTCGTACTGGGCGGCCTTGAGAAAAAGACACTGCCCAACCGGTTGTTCCAGATCGAGCCAGAGCTGGAAAAGCTGCGCTGAGGGCTATTCCACCGGAAATAAAAAAAGCGGCTCAAACTGAGCCGCTTTTATTTAGCAATTCGGAAGCCCGACTACCGTCTGGCGGCCCGGCAGCGTGACAGCTGATCACGGTACCGCAGCGAACGGTCCCCCACCTCGGCCGAAACCCGCAACAACCACGATTTGGAATTGTAGGTCCCGCGCCGATACCCGGAACGCCCTTCGTGGTAGGCTAGGTACTGCCGGCGCGCATCAGTGAGCGGGATACCCAGCTGGTCGCGCGTGCCCTTCATGTACCATCCCATGAAATCGGTCGCGTCGCGGATGTTGTCCCGCCGCGCACCACGATTGCCTGTGGCGGCAAGATACTCTTTCCACGTGCCGTCCAGAGCCTGACTATAGCCAAAGGCCGAACTTTGCCGGCCCACAGGAATTACGCCAAGCCTGTAACGCAGCGGTGTGCGCGCATCCGAGACGAATTTGCTCTCTTGATAGATCGTCGCCATTTGAACGTGCACGGGAACCCCGTATTTTCGTTCAGCGGCCCGGAACGCCCGGATGTATCCGGAACGTTGTTCCAAAATGGAACATGCATTGTCTAGATTGCGCGGTGCTTTGCCCGACCCGCCGCCACCACACGAGGCGGCCAAAAGGACAATAACCATCGCGCGAAGCCATCTGCTCATGCTTCTCGCCTTTGTTTTATTTGTTTTGCGATAGTTTAGCGGATTGGCGCGAAGGTGGGAATCACATTTCTGTCTGAAGGCACCAGATTGGCAAATGCCGGGTGGAAAACCGCTCAATCCCGGCGTATCAGGCGGATAGTCCCACTGTTGGGCAGCGAGCCACAGTGTGTTTCCGGCAAAATCATGGCCGAAAGTTGGACAATTCGAGATTTCTGTGGCTTAACGGACGGATGTTGAAGGCTCATACTATGCAATCGAAACGTGCGAAATACCATCTGGGCCAGGTCGTCCGGCATCGGAAACACCCGTTTCGTGGTGTTGTTTTTGATGTGGATCCAGAGTTCAACAACACCGAAGAATGGTACGAAGCGATTCCCGAGGACAGCCGCCCGGCCAAAAAGCAGCCGTTCTATCATCTGCTGGCCGAGAACGATCAGTCATTCTATGTGGCCTATGTCTCAGAACAGAATTTGGTTGCTGACTACAGCGGTGAGCCTGTCGATCATCCGGACATCCCCGATCTGTTCGGCGCTTTCACCGACGGCAGCTATGAGCTGCATTTCCAGCTGAACTAATACCTCGCACAGCGCCCAAACCTTTATGCCTTTAGCGCTGATGCGCAGAGGGCCAGAAAGCCGTCTATTGCGCTGTCCTGCGTGGACCAGTCGCAGACCAGACGCCCGGTGATGGGCGCGTCTTCGGCGCCGCCGTCGAGATCGCCCCAAGGGTGATAGATCGCGCCCGCCTGCAAGAGAGCGCGGTGCACCCGCCGCGGCGCGTTGAAAAACACCATGTTGGCCTGTGTTTCGTTGGCAATGCCGATTCCCAAAGCCTCCAAACCTTGGCGTAGCCTCATGCCTGCGCTGTTTGCCGCGTTTGCCCAGGTCATCCAATTGTCGTTGTCCAGATAGGCGCTCATCTGCGCGGCAAGGAAACGATGCTTGGAAAACAGATGGCCGCCACGTTTGCGGCGCAGCTCGAATTCCCAGGCGCGGGATTGATCAAACAGGATAACGGCTTCGACGCCCAGCAAACCGTTCTTGGTGCCGCCAAAGACCGCAACATCGACGCCCGCCTTCCATGTCATGTCTGCCGGTGTGCACCCGAGTGTTGCACATGCATTGGCAAAGCGCGCGCCGTCCAGATGCACGGGCAGATCAAATTCCTTCGCTACAGCGCACAATGCCTTAAGTTCGGTGAGGGAGTAGACATTTCCCGCCTCGGTCACATTGGTCAGAGAAACGGCACCACGCTGCGGACCATGCACGCCTCGATTTTCTTCGCCGTTCAAGGCACCGCGCAACGCAGCGGCTGTCATGCGGTCGTCGCCGGGAACCAGTGTCAGTTTTGCGCCGCTCGTAAAGAACTCCGGCGCATTGCATTCGTCCATATGGATATGCGCATCGGGTGTGCAGAACACGGTCTCGAAAGGCTGAACAAGTGTGGCCAAAGCCAGGGCATTGGCGGAGGTGCCTGTTGCGGCCAGATAAACCGCAGCATCGGGCGCCTCGAACAAAGTGCGGATGCGGTCCGCCACATCCTGAGACAGGTCATCGCCGCCATAACCGCCAGCATAGCCAGAATTCGCGGCTGCCAAAGCATCCAGCACGGCCTGCGGTGCAGGGCCGCCGTTGTCCGAGGCAAAGTTCATCACAGGCTGTGTCATAGCGGTTCCTCTATGATGTGTTCTTCCCAGTCGTCTTCGTCGACTTCAAACTCTGGCACGGTTGCCCCCTGCATGGAAACACCGGCGCGATGAACGCTTTGTGTTGTTCCGGAAATCAGTGGATGCCATTCCATCAGCGGTTTGCCCTGCCAAAGCAGTTTGTACGCGCAGGTTTCAGGCATCCAGTACAGATTTTGTTCGATGTTGTCGGGTGCCAGCACAATGCACTCCGGCACGAACTGGTGACGAATATCATACTGGGCGCAACGGCAGGTGCTGTCGTCGAACAAACGACACGCAAGCCGGGTCAAAGCCACCTCGCCGGTTTCTTCGTCTTCCAGTTTGTTCATGCAGCACTTGCCACATCCATCACAGAGCGCTTCCCACTCAGGGCGGCTCATCTGGCTAAGCTTTTTGCGCTCCCAGAAACGGGTTGGCAATCCGGGTTTTGCGATGGGGGACGGGTTGTCTGTCATGGCCAAGGCGTAGCGCCATGGCACGCCAAAGGGAAGGGGCTCAGAGAGCGCTTAGAATACCGCGGGCTTTTTCACAGTCCGCGTCCATCTGCGTAATCAGTGCATCCAAACCGTCAAACTTCAGTTCGGGGCGCAGGTAATCCACAAGCGCAACGGACAGGCGTGTTCCGTAGAGATCGCCCTTGAAGTCAAACAGGAAGGTTTCGATGTTCGGCACCTCCCCATCAAACATTGGGCGCACGCCGATAGAGGCTGCGCCATGATAGCTGCCTTTGTGCGGTCCTTCGGTCACGTCCACTAATACGGCATAGACCCCAAATTTTGGCGGATGTAGCCCATCAATTGACATGTTGGCGGTTGGATAGCCCAGTTCGCGCCCGCGCTGTTCTCCGCCGATGACTTCGCCTTCGATCCGGTGCCAATGCCCCAATTGCGCGGCGGCATCCTGTGGCCGCCCATCGCTCAACGCCTTTCGAATTGCAGTTGAAGACACCTGTAACCCCCCGGTTTCGAGCAATTCTGCGATGGTCACACCAAAGCCCATCTCCGCTCCAAAGCGTTGCAGATCCTTTGCCGTCCCCTTGCGACCCTGCCCGAAACAAAAATCGGCCCCAACCACTACATGCCGCAGGCCGAGGCCCTCGTGAATGACTTTTGCAGCGAATTCCCTGGGGCTGAGCGAGGCCAGCGCGGCGTTAAAATTCAACTGATACAGACGATCAACGCCCAATTTCTCTAGGCGTGATGCCCTTGCTTCTGCGTTCATCAGACGAAATGCCGGGGCCTCGGGTGCAAAATAGGCGCGGGGGTGCGGCTCGAACGTCAAAATCCCCAAGGGCGCGTCAGGTTCGGCATCGGCCGCGATCTGGATAACGGCCTGATGGCCCAGGTGCACGCCATCGAAATTGCCGATGGCAGCGCTGGCGCCTCGGTCTTTGGGCTGTACGAACTGATAGTCTCGGATGATACGCATAGGCGTTGGTTAGCGGCCTGCGCCGTGCTTCGCAAGCGCTGTGCCGATGCGTTTTATGCCTTCGGCAATGCGCTCGGAAGGTATGGAGCTGAACCCAAGCCGGTAGAAGTTGCGCGGCGGGTTAGCCGAGGCAAAAAACGGGGCGCCGGGTTCGATCAAGACGCTTTGCCAGCTCAGCTCCTTGGCCAACTGCTCGGTGTCAACGTCATCGGGCGCTTTCATCCAAAAGCTCGATCCACCATGCGCGCCACTTCCGGCAATTTGCAGGCCGTGCTCTTGTATGGCCGTTTCCATAACTGTGCGTCGTTCGTTCAGGGCCCGACTCATCCTGCGGATCAAGGCGTCGTAGTGGCCAAGGCTGAGAAAGTAGGCCGCGGTGCGTTGAATATGTCCCGGCGGATGACGCAGAACTGATGCTCTCAGCGCGCGCGCTTCGCGGATAAAGTCAGCGGAACCAACCAGATACCCCAGCCTGAGACCGGGGAATAGTGATTTTGAAAAGCTGCCAACATAGATCACGCGCCCGTCTTCATCGAGGCTTTTGAGCGCGGGGGAAGGCGGGCGCAGGAACGACATTTCAAATTCATAGTCATCTTCGACGATCAGCGCGCCCATGTCCGCGGCCCGTTCCAGCAAAGTGTCGCGGCGGGATCTTGGTAGCGTCGCGGATGTCGGGCACTGGTGGCTTGGCGTTGTGAAAAGAACTTGAGTGCCATCCGGAACGCTGTCGGGACGCAGGCCAAACTGATCCACAGGCAACGACTGAACCTCGGCTCCGACGTTCTTCAAAAGGCCGCGCAGTTCCGGATAGCATGGTTCTTCGACGGCGACCTTGCGGCCATCGGCGCATAGCAGCTGCGCCGCGATCCACAGTGCGTTTTGAGCGCCCATCGTGACCAGAATTTCGTCGGGACCGGCCATGATTCCACGTCGGGGCAAAGTGTGTCGCGCAATGAAGGTCACCAGTTCGGGATCGTCATTGGCAAACTGATCCATGGTCAGCGCGGTGAAGTTCTTGATCCCCAGTGCCTGCATTGCGCACAGCCGCCAATTCGCGTGATCAAAAAGCTGAGGATCGGTTTGGCCGTAGATAAAGGGGTAGCGATAGCCAGCCCAATCATCCGGTTTGCGCAGGCGTGTGCCACCCGTATAGCGCCGGGCCAACGCCTGATCCCAATCAACACGATCTTCGCGCGGGGCAAGAGGGCCGAAATCCGGCGGCTCTGGCGCATTGTCGGATACAAAGTAGCCGGAGCGACCGCGCGCACTGAGATAATCATTCGCGAGCAATTCGGTATAGGCCAAGGTCACAGTGATCCGGCTGACCCCAAGGTGTTTCGCCAGTTTTCTGGTTGAGGGCAGCTTTTCACCGCGCTGGAAACGCCCGGACAAAATGCCTTCGGCCACCATCTGCTGGATGCGGGCCTGCAGTGTGCCTTTCGCTTTGGCGCTGAGATGAAAAGTTTCCACGGGAATAGCCATGGCGGCACCATAGATTGGCGCTATGCGAAGTGCAATCTGGCCTTACGACTGTTCAGTGCCGTAAGTGCGTTCCCCGAAAACCGCTGAGCCAACCCGCACATGAGTTGCGCCGAAGGCAATTGCCTGATCGAAATCGCCGCTCATCCCCATCGAGAGTCCTGACAGACCGTTGCGTTCGGCGATCTTGGCCAAGAGCGCAAAATGCAGCGATGGTGTTTCGTCGGCCGGGGGGATGCACATGACGCCTTTGATGGGAAGGTCCATCGCGATGCAATCCTTGATGAACTGGTCGGCATCTTTGGGCATAACCCCCGCCTTTTGAGGCTCTTCGCCGGTGTTCACCTGAATGAACAAGTCGGGACACTGGCCCATTTCCTGCGCCAGCCGCGCAAGGCTGTTGGCCAGTTTGGGACGATCCACGGAATGGATCGCCTCGAACAGTTCCATAGCCTGCCTTGTCTTGTTGCTTTGCAGGGGGCCAATCAAGTGCACGGTTACGTCGTCAAAACGGCTTCTGAAGTCGGGCCACTTTCCGGCGGCTTCCTGAACTTTGTTCTCGCCAAACAAGCGGTGGCCTTGTTCCAGAACGGCTTCAACCCGGTCCAGCGGTTGGACTTTGCTGACGGCGATCAGTTGGACATCCGACCGTGGGCGCCCGGCGTCTTTGCAGGCCTTTGCGATGCGTTCTTCGGTATCAATCAATCCCACGGCTCATCTCCCCAAGCATTCACGAATGGTTCTAGTGCGCTTTCGTAGCGCCGCCAGGCTTCGCGGCGACCAGCATGAATCGGTTGCCGGACCTGCGCCACGCTCAGCGTCTGTACCGTGCTGCGTTCCTTGTGGAAATCGAGGCAACGGTCTTCCCAGTCCATTTCTGCATATTTCAGCAATCGGCGTGCGCCGTTTTCTGGATCGGAAACGAGATCTTCGTATTTTATCACATGGACGGCGTCGGGCAGGCGTTCTTGCCAATGGCGCAGCATCTTACGGAAGAGTTTGATTTCCTTGGCAATATCGGAAAACCGACAAGCATAGCGATGTGTGCCCAACGAAAAATAGTTGCGATAGATCGACAGGGCGACATCACGTGGATCGCGCAATACGACGATCAGGCGCGCATTGGCGATCGCGGCGTGCAACAGCCCGAAAACCAATATGCTTTGAATGCTCTTGTCCGTCAGAACCGTTGCTTCGGTTCTGAAATCGCGCTGCACAAGGCGTTCGTAGCCTTGGGCAAACGCAGTCAGAATCTCTGGCTGCATAGTATCTGTCGCGCGCATCTCGGCGCCGGTGCCAAAGTGTTTATAGGCTTGCTGCAGCGAATGGGACAGTTCCCCGCCGGGCTGTGCTGTGCTGTGAGCTGCGATGATCTGTTCAACCAGTGTTGTACCGGATCTGGGCATACCGCAGACGAAAACGGGGGCAGGGGCAATGCTTGGGCCAACGCGATCAAAGGGGCCAGTCTGTGCTGAGAGCACGCCTTCGACTTCTGCCTTTCGGCCTGCATGGTCATAGGGTGCCAGTTTAGCTTGGATCGCGTTTGCTTGGTCCAGGTAGCCAAAGACACGATCGTGTTCGCCCAGATCGGACATAGCCTTGGCCAGCGCGTACCCGAGGTGCATGCGGCCAATTTCGGCAAGGTCTGTCCTTTTCCAAAGGCCCAACATTTCGCGCAGCAAAGGATCCCGCTTGTTGGATTTGCGCGTGGCCGAGAGAATCCGGAACAGCTCGGGCTGACCTGGGTTATTCTTGATGAGTTTCACCAGCTGCGTCTCAGCTTTGGTGAACTCACCGATCAGTTGCAGGAAATGAGCCTTGTCCGCGCGTGGGGCTATGTCCTTGGGTGACAGTGCAATCGCCTTGTCATAGGAGGCGAGGGCCTGTGTTTCGTTGCCAAAGTGTCGATGACGATCAGCAAGTGCCATCCAGATACGCGGATTGTCGGGGATGAGGTCGGCAGCCTTCCTCAGATGCTCGAGGCAGGCGTCCCGATCGCCCAGTTCAAATGCGATTCTGGACAAGAAGATGTAGGATTCAGCGTGTTGTGGTGCCTTTTGCAGCACCGCAATGAAATGCAGTTTAGATGTTTCAAACTGCCCTTGTTCAAACAGCGCTTTGGCGCGGTTCAAAACAGTCTTTGGGTCTTGTTGGGCCAGTGGCAGCATTGAAGCGCATCTCCTTGCTATGCAGCTAACAATCGGAGCCCAAAAAGAAAAGAGCGGGCATAAAGCCCGCTCTTCAGTCTAACTAAGTCGGGTTGACTTAGAAGGACATTGCCAGACCGAGGGACCAGCTGTCGGAAGAACCGAGGATCTGGTCGTCGGAGGAGCCGTAGCCAGCCTGAGCTGTCAGACCGCCACCGAGGTCGTAGGACATCGCGATGCCGAAGCCGTTCGAGTCCCAACCGAAGTCGGTGTTGTACTCACCGTAGTTGATGCCGATGGCCAGAGCGTTCATTGTGTAGCCGAAGCCGATCGCTGTGTGCTCAACTTCGCCGCCGCCGTTGAAGGACAGCTTGGAGTAGCTAACAGCTGCGGACAGACCGTTGTCGAACGTGGTGTCGAGGCTCAGGCCCCAGAGATCAAACACGTTGTTCTGCGACTGGTAGCCAAGGCCTACGCCAACAGTGGCGTTGGAGATGTCTGCGGAGTAACGGATACCAACACCCCAGATGGTGTCGAATGCGCCGTTCAGCGACTGCTCAGCAGAGATGTGGCCTGTGAAGCCTTCAAAGCTGTACGAGAAGCGAGCGATCTGGCCGTCACCACCGGTGAACGCGGAACCGTCCATGCCGTTGTTCAGGTTGATGCCTGCCGCGTGACCCCAGCCAGCGTGGCCGGTGTGTGCGTCGTTGATCGAACCGCCAGCAAG